>JAUXVD010000003.1:0-300000 GCA_030684575.1 Nitrospirota bacterium | reverse complement strand
GTCACCGGGACCGACGGACTGGGTGGCGGCTCGTAGCGGTCGATGATCCGCAGCGTTTCCTCGATCGCATAGAGGATTTCGACGGAGCGGGCCACGACCGCGTGAAAAGGATTGCACAGAGGCACCGACAGTCCGGTGTCGGCCAATACCTGCTTCCCCAGCGGCGACAGATGGTCATGATTGAGGTTCAGCCGCGCCATTGGCCCCACCAAATAACTGGCCCCATTGAGTCTGCATTGAAGCGCCGTGGAATAGGGCACCTGTTCTTCCCTGAAATACTGTTCGAACTCCTCAGCAGAAATATTCAAACCGCCACTGGACAGGATCGGCCCCGCGTTGAAGGGATACGCATCGGGAGGACGGAGCGCGACGAAGGCATAGTCTTGCGCAAAATCAGGGTAGTCGAACCCCGCGACCCAGCGGACAGTCTCCACCGCTGCATCGCGTGCCCACAGGAATTCATCTTTCAGCCCCTCCAGTTCACGGCGCAACGGCACGCGAGAAAATCCACCAACCTTCACCGAAACCGGATGCACGGAGCGGCCACCCAGCAGGGTCATCAAAGCATTGCCGGCTTTCTTCAATCGCAGCCCCCTGGTCACGATCTCCGGATGATCTTTGGCCATCGCGATCGCGCTGGCATAGCCGAGAAAATCCGGCGCGTGGAGCATGTAGACGTGGAGCGTATGGCTCTCGATCCATTCGCCGCAGTAGATCATCCGCCGCACATCCCGCAGCGCCCCCTCCACGGTCACACCGAAGATCTGCTCCAACGCATGGACGGCACTCATCTGGTAGGCCACGGGGCAGATGCCGCAGATCCGCGCCACGATGTCCGGCACCTCGTCGTAATGTCGCCCTACCAGGAAGGCCTCGAAGAACCGCGGCGGCTCGAAGATCCTCAGCTCGACATCCTGCACGACGCCCTCTTTCACAGAGACACGGAGTGCGCCTTCGCCTTCGACGCGCGCAATCATGCCGACCGAGATGGTTCTTGTCTTATTGTCGTTTGATTCACTCATGACGTACAGGCTCGCGCTATATAGTACTCGTCACGCGTCACGGTCTTTCTGCTCCCATGCCTGGCTCTCCTCTCGAAACGGCCTGACAGAGCCGTTGATGCCGCGGAACCGGCGCAACACCTCAGCGGGAATAAGTTGGAGTCCCTGATTAAACTCCTTGGCCAGCGCGGCCGTATTCGGAGGGAGTCCGGGACCTTCATGCAGGCCTTCGGCCGGGCCGAAACAGCCGTAGCAGTCCCGACCCATGCTCGGACAAATCGCACCGCAACCGGTACGTGTCACAGGCCCGAGGCAGGGAATCCCCTTGGCGACCATCACGCAGACGTTCCCCTGGCGTTTACATTCGATGCATACACTATGTGTTGGCAGTCGCGGCTGCACGCCGGCTAATAGATCGGTGATCACCAGGAGTAATTGAGTTTTATCGATCGGACAGCCCCACAACTCAAAATCGACATGCACATGTTCCGAGATCGGCGTCGAGGTACTGAGGCTCTGGATATACTGAGGACTCGGATAGACCACTCGTTTGAAAGCCTCGACATCCCCCCAGTTACGCAGGGCTTGAATCCCGCCTGCCGTGGCGCAGGCGCCGATCGTGATCAACATGGCGGCTTGCTTCCGCACGGACAGAATTCGATGCGCATCTTCCGGCGTCGTGATGGACCCCTCCACCAAGGCGATGTCGTAGGGCCCCTCCCTCATGTCGCTGGAAGCTTCGGGGAAATAGGCAATGTTCAAGGCCTGCCCCAGCGCGAGCAGGTCATCTTCGAGGTTCAAAATACTGAGCTGGCATCCGTCGCAGGAGGCGAATTTAAAGACACCGAGCTTGGGCCGCATGGGCGTCACGAGCGGTTTAATTGTGTTCTTGTCATTCATAGCGACGGCATCCCATCACCGATCACACACCAGTCCGTCCCAACCACGGCGCGACCCGGTCGTACCGCATGACCGGGCCGTCTTTACACAGAAAATAGGGGCCCAATTGGCAATGGCCGCAGAGGCCGATCCCGCATTCCATGTGCCGCTCCAGCGAGACGTAGATCGCGGTCGCCGGAATCCCTCGCTGCATCAAGATCGGCACGCCTAAACGCATCATGATCTCCGGTCCGCACATCAAGACCATGGTCCGTGCCGGGTCCAACGCCACTTGCTCGAAAAGTTCCGTCACCACGCCGACGTGGTAATGCCAGGTCTTATCGGGCTGGTCGCTGGTCAATAAGACCTGAGTATCGGGATGTCTTCGCCAGGCATCGAACCGCTCCCGAAAGAGCAGGTCGTGCGGCGTCTTGACCCCGTGTAGAATCTTCACGGCTCCATACTGGTTGCGTCGACGAAAGATATATTCAATGGCGCCGACGACCGGCGCACAGCCCAGCCCGCCGGTCACGATCAGCACATCTTTGACCAGCGCGTCGTCGAGCGGCCAGCCCTGTCCGAACGGCCCACGGATGCCCAGCTCATCGCCAGGCTGCAGTTGCGCGATGGCCTTGGTGACTCGCCCTACCGCACGGATGGTGTGGGCCAGGGACTCCGGCTCATCAGGATCCGACACGATCGAGATTGCCACCTCGCCGACGCCGAAGAGATAAACCATGTTGAACTGCCCGGCCGCGAATCGAAAACTCCGCCGCGCCTGTTCATCGACGAAACGTAACCGATAGGTGTCGATATCTTCCGCTTCTCTGATCTTCTCCACAATCGTGGCAGGCTGAATCAGATAGGGATTGAGTGCGCCATTCTCCGTGACCTGTGAGAAGCGTGTCATGATTGGCTAGATTTTTCCTTGGCCGGACTCGATGGTTTCAGTAACGTCGGCAACTCTTCGGTGAGATCGATCCCGACCGGGCACCAGGTGATGCACCGTCCGCAGCCGACACAGCCGGAGGTGCCGAACTGATCGATCCAGGAAGCCAGCTTGTGGGTGAGCCACATGCGATAACGATCCTTGATTGTCGGTCGAATGTTCTTGCCGTGAATATAGCCATGGTCCTGGGTGAAACAGGAATCCCACAATCTGCTCTGTTCACTACCTGTCTGCGTGAGGTTCGGCACCTCCTCGACCGCATGACAGAAACAGGTCGGGCACACCATCGTGCAATTCCCGCAGGCGAGGCAGCGCACCGCGACATCGTCCCATCGTGGATGCTCATGCGCGTCATACAGGGCCTGTGGGAGCTGCGATCGGTCCAACTGCCGCGTCTGGCTACCGGCGCAGGCCTCGATCTGCTGTTCGGCTTCGCGGGTCTGCGCGGTCGAGGCCGGCGCAGGCGATAATGCGCGCACCACCTCTCGGCCAGCTTCACTGCCTGCTTCCACGAGAAATGCTTCGTCCAATTCGGTCAGGGCGAGGTCGAAACTTGCGCCCGCTCGCGGACCGGTGTCCATCGAGGCGCAAAAACAGGTGGCGAGCGCGCGAGTGCAGTTCACCGCAATCAGAAACAGGCCGTCACGACGTGTACGATAATAGGGATCCCGGTAGGCGTCTTTCAGAAAGATGTGATCCTGGATCGCGAGCCCTGCCAGATCGCAGGCCCGCACCCCGAGCACCGCAACCTTCTCGCTCTTCGGCATTGTCGGCTGAACCGAAACCCGCCCCTGACTCCGTTCGATCGTCAGCAACGGCTCACGCGGCGCAAATGCCAGCGGCTTCACAGACTGCGGCCCATGGACCACACCGAAAATCCTGGCCGAGCCGGTCTGTTCTATGCGATAGCGTCCAGGCGCCTGCTCATCGCGCCAACCGATCGGCAGATCCGATACCTGTCGGATGGTGTCCCAGAGGACAGCTCCGTCGCGCGCGACCGGACCGACCGTGCGATAGCCTTGTGCAGAAAGCACATCGATCAACTGTTGAAGCAAAACTTTCGGTATAACGTTAATCTGATTGTTAGATTTGGAGGCCATGACAAATCAGCTATCATCTCTCTCTAGCAGACCGACAACACTTCGATTGGGTATCATCAGTGCCCGCCCTTTCTTTTCAGCCGGGATTGAGCCACGCCCACCTTCTCACCTGCTCATTCTGAAACGTCGGACCCGCCAGGCCGCCCAGAGAAGAAACAGAAACACCATCAGGCCCACGAGTTCGACGAGATGAACTAGGTGCCATCCTTCGACCAACTCGATCTCCACGACAACGAGCAAGAGGGTCGCGACAACAAAAACCAACATATGCCGGCGCGGCATGCTGATTACTTCACGAAGGAATGTGGCCAACCAGCCGTCGCTCTTCTTAGGCTGCTCCATACGCTCTTGCCCCCTGACGATTGCTTGAACATCCGGCATGATATTCCGCCTGCGTAGGCCTACCTAATTCCGAGCTGAACCGGTTGCAGGAACTCGCGATAGGCAGGAACACAGTGATCAACGTCAGCAAGAGCAATGCCCTGATCGCTCTTCAACGACCGGCGAAAATTTCACGACTTTCACACCACTCGACATGCTCAGGGTGAGAGGGAAGGGACATTTAGCTACAGTGAGCAACTGGCACGAGGGGCAGAACACCGCACTATCCCTATCAGTAGGGCCATCTTGAAGCAGCGGTGCTGCGGCGGCGCTTCAGTGGTGTAGCTGTCCTTTTCCGTCATCCAACCCGGTTACGCTCCAACTCCAACACGGCCAGCGTGGTCTTGACGACGGCGTCAGAATTGAGCGAAATGCTGTCGATGCCTTGCTCCACCAAGAACCGGGTGAACTCTGGATAATCGCTCGGCGCCTGTCCGCAGATACCGACTTTTCGTCCCTTCGCCTTGGCCGCTTGAATGACGCTTGCCACCATTTTCTTCACGGCCTCGTTCCGCTCGTCGAACAGGTGCGCGACGATTGCTGAATCCCGGTCCACGCCGAGGACAAGTTGTGTCAGGTCGTTCGATCCGATAGAAAAACCGTCGAAGATCTCCGCGAACTGCTCGGCGAGTAGCACGTTACTCGGAATCTCACACATCACGTAGACCTCAAGGCCCCTCTCGCCCTGCTTCAGGCCATGTCGCTCCATTTCCGCGATCACACGCCGCCCTTCGTCGACCGTCCGGCAGAACGGGACCATGAGTTTCACGTTGATCAGGCCCATCTCATCCCGCACCTGTTTCATCGCCCGGCATTCCAACGCAAACCCCTCCCGATAGCGCGGGTCGTAGTACCGTGACGCCCCGCGAAAGCCCAGCATCGGGTTCTCTTCCTTCGGTTCGTAGCCGCGGCCACCGAGCAGGTCCGCATACTCATTACTCTTGAAGTCGCTGAGCCGGACGATCACATCCTTCGGGTAGAAGGCAGCCGCGATCATCGACACGCCCTGGGCCAGTTTATCGACAAAGAATCTGGGTTTGTCCGAGTACCCGGCCGTGATCCGCCCGATCTCAGCCTTGAGCGCCTGATCCTCCAGCCGGTCAAAGTTGAGCAACGCCAGGGGGTGGACCTTGATGTAGGAGCTGATGATGAATTCTTCCCTGGCCAACCCGACGCCGTCGTTGGGAATGAATGACAGTCCGAAGGCTTCTTGTGGATTCCCGACATTCATCATGATTTTAGTCTTGGGCCGCCCGAGGCCCTTCACGTCCAGCGTCTCGACGTGAAACGGGAGCTGCCCTTCATACACAAAACCGGTATCACCCTCCGCGCAGGAGACCGTCACCGCTTGTCCGTCGAGGAGCACATCTGTCCCCTGTTCGGTCCCGACGATGGCCGGCAGGCCCAATTCGCGGCTGACGATCGCGGCGTGGCAGGTCCGTCCGCCACGATCGGTGACGATCGCAGAGGCTATTTTCATGATGGGCTCCCAATCAGGATCGGTTTTATCGGTCACCAGCACCTCACCTGACTGAAACTCGTGAATCTGCCGGGCGCTCCTGATCACACGAACCGGGCCCTGCCCGATCTTTTCTCCGACGCTGCGGCCCGCCACCAACACCTTCCCCTTTTCCTTCAAGCGATAGGTCTCCAGCGTATCGCGCGGTTGAAGGGATTGGACCGTTTCCGGTCTGGCTTGGACGATAAACAGTTCTCCGGTGAGTCCGTCTTTGGCCCATTCCATGTCCATCGGGCTGGGAGTGCCTCGCTTCGCGCTGTAATGATCTTCGATCACGCAGGCCCAGCGGGCGAGGGTCAGGATATCCTCGTCGGTTACGGCGAACTTCGATCGGTCACCCTGAGACACCGGCACGTTCTTCACCATCTTGCCGCCGCCGATATCGTAGATGAGTTTGAACTCCTTGGTTCCGAGCATTTTCTGCAAGATCGGCCGATAGCCCTGCTTGAGCGTCGGCTTGAACACATAATACTCGTCGGGATTGACGGTCCCCTGCACGACGTTTTCGCCCAGGCCATAGGCCGCGTTGATCAAGACGGCCTCGCGAAAACCGGTTTCGGTGTCGATGGAAAACATCACGCCGGAGGTCGCCAGATCCGATCGCACCATCCGCTGCACCCCGATGGAAAGGGCGATCTTCAAATGATCGAAGCCCTTGTCCGCCCTGTAGGAGAGGGCTCGATCGGTGAAGAGCGAGGCAAAACAGCGCTTGCAATGCTCCAGGAGTGACAGATGCCCCTGCACATTGAGGTAGGTCTCTTGTTGTCCGGCGAAACTGGCATCCGGCAAATCTTCCGCCGTTGCGCTGCTGCGCACCGCCACATCCGCTGGCTCGGGAAGTCCTTTACTCAGCCGGTCGTAGGCGTCGGTAATCGCATCGGCCAACTCAGGCGGAAGCGTCTCGGCGAGAATCGCCTGCCGTACCTGCTTCCCACGCTGTTGAAGGTTGGTCAGATCGTGCGTATCTAAGTCGTTGAGAATCGACCGAATCACGGCATCGAGCTTCGCGTCTTTCAGGAAGAGTCGATAGGCCTCAGCCGTGACGGCGAAACCGTTGGGCACCTTCACGCCTTTGGCGGCCAGCTCACGATACATTTCTCCCAACGACGCATTCTTTCCGCCGACCAGCGGAACGTCCTCGATACCGAGCTCCTCGAACCATTTCACCAACTGCTTATCCTGCGTGACATTACCCACGGTTTCTCCTTAACGACGTGGAAACGGTCAGGCCCCCCAGCCTGTGCTTCCGTCTCTCTATTCGTGCATCATCTGTCCACACCTGGCCTCTCAAACAACAGGTCAGCACCTGGGGCCGACAGCCACTTGGTCAGACGAGAAGTGCCTTGCTCGACACATTTCAACCTAACAGAGACCATGAACTTCGTCAGGGCAGGATAAAACTCTTGGCTCACCTGCATCCTCCAGAATTTGGACAACCTGTTCATGTCAGGTCCTGTCCCCCGGTCGTCTCTGGTTTCTTCTGCAAGATGGCAACCAGGTGGGGGCATGATCGGGTCAACGTTTACTGCGAACTTATCAAGATCATGCCGGGAAGGGAGAAGCCCTGTGGGGCATTTCAGGCCTGATTACGACTAAGGCCCGTCGCAAAATGCGACAGAAGAAATATCTTGAACAGGTGGCTCAACCCTGATGTCATTCGCCTTTCACAATTGTGACCAAGGAATAGGCTCGGCCCAGATTGGCAGTTCGACAGAACGGACAGATCGGAATCGAACCACTGGGACCATGAATTGTATAGGCAGCAGAGTCGCTTCGATCAGAGCTCCTGCTGATTACCACCACAACCAACAGACTACGACCCCGCCGAGCTCAGGACTATTCAATTGACTCGCTGTCATAGACGTCCATGCAGTGGCGAATTCCCCCGCATCCCAGGGTTGTGTACGCTCTGGCGGCGCAGTATGGTGAAGGAAGTATTGTGGACTGGTAATTTCCGTGGGCGATTGAATTCATGTGACGCATGCGATGTCGGGGACACTGGGACAAATGCGAACTCAGAAGGTTCTTCCTATAGGAGTTGATCCTCACATTGAGGACATGGATCGGACCCAGAACGATCTGCGAACGCTGGCTGGGAAATTACTCACAGTTCAGGACGAAGAGCGCCGAAGAATTTCTCGTGATCTGCACGACGATGTGAATCAGCGACTGGGCGCGATCGGGCTCCACCTGGACTCGTTGTGCCGGGATCTTCCTGAATCTCCCGCAGCCATTCGCCGCCGGATACGCGGCATCCGCCGACATGTCAGCGAGCTATCAGACGATGTCCGTCAACTCGCCTACCGGTTTCACCAGACCACGGTGGATGATCTCGGGCTGGTCGTGGCCCTTCAGCGCTATATCAACGAGTTCGTCAAACGCACCGGCATCAAAGCTAGATTTACGAAGCCGCGTTCGGGCATGCCCATCCCGCTACGCCTCGCAACCTGTCTCTATCGCATTGCGCAGGAGAGCTTGGGAAACGTCGGACTACATGCCAAGGCGTCGCAAGTGGCCGTCAAGTTGTCGGTGACGCCGGAAGCCCTGTGTCTCACCATTCTAGACAACGGAATCGGCATGGACCTCGAAGAAGTCCGCAGAGGCAGGCCGGGACTCGGCATGCTCAGCATGCAGGAGCGGGTACGACAGCTGAACGGATCGGTGGAGTGGCATTCGACGCCGATCGAAGGGACCGAAGTCGTTGCCCGCCTTCCATGGCCAAAGGAGCCATCATGACGAAACCGAGCATTCTCCTGGCAGACGACCACACGATGTTCGTCGAGGCTCTTCAGAAAGTGCTGGAGCCTGAATTTAACTTAGTCGGTTCGGTTGGGGATGGGCGCGCCCTGATTGAAGCTGCGCCACGACTGGAACCGGACGTGATTCTCCTCGATCTGTCGATGCCGCTGCTGAACGGCATTGATGCCGCCCAGCAGCTTCGCCGTCTCGTCCCCGATGCGAAACTGGTGTTCCTCAGCATGCACGGCGACCCGACCTATGTCACGGAAGCCTTTCGCGCCGGCGCCTCGGGCTATGTGCTTAAGCGGGCAAGCGCCACGGAACTCGTGCAAGCGATTCGCGCCTCCCTGCGTGGCCACCTCTACGTATCGCCGCTCTTGGCAAAGGGCGTCCTGGATCCGCTGCTCCATCAGCGGACATCCCCTGCAAGCGCACAAGCCACCCTCACGCTGCGTCAGCGCGAAGTCCTCCAACTGGTCGCCGAAGGACGATCGCTGAAGGAGATCGCGTCCATCCTCTGCGTCTCGTCAAAAACCATAGAATTCCACAAGGCCCGCATCGCAAAGCAATTGGGGCTGCGCACCACCGCCGACCTCACCAAGTATGCCGTGACCCACGGGCTCGTCTCTGTCTGATCCCACTTCACGACTACGGTCGTCGGCTCACTCTGGCGCGAACCTCTTCTCTTCGCGGTTCGCAGCGATAGGCGACGGTCATAACCAGGGTTTCTTATTACTTGCATAGGCTTCTGCAGGCTCGTAAGGTAAAAGGAGGCCTCAGACCGAGACCTGCTGCTTCAGCAGGCTAGAGACGAGACACCTACGCTACACCTTTACGTAATGAGGTATACCATGAGCATGCGACACGACATCAAGACACGAGGAGGGCCATCCCTTCATGACAACCGCCTGACACAGCGACATGCAATGGCTCCGCTGTCGATGGTTGTGTCGTTCCTGGCGTTGGGGTTCTGGAGTTTCGGAGCGGCTCCCCTCCCCGCCGAGGCCGGGGGCACCATCATCGGGCAGGTCCTGTACTCAGGCAAGGTTCCGCCACCCAAGAAGTTTGCCTTCAAGAAATTCCCTAATACTGCATTCTGCTCGAAGAACCCGAACAAATCAGAGGACGGGAAAATTCGCCTCCTCACGCGAGTCCGGCTTGCCAAGGGCGGGGGCCTGCAGGATGCCCTGGTGGCCGTCCGTGGGCTCAATGACGACACCTGGATGAAAGCGTACCCCGGAACCAAGGTCGTTGCCGATCTATGTGAATGGTCAGAATTCACGGGGGTGGCCGTCAATAGAGGACGGTTTATCGTCGAAAACAATGATGCCGATCCCGATGATCCGAAGTCGGCTTCGGGGGTCCTCCACAACCCGCATGCGTTTGAAGTCAAAAAAAACAACAGTGCTTCAACTATTTTTAACATCGCGCTGGCCCAAAAGGGAGACTCGATGAATAAGAAAATTACCTTACGCCAGGTCAAGGCTGGCTCGGTGGTCCGACTTCAATGCGATCAGCATGAGTTCATGCAAGCCTGGTTTCTCCCTGTGACCAATCCCTACTTTACGAAAGTGAAGGAGGATGGGTCCTTTGAATTGACCGATGTGCCACCGGGGAAGCAGAAGGTGGCGGCATGGCATCCAATCGCCGGACTGCTTGAACAGGAGGTTGACGTGAAGGAAGGCGAAACCGTCAAGGTGGAGTTCACTTTGAAGGGCAAGTAACCTGCGAAGGCGCGACAGTGATGGCCGGATGGCCCTGCTCAGGCAGGGCCATCCTTTCTGAAACTCGACGGAGGGTGAACGGTGCCGTTAACTCTCACAATCTGGTCTCCATCCCGGCTGGTCAATCCTGGGAGAGGCTTATTCTTCACTCGCCCATTGCCCTCCACTTACATGTGGTGCGAAATCACGCTACCAGGACTTGATATCTTGTCTGAGGAGCTGCGCGTGGCCAATTCCTCTCTACGCGCAAAGCTGGTATGTGCCGGACGCCAGCCTCTGACTGGCACAGACCGTCGACTCCAATCTTCTCCAAACATCTGATCTACGTTCGCTCCGGCGCCGCACGAAGACAGGCTCTGAATCGGCTCCCAGCCAGGGAAAGTGCTCCCCACGACTAGGACTTCTCCCAGTTCTCCGATGCGCGGCATACTTGCACAATACCGTCGAACATCAACAGCACCGATCCTCTCGGATAGTCGCTCAGGTGAAAGGATGTGATCCATGGACATGGCAGGCTTGTCCGATACTCTAGCAGGCGCTCATCAGACCCGTCCCGTCCAATGGGGAGATATCGTGCATGTGAACCTCATGGCGTGGCTGGAGGACGGAACCTTGATCTATTTTTCCTCGATCGACAGCGAGCCGCATATTTTTACTGCAGGGAATCATCCAATGCTTCATGGATTGGGCACACTCGTCGTCGGCATGTGTGTCGGCGAGTCCGTTACGGAAAGAATCTCCTCCGATTCAGCGTTCGGGCCATACCGTCCCGAACTGTGCTGTCAGGTAAGCAGCGCCTGGCTCCTGGCTCAAAATGTTGCGCTACTGGTAGGGCTGGGACTCGAAATACGCAAGACGGATGGAACGTTGGTGCACATGACCATCACCGGATTGGACGGCGACCGAGTGACGCTCGACGCGAATCACCGGTTAGCGGGAAAAAATGTCATCGTGCAAGTGGATCTCTTGGACGTACTGGATCGAGCCGATCCAGACAGTTGGGCCACGCCGCCTCCTGCTGCGTAGCGAAAGTGAGGCCATGCTGGAATTGACGATACCGGTCGCGGCGCTGCTCTTGTGGCTCTTGTTCAGGTGGAGACACAAACGTCGATGGTCCGTCCGTGGCAGAAAAAACAAGCCGCTGCGACATCTTTCTGTCCATGTCTTCTAAACGGCCTGCATCTCGCACAACAGAGAATCCGCAGGTGGGAACCCAGGATAGCTGAACACCTCATTGAGCCAGACAGGAAATGAAAGAGCGATGCTCACCTTCACCACACCATCATGGCGCCGACTGCTTCTTATCACTCCGCTGCTCGTCATAGGTGTATGGCTCTTTTCACAGAAAGGGTGCAAGCCGACGCCTGACATCTCTTCCCTTCCTGCATCGGCCTATGCGACATCTCAGCTGGCCCAAACCACGGCCTTCCCTCCGACCCATCAATCCATCGCGCCAGCTTCGCACGCGACAAGCCTGTCGCTCACACGTGCGGCTGCCCTCTTGAGACATGCTGCCGACATCCTCGACAAGGACGAGCATCAGGCTATGAGATTCATCCGCCAGGCCATCGCCATTCTGAAGCGGGTGATCATCCCTGGCATCAACGCGCCAGACCATGACCGGGCATTCATGCAATCGGGTCCCGTACCGGAAGAAGCCCTGTGACATGCCCGACAGACACCGGGGGCGACGCAATCCCCACAACCATCGTCCATGGTTGTGGGAAGACGCCCGCGCTCAAGAACGAGAACATCGGAAGGAGATTGTATCAATGCAAACAACACAGACGTTCGCTCCGACCGTAAGAAAGGGAGTTATGATGCTCGCGATGCCGGCGTTGCTCTGGCTCAACGGCTGCGATTACTGGCCGCCGGCCCTTCAATCCCAAATTGAGACATTGCGGGCCGACCTCGACGACGCAATGGATGAACGGCAACGGATGACCCTTGAGCTCGCAGAGCTACAATCCGTCAATCAATCGCTAGTCCAGGAGACGAAGACCAAGACCGACAACCACGACGAGTTAGAGCGGCGTCTCTTGGTCCTGGCGCACAGGAACACACAACGGTCATCGGCCAAGGCCGAAACTGCACAGAGCGCCTCGCCTGCCCCAATCCATACCGTTTCCGGCAAGACCGAATCCTCACGCGCATCCATTTCAAAAGGCTCCTTTACCACATTGCGATTGGAGCATCCGGCGCTCCGAGGACCGAAAGTCGTGCAACTGCAGAAACTGCTGCGCCGCCATGAGTTGCCTATTCGTGTAGATGGTATTTTCGGACGCAACATGGAAGCTGCGATCCGGTCGTTTCAACGTGTCCACGGACTCCAGACTGATGGCACTGTCGGACCAGCGACCTACAGGGCGCTCCGTCGCGTCGCGCCGACGGCGCGACTCGCTCGACACCTCTCGCTCCAGCGACCTCCTCTCATGGGCCAAGACGTCTCCACCGTTCAACGGGCCTTGCGACGCGCGGGCTATCGCATCCCCCTCGATGGTCAATACGGACCAGCGACCGACATCGCCGTTACCAGATTTCAACAGAAACACGGCATCGAGCCGGATGGCATGGTCGGACCGCAGACCTGGACTGCACTGAGTTCGGTACTACGATAATGTGTCCGTCATTGCGTCATTGCAATTTGACGACAGAGGCCTATACTGTCCTGCCCCGTCATCGTCTCAACCAGAAACGCCTGTATGACTGCCAATCCGCCTTGGTGGCGAACTGCCATCGTGTACCAAATTTATCCCTGGAGCTTTCAGGACTCCAACGGAGACGGCATCGGCGATATCCCCGGCATCATCTCCCGACTCGATTACCTGAACGACGGAACGACGGATTCGTTAGGGATCGATGCCATCTGGCTGTCGCCGATCTATCCTTCCCCCATGAAGGATTTCGGCTACGACGTGGCCGACTACTGCAATGTGGACCCGCGCTTCGGCACCCTCGCCGACTTCGATCGACTCGTCACCGAGGCCAGGCGGCGTGGCATCAGAGTCATCATGGATCTCGTCCTCAACCACACGTCTGATCAACATCCGTGGTTTCAAAAAGCCCGCGCCTCTCGCTCGGCGCCTGAACGAGACTGGTACTATTGGGCGGACGGCAAAGGATTCGGACGCCGTCCCAGTAATTGGAACGCGCGCTTCGGCGGATCGTCATGGACGTGGGATCCCGTGGCCCACCAGTACTATCTGCATTCCTTCCTGGCGAGCCAGCCGGATCTGAATTGGCATAACCCTACGTTGCGCGCCAAGATGTTCGACATCGTGCGATTCTGGATCGATCGTGGCGTGCAGGGATTCCGGCTCGACGCCATCAACTGGCTCGGAAAGGATCGGCGCTGGCCCGACAATCCTGTGCGATTGGGCTGGCGCGGCTATACCAGACAAATCCATCAGCACGATCGCGATCGGCCGCTCGCCCACGAGGTGATGAGGGAATTGCGCGCAGTCGTGTCCTCCTACCCCGACATCGTCCTCGTCGGCGAAGCCTCAGCCGACACCCCCGGGGGGCCGGCAGCCTTCTACGGCAACGGTTCGGACGAACTGCATATGGTGTTCGATTTTCGTCTGTTAAAGTCCCCCTGGCTCGCAGACCGCTTTCGCGAGGTGATTGCGGATGCAGAGCGGGCGGTGCCACCGGGCGGCTGGCCCTCGATCGTTTTGAGCAACCACGATCAGTCCCGACACATCGACCGGTACGGCCAGGGTGGCGATGCCGCGCGGCGAGCCAGAGCAGCCGCGGTCATCCTTTTTACGTTGAGAGGCACCCCGTTCCTCTATTATGCAGAGGAGATCGGCATGCGGGACGGTCGGTTGCGCTACCGCGACTTACATGATCCCTACACGAAGCGGTACTGGCCCTTCCGCACCGGTCGTGATCCAGCCCGTACACCGATGCAGTGGGACGGATCGTTCCAGGCAGGATTTACGAAGGGGCGGCCCTGGCTCCCGGTCTCCCGAGACGCAGCCACCCTCAATGTGGAAGGGGAATCGAAGGACCCATCGTCGCTGCTGCACCTCTATCGGCGTCTGCTCCGCTTGCGGAGCATGACTCCGGCCCTCCTACACGGGACCTATTGTTCCCTCGACACCTCCAACCCTCACTGCCTACTGTTCGTCAGAAAAGACGAACGAACAGGCTCATCGGGACAAGCCGTCCTCATCGCCGTCAACTTCTCCTCCGAACGCTCCACCTGTTCAGCTCCTGGCGCGATACGTGAGGGGACGCTGCTGCTCTCCACGCATGAGACGACCGCCGATCGCCAACCTTGGAGATCAGGCCGGCTCGACTTACAACCGGATGAAGCTGTTATCGTTTTGCTGGCCTAGCGGACTGTGCAAGAAATCGCCGCAGCGGTGGGACAATCCCGGCAGCAGCCATGGAGGATTACTCGCCCGCTATTTCAGCCGCAGACGTCGCCCCTCGACCACGACTTGTGACATGAACTGCTCCAGGTCCTTCCGAAGCGTCGCGTTGAGAAGAGCTTCCAGATCGCGTGGTTCAAACCCAAACGCCCATGAGGATTCTATCGCATCAACCATCACAACCGCCGAGCGTTGATCGACGGGATGCTGTCCGGTGATAAGAAACCGTGCCGTTACGGTCATATCTGTCACGCCAAACCCAGGTTCAGCGTCCGCCGAAAATGCCACGACCATACCGGACAGCGTGACGTCAGGCCCCCCATCCGGCGGAACGATCCCGGGCTTGACGATCCACACGTTCCAGCCCTCGCGCTGTTTCAGATAGTCGACGAACATCTCGGCGAGTATGTCACCCAGGCGGCCCCCCTCGATCGTGAACGTCGTCTCATCACCCCGCCAATCCCGCCGGATGCCGATGCGACTGGAATCGGCACGTTGATCCTCGAAGGGCATAACTGCCACATTGAATCGTTGCCCATCGGAAAGAGACTTCTTCAGCATCGGTCGACCCTGGCGGACCTCCAACGGAATGATCTCGCGAGAGGACGTACAGCCCAGGAGGGTCAGCAACAGGATCCAACAGATGACCGACGGCACAGCCCTCAACCGTTCCTCGCTCTTCAACATGCGAGGTGCTCGCTGATCCGTGGTCAGAGCAAGACGCATCATTCCGGCAACTCCAGATCAGTCATGCGGAACGTCACCGCGATAAAGAGAGTGTAGTGGTTATAGTAGGTGGAAGCGGCATACCAGGGACTCGAGTTAATCCAGCGTCCGGTCGCTCGTTCCGAGACCGTAAGGGCCCAGCGGACAAGCCCCATTTGATGAAAATCCTTATAGAGCGCGATCTCAGGAAGTGAAAATGGCAGTAGCACGCTTTGCACCGGCGGCATTCCGAAAAATACGACCCCCTGCTCGATGCCGAACGTCTGGAGCAGAACTTTGACGCGGTACCTCGCCTCCTCTTCTTTCTGAACCGGACGAAATCCCTGGCGCGCGAACTGAACCGCGATGGCCTGACGGACATATTCCTGATCCGGGGGGTTGTCGCGAGTAAGTCCCACTGCTTCCAGAAACACTGTCGCCTCAGCCGGGATCGGCAGGCTCACCTCCTGCAAGGAACGCTGTAACGCCTGCGATAGCAGCAACTGTTCTATGGCAGGTCTTAACGGGGCGCTGCCGGCCTGCCGAGTCGCGGCACAACCAGAGAGGAGGACAATGCAAATCCCAAAACAGATCGTACGCGTCAACGCCCTGTTGTCTAACCGATGCATCCACTGCAGTATCACCCGAATCACATGACCTCTCACTCGTTGTGGGCTGAGCGCGCATACCGATCATGCAGGAACCAAGATCGGAATCCACCGGCGATTGCATTCCAACTGTATTCGTTCCTCATGGTCGCTACAAATGCGACATCTCGTCTCGCTCCTCTTTGGCCTTTCGCCATCGCTGTTCCAGCATATCCCGTGCAATATTTCGCCCGCCGAGACCAATGGCAATCGCCAACGCCAGCACGACGCCACCAAAAAGGATGGAGAATGCGGCCACGACAATTTCTTTGGCGATTCCGAGATGCGTCAGCACCATCGCCGCAGTGAACAGGAAAATGCCCCATCGTACAAAATTAGCAATGAGCCTGGCCTCTTGGATCTGCGCATTAACCGTCGCGATTAACGTCGCTTCGCCAAAGAAGTTTCCCATCAGGACTCCGACCAGGAGCAACAACCCGGCCGCAACGACGCTCGGCACGAATCCCAAAATCTGGCCCATCAGTCCGGCAGTCGCTGGAAGATCCAGCGAGTCGACGCCCATAAACACGAACAGGACAAAGACTACCCAGAATGCCAGACGCCCCACGACTTGGGAGAGCGGCTGCTTAAACCCCGCTTTCGTGAGCGCAGCCTGGATCCCCCACCGCTCGCTGAGTGCATCGAGTTGAACCGCCTTCAGCAGACGTTGGAGGACGGCTTTGATCGCCCACCCGACGATGATCCCGAGCAGGATAAAGCTGAACAGGGCCAGCAACTTGGGCAGAAAGAGCGCGACCCGCTTCATCATGTCGCGAAACGCTTCGACCATGGCTTCGCCCCAGACATCATTCATTGTGCCACCTCCATCGCTGAACGAAATACGGTTTCATGGTCTCGAACTGCTCACTCAGACGAGTCAATTCCTGTTCGACGCGGTCGACGCCCTGCGCGCGTGTCCCGATGATGAATGATGCCGTGTATCCGAGATACAGTGGCGTCAAGGCCTTGAGCAGATGCTCGCGGTGCAACAGGCGGTCATGATACGCCAGCGCGAAGTCGTAGACGACCTGTACCCACAAGGCGGAGGAAAAACGAAAGCGGTCTGTCTCTTCGACACCGAGTTCCAAGACCTGCTGAAATGTCTCTTCCGAAAGGATGAGATGCCACACCGGCACCAAATCGCGGAGCCCCTGGCGAAATCCGTTGACCATCCGCTCCACATTGATGGCACCGGTCTCAGCTCCCAACCCCCTCGTGGTGCCAACTGCCTGGACCGCCACCGACCCCGCGACGGATTCCCATTTCTCCGGATACCGCTCCATCAAATGGAACAGACAACCGACGGCCTGGGCCACGACAGAGGCCAAGTCGCCCATCGGCTTGGCCTGCTGCAGGCGGGGTCCGAGCGAAGCCAGGCAGATCTGGAGCGGCTCCGCAACCGCAAGTGTGGTCACCCATCCGTCAATGCCGTACGGCATAATTTCTTCGTCCCAGGGCTGCTGAAGCAAGGTCGAACGGATCATACTGCCGGAAAATGCGTAGGCGCCGCCCAAGTGATAGGGAATCTGCTTGCCGTACAAGGCCCTGGTGAGCGGTGCCAATAGGGTGTTCGTCAATGTCCCCTCGTACCGATTACGCTGAAACCAGGGCAGCACACAATCGACTCCCTTATCGAGGATCGGGGCGGCAAGAAGCTCGGTCCACGTCGCATCCACCGACTTCAAGTTACCGTCGACGACCAGACAGGCGGTCGCGCCGAGCTGGTCCGCCACGGCGGCAAGGATGCGTACGGCTGTCTCCCGTCCCGGCACGCCGGATTCGGACAGCACGTTGCGCGACGCGCCCTGCACAGGGTGGCAGATCGTCCAGAGATGCGCGTCCACCCCGAGGCCCTTCTGAATGTGCTGGGGCGTGTCGTCCTGCGAACCCGCATCACAGTTGACCATCAGCGTCCGCCGTTGCGGGAACGCCTTGGCACATCCATCAGCCAGCGCACGGGCAACCCCAGGCGCAGTCGCCTTGTCGTTGAACGTGAGCACACCGACCACGAGATCAACCGGCGTCGCTCCGTGCAGCAACGTGCGGACCGACTCCGGGACAATAAACTCTCCCACTTGGGGATCCCTCCCAGCTCATTAAAGGTTCGGTGTTCCGGCGAGTGGAACTATTCTGGACACAGCAGCTTCAGCATCGTGAGATAGTCGCTGAGATGCCGCGTGATGAGAAAGTTTCTCCTGACATGTTCCTTCGCCATGGCGCCCATCCTGGTCATCACGCTGGGATTGCTCAGGAGATAACGAATACGAAAGGCGGCGCCCTCGACGGAATGAACGATGAATCCGGTCGCCTCGTTCACGATCTGCGCGGACACCCCTCCGGCGGTTCCACCGATCACCGGCTTCCCCTTCCACATCGATTCTGAGACGGCCACGCCAAACCCTTCCTTGAGCGCCTTTTGAATTACGATCGAGGCGCCCCGCTGCAGCGCGTTGATTTCACGGTCGGCCTCCGGTGGCAACTGGAGAATATGAATGTCCGGATCGTTCCCCGCCGCCTCCTGCACCTCTGCCAGCACGGCTTCTCCCTCCGGGTCGTGCACCACGCCGCTCCCCGCGAACACGAGCTGACAATTATGATGCTTCTTGGCCATCCGATAGGCGCGAATCGTGCCGAGCTGGTCCTTGAATCGATCGAATCGGGCCACCTGCAAGAGCATCGGTTTTCCCTTGGCAATCCCGAATCGATCGAGCACCTCGCCGATCTCGCTGCGCGACAGCTCCCGGTTCTTCTCGGTCAGGGGGTCGATTGAGGGGTGAATCATAAACTTCGGAATAGGCAGCCGTTGCGCAAACCCCGGCAACGAAAAGACGGCTGCATCATATTTCAATACATGCCGGCGAAACAGACTCCACACCGGCCGATGGGGTTGGCCGGCGTCGAGGTGGCAGCGCCATACCCATTTCCCGCCCGTCCGATGTTCGATCAGCGCGGCCGGCTGCGGGTCGTGGACGAACACGAGGTCCGCGTCGAGATCCAAGGCCTTGGCGTTCCTGGCGGTGACGTCCAGATAGATCTGGTACATCTCGTCGGTAATGACTTCAGGCCGGCCCTGCAATCCGTCGGCGATCCGGCGCGTGACGTCGGTAAACTCCTGCGTGCCGGCAATGACTTCCCAGCGCGCCTCGATACCCATCGCCTTCATCACCGGCACGAGTCGTCGCAAGATCTCCACCATCCCGCCCCCGTAGCGGACGGTGTTGATGTGAAGAAACCGCTTCCCCTGCACCTGCTCGCTTAAGCGCTGCAAAAAGTCGATGGTTCCCTTCGGAGCCACCTCCCGATATTGTTCCAGTTCCCTGATCATTGCCGTTGCTCCTCTACCCTCAACAGATTCGTCCCACTCATCACACCGCGTGACTGCCTACAGTGCCGTCTGTTCGATCCCATAGAGTTCCACTCCCGTCCGCTCCGGCACCAGATTGAGCCAGTACAATCCGTACGGGGCCATCGTCAGCACATAGGCCTGTTCCGTCACCCTGGCAAATCGCGATTCGGCCAATAATTCGACCGGCGTCGAACCGGAAAATTCCTTCAGGTCCAACTCCACTGACTGCGCTGACCCGGCCAGATTATGGACGAGCAGCAGGACGATCCCCTCGTGCTGTCGCAAATAGGCGAGCACCTTGCCGTTCGCCGGCCGCAAAAATGTGATCGTGCCCCGCCCGAAGGCAGGGTATCGCTTGCGCACCGCAATCATTCGTTTCATCCAATGCAACAGCGAATGGGGCATCTCCCGTTGCGATTCGACATTGATCGATTGGTAGCCGAACACCGGATCCGAGACGACAGGCAAATAGAGTTGAGAGGGGTCGCAGGTCGAAAATCCCGCATTCCGGTCCATCGTCCACTGCATCGGCGTGCGCACCCCGTCGCGATCCTTCAACTGCACGTTGTCCCCCATGCCGATCTCGTCGCCGTAGTAGATGATCGGGCTGCCCGGCATGGTAAAGACCAGGCTGTTCAGCAGCTCGATTTTTCGACGGTCGTTGTCCAGCAAGGGCGCCAACCGACGTGCAATGCCGATGTTGCGCCGCATCTTCGGATCGCGCGCATAGGTATAGTACATGTAGTCCCGCTCTTCGCCGGAACACATCTCAAGCGTCAGCTCGTCGTGATTACGGAGGAACAGGCACCATTGGCAATTCGGTGGAATCTCGGGCGTATGGGTAAACATGTCGATGATCGGATCGCGCGTTTCGCTGCGCACGCCCATATAGAGCCGTGGCATCAGCGGGAAGTGGAACGCCATGTGAAATTCGTCGCCATCGCCGAAATAGGGCCGCACGTCAGACGGCCATTGGTTCGCCTCTGCCAAGAGGACGCGCCCCTTGTAAGTCTCGTCGATACGACGTCGGATTGCCTTCAAGTACTCGTGCGTCTCTGGCAGGTTCTCGCAGATGGTGCCCTCGCGTTCGAGCAGATAGGGCACCGCATCGCAACGGAACCCGTCTAGCCCCTGCTCGAGCCAAAACTCCATCGTGTCCAGCATGGCCTTCTGGACTTCCGGATTGTCATAATTCAAATCGGGCTGATGACTGAAAAACCGGTGCCAATAGAAGGCCTTGGCTTCCGGATCCCAGGTCCAATTGGACTTTTCCGTATCGATAAAGATGATCCGCGCCTTCGCATACTTGGTGTCGCTGTCGCTCCAGACGTAGTAATCGCGCTTGGGAGAATCGGGAGAGCTGCGCGCTTCCTGAAACCACGGATGTTGATCGGACGTGTGGTTCAAGACCAGGTCCACGATGACCCGCATGCCTCGCCGGTGCGCCTCGTCCAGAAAACGTCGCACCTCCTCGGTCGTGCCGTATTTTTCAGCCACGCTCATAAAATCGGCAACATCGTAGCCGTCGTCCCGTAACGGAGACGGATAAAACGGCAGCAGCCAGAGACAATCCACGCCGAGCCACTGGAGATAGTCCAGTTTGCCGGTCAGGCCCTGAAAATCACCGACTCCATCCCCGTTGCCGTCGGCAAAGGCCTTGACGTGGATCTCGTAAAACACGGCGTCTTTGTACCACAGTGGATCTGCACTCAACATCGCTCAACTCCCTACCCTTTCGGCCCACCCGACTTCGCCAGATGGTCATCGCACATGGTCAACAGGCTCGACCGCAGTCGTTCGAGACTGCCGAGATACGGGTTCAACGATCGCATGCGGTCAGCCAACTCCGGCAGATTGAGACTGCCTCTGATCCAGGCGGAGAAATCGTTCTCCTCCCGCTGCAACCGCAAATGAGCCTCGAACACATGGAAATAAATCGCACTGATATCGACCTCGGAGATCGCATCGCGGAACTCCCGCAGCGTTCTGACTTCCACGCCGGTCGGCACCTCTAAAATCCGCGATCGGTTGAAGAAAAAGGACGTCCCGAATCCCACCCGAGGCACCGTCGCCAGGCCGGACAGATGGTCGTCGATAATGGAGATCAGCTCCTCCCGCAGGGCCTCCAGGCTCTGAAAATCGAACGGATCCAAGACGGACAGGCGTTCTGCCAGCACGTGATCCCGCACCTGCTCACCTACCCACTCGGCAAAGTCGTTGGGGTAGATGCGTTCGATAAATCTGGTCCGCAGGAAATAGCTATGCGTGTGGAAGTACACCGAATCGAGCGGGACTTCTTCCAACATTTCTGCAAGCTGGCGTTCATCCTCGGCTTGCTTCCCGAGGATCTCCTGAATTTCACTGCAGCCGATAAATGAAAATGTCGTATTGGCGTCACTCATGGCCACGGCACCCACCTTTCTCTAAAAACGATTCTCCCCCATCGACGTTCGACGCGAGCCCAGAGCCCGATCAAGATTGTATGCGGCGCTGATCAGTCCGATATGGGCAAAGGCCTGGGGGAAGTTCCCCAGATGTTCTCCCGTCACCGACAATTCTTCCGCATAGAGCCCCAGGTGATTGGCATAGCTCAAGATCTTTTCAAACATCAGCCGAGCCTCTTCCAACCGGCCAGCCCTTGTCAACGCCTCCACCAGCCAAAAGGAGCAGAGCGTGAACGTCCCCTCCTCGCCCGAGAGACCATCCGGAGCCGCCTCCTCAGCACGGTAGCGAAACACCAGCACGTCGGACACCAATCGGGATTGGATCTGGTCCAACGTCGTGATCATCCGCGGGTCCGTCGGCGACAGAAAGAACACCAGGGGCATGACCAGCGCGCTCGCATCCAGCGCCGTCCCTTCATACTCTTGCACAAACGACGCGAGCTCGCGATTCCACCCGCGACTCATCACTTCCCGATAGATGCGATCCCGCACCTCCGTCCACTTGGCCCGATCTGCCGGAAATCCTCGCTTGTCCGCCAGACGAATGCCGCGATCCAACGCGACCCAGCACATGACCTTCGAATACACGAACTGTCGCGCTCCGCCCCGCACCTCCCAGATGCCTTCATCCGGCTGATCCCAGTTGGCGCAGACATATTCCAGCAACCGGGAGAGTCCGACCCAACTATCGTAACTGATGGGAGATCCGTGCTTGTTGTAGAGATAGGCCGCGTCCATCAACGCGCCATACATATCCAATTGCCGCTGGTTGGCGGCGCCATTGCCGACGCGAACCGGCTTCGACCCTCGATAGCCATCCCAATCCAGCAGGACCTCGTCAGCGGTGATGCGGCGTCCGTCGATTCCATACAGCACTTGGAGCGAGCCATCCTCATTCAGATCATGGCAACGAGCCTCAAGCCACTGCATGAATCGGCCTGCTTCCTTCGAAAATCCGAGGCGCAGTAAGGCATAGAGAGTAAAGGCCGCATCGCGAATCCAGGTGTATCGATAGTCCCAATTGCGTTCACCGCCTATGGTTTCCGGCAAACTGGTGGTCGGAGCCGCCACGATGGCCCCGCTCGGTGCATACGTGAGCAACTTGAGCGTGAGGGCCGAGCGCTGCACCATTTCACGCCATCGTCCGACATAGCAGCACTGCGCAAGCCACCCACGCCAAAACTGAACCGTGTCGTGAAAGGCCGTCTCGGCTGCGTGAGGAGAAACCATAAGATCCTCCGCACCATCGGCCTCCATGTGCTCCAGGTAAAACGACATCCGCTGACCGGCGGCCAAGGTAAATTCCGCCTCGACTCCCCCATCGACTGTCGTCAACGGCACCGGACTCACCAACCCGACCGCCATCGAGGGGGAATGAAATCGCGCACCCTGCGGATGCAAGGTGACACGATGTGCATCACGGCCGAAGTTGAACGCCGGACGACATTCCAGCCGAAAGCGGATCTCGCCTCGCACAACCGACAACATCCGGATGATCTCATGCCGCTTCGGACGGACTCCCGGCTCGTCGCATTCAACCGGCATGAAATCCGTGAGCTCTGCGACGCCATCCTTATGCAGAAAGCGGGTCAGCAACACGTTCGTTTCAGGCAGATACAACTGCTGGCGTTTCCCGTCGTCCAGAGGCGCGATACGAAACCGTCCCCCTCGTTGGTCGTCCAGCAGGGCGCCGAACAGGCTGGGTGAATCGAAGTGCGGGAAACAGCACCAATCGATCGATCCATCCTTCCCCACCAGGGCCACCGTATGGAGGTCCCCGATCACGCCGTAGTCCCCGATCGACTTATACGCCATAGGCTCCCAATCTCACTCGACAGCGTTCCCGACCAATCCCAAAATGCCCTGGAGCGGGATCGACAGCCAATCCGGTCGATTCCGCATTTCGTACCGCAATTCGTAGAGGGCCTTGTCGAGTTCGTAGACTTGAATAACCCGCAAGGCCTCTTCCCACGTGGCAGGCAGAAACACCGCCTGCCCCGGCTTGGCGACCGAACGGTAGCCATCGAGGAACGATGTGCGAGCGGCGCCTTCCCATTCCGTCATCAAACCAACCTCCGTCGCAGAGGGGGTCGCTCGCTGTTTGAGCGCGGCCTGGGCCGCATAGTTGAAAGAACGCAACATGCCGCCGACATCTTTTAACGGACAGACCTTGGTCCGCCGCTCCTCCAGTGGCCTGGCCGGCTCTCCTTCGAAATCGATGACGACAAACCCCTCGTCCGTTTTGAGGACCTGCCCAAGATGATAGTCTCCGTGATGACGAATCTTCGACGTCTTTGCTCGAGACAACAACTGGAGGTCCCCGAACCGATCGCGGCAGGCTGTTTCCAGCCCGGTCACGCCATCGCCCGTCAACCCAACCGCCGATTCTTGTTCCAGCTGAAGCGCACGCAGATCGTGACAGACGTCGGAGCAATGCTTTTTCATACCGGCCTGCCAGAGATCGACATCGTGAGGGGTAATGGATTCGGGACGAAACGCCTCCGGTTCCTGCCGGGAAGCCAACGCCACATGCAGGCCTCCTGTAATCTCGCCGAGACGTCGAAGCTGCACGAGGAACGGTCCTGAGATCGCCGCGACCGCCTTCGAGAGATTGTCGCCACTCCCCGTGACCGCCTTGCAGCCCTCATCCAGCAAGGTCTTGAGATGGGCCAGCGTATAGCTCCAGCCGTCGCCGACATTCGGCACAAATCGCTGGAGCACCGCGACCGTGGCAGGCTGCGCTTCGTCCGAGAGACCGTCGTCATACGTCACCACACCCAACAGCGCCGGCACGTCCCGACAGGTTGTCTGCGTCGTCAAGAATTCCAAGACCTCGCTGTCGGGATTGATCCCCGCATCTTGTTTTCGAATCAATTTCATGATCACTCGCCGGTCGAAGATCACCGAGGTGTTGCTCTGCTCCGCGGAGAGAACCTTCGCCTCCCGCACCGGCTTCCCCAGCTCCTCCTGTCCCTGCGGCATGGACCGGCCCATCAGGCATCCGGACAGTCCGGCCAGCTCCCGACTCTTCGCCATGCCATCATAGAGACCCTTCCAGATATCCGCATCCTGGGTCCCATCGCAGACCCATTCATGGGTGGAAGAGTCTGGCAGCTCGACGAGCGCCAGGATATCGGATTGATCAGTCCTCGGTCTGATCGTCAAGGGCATCACATAGCGCTCCTGTGCCCCGCCTCGATATTCCACACGCATCAATGCGAGCAGTCGACGGCCTGTTCCATGAGTCAGCTGCACCGCATCCACAACACGCACATCGGCCAGGGGCTTCCCCTTGCCGCCGAACCAGCGCTGACCTTGGATGAACTCAATGAGTGGGCGCCGGCCCTGTCCATCCAGCGCAGCCACGACTGACTCAACCCATCCTGATGCAGCAATCTTCGTCATCGACGCTTCCTCAAAAGAAGTAATCGAACTCCTGTTCGCGACGTGTCCAACGCCGCACGGCGTAAATCGCGGCCGGCTCGACCTGCGGATCCAGTCGAATGGAATAGGTCTCACCCTGCACCAGGTCCCGTTGATCCGTGATCAAATTGTGCAATTGGTATATTTCGTCGGGCGTGATGCCGAGTGCGGCAATCGGAATCTGCAACCGCGCCTCCTGCGCCTGAAACGGGTTCAGATTTACCGCGACGAGCACCATGTTGCGCCCGTCGACCGTGCGCTTTCCGTAAAAGAGCAGATGTTCGTTGTCAGATTCGTAAAATTCAAGATTTTCCAATTCGTGCAAGGCCGAATTTTCACGTCTGATGCGATTGACCGTCGTCACATAGTCGGTCAGGTGGCCAGGCAGGGCCCAGTCCCGCAACGTGATCTCGTATTTTTCCGAATCAAGATACTCTTCCTTCCCCGGCAACGCGCGATTTTCGCAGAGTTCGTACCCGCTATAGATGCCGTACGACGGCGACAATGTCGCCGCGAGCACCAGCCGGAATTTAAAAGCCGGTCTGCCGCCGTGCTGAAGAATGTCAGGCAGGATATCCGGCGTATTCGTGAAAAAGTTTGGACGAAAGTATTCCTTCATCTCGCTGCCGGACAATTCCCGCATGTAATCCGTCAGCTCCTGCTTGAAGTTCCGCCAGGTGAAATAGGTATAGGATTGCGTAAATCCAGCCTTGGCGAGGGCCTTCATCATCTTCGGCCTGGTGAAGGCTTCGGATAAAAAGATCACGTCCGGATGGCAGTCCTGTACCTCTCGGATCAGCCAGCCCCAAAAGGCCACCGGCTTGGTATGCGGGTTATCCACGCGGAAGATCTTCACGCCGTGGCCGGCCCAGAAGAGGATCACGCGTTTCATCTCATTCCACAGACCGCGCCAGTCCTCGCAATAAAAGTCGACGTTGTAGATGTCCTGATATTTCTTAGGCGGATTCTCTGCATACTTGATCGTGCCGTCCGGCCGATGGGCGAACCATTCCGGATGTTCTTTCACATAGGGATGGTCCGGCGAACAGTTGATCGCAAAATCCATGGCGACTTCCATGCCCTGTCCGCGGACGGCTTCCTGAAAGTGATCGAAATCCTTGATCGTGCCGAGGCTCGGCTCGACCGCATCGTGTCCACCCAATTCATTCCCGATCGCATAGGGACTGCCGGGATCGGTCGGCAGGGGCGTGAGCGAATTATTTTTCCCTTTGCGATTCGTGTGGCCGATCGGGTGGATCGGCGTGAGGTAGACGACGTCGAATCCCATGGCTTTGATGGCTGGCAGTCTCGCTTCACATTCCTTAAAGGTCGCGCTCCGGCCCGGCGTCGTGCCCTGCGACCGCGGAAAGAATTCGTACCAGGCCCCGTAGCGGGCCAGCCCGCGGTCCACGACGACTTCCAATTCACGATCGTAGAGGGTCCAGGCCCGTCGTTCCTGATGCCGCTCCACGAGCGCCTTCACGTCGGCATTCAAGGCGACATCCAATTGCGCCTCCGCCGGATCGCCGGTTCGCCAACGACTCAGCCACTCCTGCAACCGAGTCTTGTCTTCTCCTGTGGCTCGGATCGCCGTGGCCTCCACCAGCGTTCTCCCTTCGAGCAGTTCGCTCTCGATCCGTTCACCGGCTTCATGCTTTTTCGTCACTTCGATCAGCCAGGACTCGAACAGATTGACAAAGGCCCCGATCGAATAGCGATACCGCATATTCTGGGTCAGGTCGATGTGCCCCACCCATCGATCGTTGGACAGTGGCTCCATCGGCACTTCCTGCCAGACCTCTTCTTTGAGGAGACGATACCGCAGCACGCAAGCCAGGACATCGTGCCCCTCCTTGAAAATGTCGGCCGACACTTCCAGCCGGTCTCCCATCTCGCGTTTGATCGGCCAGCGGCCGCCGTCGATTTCCGGTTGCACCCGCTCGATCACGATGGCCGGCGAGATCGCCGGTTCAAATTTCGTTGTCTTACCCACCTCGCGTACACCTCCGTTGATGTGACGTGCCTTCCGCAGCTTCGATTCGAACGAACGAACGAACGCTCATGGCATCTTCCGTACCGAAGAAGGATCTTCAGCCAGCGCGTCTTTCGTGGCTTGAGCGGCGTCCTTCATCTTGACCGCCGTTCGCTTGACCGCTTCACGCGCATCGTCACGAACCTGCCCCCAGGACTCTTTGCTCTCTTTTACGATCTCATCGAGTTCCTCTCTGGCCGTGTCCACTCCTCGCTTCACGCGCCTGCGGACCGACGAGCCGGGTTCCGGCGTCGTCAACAGCGTCACCGCTGCGCCGGCCAACAGCCCGAATCCGAATGCTGCCAGGATCGTCAAGGCACCCATTGCATCAGACTCAACGTCCCGCATCTGCCGATCATCTGCTCGTCCCTGTTCCATAGATTCCTTCCTTTCGTAAGATCCCGTATGGATCCGTTCGCCGATTCGCTTTCGCGAGGGCTCTTGCTTCGCCTTCATCATGCCGACCGTGCCGAGACTTCCGAGAGCGATTCCGGCTGCCGCAGTTCCTGCCAACAGAGGCAGGGCCTCCAACGTCAGCCACCGACGCAGAAATGAGAGTGTCGGTCTGACGTCATAAGAACGAACATGGGCCTCTCCACCTAGCCACAGCATCTTCTCCCGATCATCGCCGAGCCACTGTGTCATGACATCCTTTCCAGCCAGGCCACAGGACTGCGTAAAAGAATCTCGCTCACCGGCAATACCTGGCGCTCGTCGCGTGTGATCGTACTCAGCACCGCTCCGGTAAAAATATCGTGAAAGTTCGTACCCTCCCGCACAGCCGGCACCGGCAACCACGTCTCTCCCCATACCGCTGCTCCGAGAGGAGGGACAGAGACATCCGGGATCACCCTGGTCAACAAGCGAGGGATGACGGTCACGATCGACTCCTCGCCGTGAATACGGGCAAACGCGAACAGATGCTCGCTCTTATCTCCCGATGCCTCCAGCGGGACATACTCACCTGACAGAAACAGCGCGCGGTGGTCCCGCCGATAGCGCAGCGCCTCTGCGGCAAAAAACAGCTTGATCCGACCGTCGGCGCGTTGGGCAAACAGATCCTCAATGACCGCCATACGGCCTGATGCGGTTGCCGAGGCCTTGTTCAGTTCAGCCAATAGCCTTGCTCGCTCCGCAAAATCGACCGGCTTCCGGTTATCTGGATCGACCAGGCTGAAGTCCCACAACTCCGAACCCTGGTAGAGATCTGGCACACCAGGCGCGGCGATCTTCGCGAGTACTTGCGACAAAGAGTTATAGAGACCGTATTGGGCGACGTCTTCTTGAAAGGGAAGAAAGTCGTCCAGAAAGGCATTCGACGACGAACGGTCCAACACCTTGGCAATAAACTGCTTGAGCGCCTCTTCGTACTCGCCATCCGGACTGACCCAACTGGTATGCTCCTTCGCCTCCTTGACCGCTTTATTCATGTAGACCTGGATGCGATCCACGAATCGAGCATACGCCTGTTCATTCATGGGTTCGAGTGGCCACACTCCGAGTACGGTCTGGTATAGGAGATATTCTTCGTTGCGGCCTGGCACCGATTCGTGGCCGCTGGCTGGCTTCTTGAAGCGCCGGTTCAGTTTCTGCCAGCGCATCACATGATGCTTCCAGCGCTTCGGAATCTCTGAGAGCACGTTGAGCCGTGCCCGAACGTCTTCGCTACGTTTGGTATCGTGTGTCGAGGTTGTCGAGAGCGAAGTGGACCGGTGCTCCTGCCGTGCGATCCATTGATGATGCACGAGCGAAGGCGTGATGCCGAATTGCTGGGGATTGGATCCGACTTCGTTCAGCGAAATGAACCGGTGGTAGCGATAGAACGCCGTGTCCTCAATGCCCTTGGCCGTGACGGGGCTGGTCATCTGCTGGAATTTCGTCACGAACTTCAACCGGCCTTCCCGGTCCGACTCAGTCTGGTCCGATGGTTTCAACAGGAGATCCCTCACGAAGTCGAAGACCAAGCCGCTCACGGCTGGATTCCGTCGTTTCGCCTGGGTCACCGCCTGCCACACGAATATCCGGTCCCGGTCGAGGATCCCGTCCGGGGCTCCCGTTATATAGGTGCGATACACGGGGAAACAGGCAATAATCTCCTGAATCGCGTGGGTCAAGCTATTCAGCGTGAAATCCCGCGACCGGCGGTCCCGTTCGGACAATCGATCCAATTGATGGCCCAGCACACTGAGCTCACTGGCCATGGAGGCCTGCATGATCAGCTGCTTACATCGATACGTGAGTTCGTCAAAGGGTTTGTCTCTCCCGATAAACCGGGTATAGATGGCATCGAATGCTCGTTCGTAAGTACGATCCACGAACAGCGCATTCAGCCAGCCAAGAAAATCATAGCCGGTCGTGCCGAAGACCGGCCAATTATCCGGGATTTGTTCATTGACGCCGAGAATCTTTTCGACCAGCACGTACAACGGCCTGTTGGTGGACTCGGACGTGAGTGGCAATTCTTTTCGAGCCCAATGTTGTAGTTTCTGTAAATAATCGGCCGGATCGTACAGCCCATCGACATGATCGATGCGAAGCCCCGTGACCGCGCCATCCTTGACCAATCGCAAAATGAGCTTATGCGTCTCTTCGAAGACCGCCGGGATCTCCATGCGGATTGCGGCCAACTCGTTGATATCAAAAAATCGTCGATAGTTGATTTCTTCCGCCGCAACCCGCCAGTACGCGAGCCGATACGCCTGGTCGTTCAGCATCTGATCCAGCAGGTCGAAACTTCGAGGATCCCCCTTCGTGCCATTGATCACGCGCACGTTTTCATGGAGAAATACCCGAATCGGCTCGCTGCCGGAAACCAGCGCACTCAAGCGGCGCTTGATGATTTCTTTTTCGCGATAACGTTCGGCGACCGCATCGGGAGCCCGATCCTGTCGAGACGGTAAGTGTTTCAATGCCGTGATGAGGCTCTCCAGTTCCATCACATGCGAATCGTTGACGCCCAGCTCCTGAGTCAGCGCTGGCAGCCGATGCGCCAGAATCAACGCGGACGGCTTTGGGGCGACCGGCAGGCAATGGTCGTAGTACTGCACGATAAACCGCCCATCCTGATAGACCAATTGCAGTTCTTGATTTTCCAGCACGACGCCATACTGATCTCCGAGAATCGGGAGCAGGACCTTTTCCCGCAACTCCAGCTTCAGCGGATCCCAATCGATATCGAAAAACGACGCATAGGGAGAGCTCGGCCCGTTTTCAAGCACATCCTGCCACCAGCCATTGAGCTGCTGCGTGATCCCCATGTGATTCGGAACCACATCCAAGAGCTGACCCATTCCACGCAGGTGCAACTCACTGACCATCGCGCGATAATCTTCTTCGGTCCCGATTTCAGGATTCAGGGTGGTCGGATCGACGATGTCGTAGCCATGCATGCTACCGGGCACCGCCGTGAAATAGGGCGAGCAATAGAGATCCGTAATCCCGAGATCGTGCAGGTACGGCACGATCTTCGCCACATCGCGAAACGTGAAGGTCTTGTTCAGTTGAATCCGATAGGTCGAAACGGGAATGCGAGGATGGGTGGTCTGTTGCATGCGCGCCTCTATGAAGAAACTGGTGTGCGGAAGCCACCCTTGCCGTCAGACTGGCCTCGCGGAAGAATGACCAACCCCGATTTCGTCGTCTGATACGATTTCCGGTCCTCGTCGGGCACGAATCCGATTTCTGCTGACTGTGGAATCAAGTTATAGCGATCGGCGATGACCCGGCGAAGACGCGCCTTGGAGCCGATCCTGGATCCGTCCAGGATGATACATTCATCGATTTCGGCTCCGTGCTCGATGTGGACATTCCTGCCGATGACCGAACGGCGGATCTTGGCATCGATCACCAGACTGCCTTGTCCCACCAACGAATCCTCGATCGTCGCGCGAGCGAAACTCACCGTCGGGCCGTCGAAGGTATCGGTCAGAATCGGCCATTCCTCGTTACGAAGATCAAACAATGGCGCAGAGCCCAACATGTCCATATGCGCCTGCCAATAGGCCTCCAACGTCCCGACGTCCCGCCAATAGCCTGGCTCCTCATAGGGCTTGATTCCCGGCACGAGGTTATCGCGGAAGTTGTAGGCCATCACACGATTCCTCTTGATCAAGTGAGGAATAATATCCCGGCCGAAATCATGCGATCCAGGCTTCGAGGCATCCTCCTCCAACACGTTGATGAGCAGCTCGGCGTCAAAGAGGTAATTGCCCATCGACGAATAGGCGTGCTCAGGATCCTGGACCATCGGTTTCGGATGCTTGGGCTTCTCTTCAAAACCGGTAACCCGTCCGTCACGGTCCGTTTCAATAATCCCAAATCCCGTAGCGGCATGCAGCGGTACCGGCAACGCCGCCACCGTCACCTCGGACTTCTTCGCCTGGTGGAACTGGATCATCTGGTTAATGTCCATGCGATAGATGTGGTCCGCCCCGAAGACTGCGACCAAATCCGGCGCAAAGTCCCGAATGAGATTGAGGTTGTGATAGACCGCGTCGGCCGTCCCTTCATACCACCCGCCCCCGGCCTTCATTTGCGGGGGCACGACGGTGATGAAATGCTGCTTGATCCGTCCCCCGATCCGCCAGGCTCGCCGAAGATGTTCGATCAGCGATTGCGACCGATACTGTACGAGCACATACATGGCCATGATCCCGGAATTCAAAAAGTTGCTCAGGACGAAGTCCGCGATACGGTATTTCCCGCCAAACGGCACGGCCGGCTTGCTCCGTAGCTCGGTCAACGGCATCAGCCGTGAGCCTTTTCCACCGGCCATGATAATGGCTAATACGCGCTTCCCTTGTATGACGGTCCTCATCCTCCGCTCCTTCCGATTTCTCTTGCGAGCATGTTACCGCTCGCCGCCAAGCTCTCGCCCACATCCACAGGCTGGTCCTTCAGACACATTGCCCGCCGTTACTGCGATCTAGCGAATACCCTCGGCAATACTCCTCAGATCCTTCGGGTACAAGGCGATTTCGATCCGCCGATTTTGAGCGCGCCCCTCGTCGGAGGTGTTGGCGACAACGGGTTGCGTGTCTGCATGTCCGGCCGCCGTCAAGAATTCAGGAGCCACGCCGCCTTCATCGATCAGGTAGCGAACCACGCTAGTGGCCCGCGCCGTCGACAGCTCCCAATTCGAAGCAAATCTGTCTTTCAGTCCCACTCCGATCGGCACGTTGTCGGTATGGCCTTCGATGCGAATCTGCTTGTCCGTGATCTTCTTCAAGACATCGCCGACAGTTTTCATCACCTTGAGCCCTGCCGGTTTGATCTTGGCGCTGCCGGAGTCGAAGAGAATGCGATCCACCACGTTGATCGTCAAACGATCCTGCACCTGCTTGATTTTGATATCGCCTTGGGCAATCTCGGACCGCAACGACGCTGCGAGATCCTCATAGGTTCCCGCGAGACGCTTGATCTCCGCATCCTTCGCTGCCTTTTCCTGCTCTAAGCGCTTCAGCGCTGCTTGCTGGGTCTCGAGCGAGGCGAGGGCTTCCTCCTTACTCTTTTTGAGGGAGGCAGTCGTCTCGTCGAGCTTGGCGACTTGTCCGGCGAGATTGTCTCGTTCATGCTTGAAGGCGGCAGACTCCCCGCTCATTGTTGCCAATTCAGCGGTGAGCTGATCCACTCGCTGTCTCGTATTCTTGAGCTCACCCCCTTGGGAGGCCAAGGCGGCAGCGACGGCATCGCGATCGGCGAGGGAATGTCGCAATAGGCCGATTTCCTGATTCCGTTCCGTCACCTGCTTGTCCAAATCTTTGGCCCGCATCGCCTCGGTCTCCAACTCACCGGCCCGTTTCTGCAAACGTGCAATTTCGCTTTGTGCCGTGGTCGTGCCTCCCAACAACCGTTTCTTGTCCTCCTGCAATGTAGCCACCTGAGTATGTTCGGCTTCAAGCTTGGTCGTCAGGTTGCGGATATCTCCGCGCGCCGCACTCAGGGCATCGGTCAAATCCTGCTCCTGCTTCTCCAGGACTGCCACGCGAGCCTTTGTCCCGCTCAACGCATTCTCACGGTTGGCGAGGTCCTGCCGACCTGTTTCAAGTTGACGATTTAGATCATCCGCTTTCGTCTTGAGCTGATCGCGCTCGCGACGGACTTCTCCTGACAAGTTCTGGACCTGTCGGCTCTCCTCTTGAGCCTTGATCACCTGATCCCGCAACCGGCGGCTGCTCTCCTGTTCCCGTTCAGCCACATCTCTCGCTCGGACCAACTCGGCCTGAGTCCTCGAAAGCTCCGTCTGGGCGGCCAGTAATTCATTCCCGACCAGCGCCTTGGCTTTCTCTAAATCGGCAACGCGAGCCACTTGCTCGGCCAGACTGCTCTTGTCGACCTCGGCTTGTTGAGCCGCCGCTTTCCGAGCCTTGTCGAGCTCAGCCAACGTCTGCTCATGTGTTCCGTTGGAGACACATCCGCTCAGCCCTAGGCCGAGAATGGCCACGATTCCGATGATGGCCATATGCTTGTTCATCAAGGTTGCCTCTGCTCTATATCGCTCCATCGAGTACCCCCCTTTATTATTCGGTCATTCCCGCTATTCTGTACCTTCAGCCCCGACGGCTCCGAGCCGGTTTGGATGATCCGTTACCGGTTTTCAGCAGGGCCTGGAGACTCCGTTCGAGCATGTCCACAAAGTGATCGCGCCGGTGAGTCATCGCGTCCGATCCTTCAAACAATGCGTGGTACGTCAGCAGCCCGGACGTGTATGAAGCAATGGCCGTCGCAAGATCACGAGCTTTGATAGATCCGCTGGTCCCGATGGCCGGCTTCACCAATTGTGCGAGGCGGCGAAGATGGATATCGTAGACTTCACATAACTCATGGGCGGAATCGACCCGAAGCTGCATCAGCCCACGAATCTGGTGAAGGAACAGCAAGTAGTCCGGTTGCGTCAGGAAAAAGTCGACCCTCGCCGCGATCATCGCCGATAAAATCTTTGAGTTGGAAGACGCCTGTTCAACGGCATGCTCCGTTTGTCCCAACAACTCGCTCAGCCCCTCCTCAAGCAGGGCACGGATGATCGCCTCTTTCGAATCGAAATACTTGTAGAACGTTCCTTTCCCGAGGTCGGCCATCTCCGTAATATCTTCAACCTTGCCCCAGTAAATACCTTTCTCGGAGAAGAGTTTCCGCGCAACCTCTAACAACCGTTGATTCGTTTTCGCCTTCCGTCTCGCGACCCGAGACAGAGGCGCCTCAACCTGCGTTGTTGTGCCCATGATCTCCTTTCGCCGTACCAGCTCCCCTATCGCCCGTCTTGACAGGTGGTTGTGCGACCTTCCTGATCGAGTTGAACGTGCCATGCTCATTATAGGCACGATGCAGATTCAGCGGATCTTCTTCCCAGCGCACTCCATCGACGACAAACTTATACTGATACGTACCGGGCTCTAATTGCACGCGGACCTTCCAGAGGCCCCCCGCATCGCGCTTGAGCGGCCGGACCTTCATGTCCCATCGATTGAAATCCCCCACGAGTGTCACCACGGTTGCCGAGGGATCGAAGTATTCGAACGACACCAATTGCTTGGTCGAGGGCCGTCGCGGAGAACGGGGAGACTCCACCTTTTTACGAGCAGGCTGTTTCATTCGACAATCTCCTTGTATGCAAAACGCAACTCACTGACCCAACAAATACGCCATCCCCAGAATGGCCAGCCCCCCACAAGCCGCAATCAGCACTCCCCAGACATAATGTCTGAATGGCGGGTCAGGCGGCCAGCCCAGCCGCCGGCGAAGCTGCATGTTTCGTGAACAATTCACCTAAATTTCGGCTCCTTTCATCTCGCCCTAGAGGGATCGATCGTCAGGATACCTGCGCCATTGTTCTGTACCGCCGATCCTTATGCAACCCCCAGACTCCAACGTGTCTTCACTTTTGCCATGATGATCATCGTGTTCAATAACAGGCCCGCGCCCAGGGTCTGCGCCATCTGGGCGTCAGGCTTCTCGATGAAGCGTCCTACCGTTAATACGTCTGGGATACCGTTGGATCTTCGTAACATCCGGGGTCCCCACAGGCCCTCCAAAAACGAAAGAATCAGCCTCAACAGACAAGATGGCGTGAATCAATACAGACACCTACTTTGCACATAAAAATTATCAGACCTGCCGAGGCGGCGAGCCGTGGGGTTCCGGACTGAGGAGATACTGTGTCCGATGTGGACGAAGGCGTACAGCCTGGTAGCTCACACGGCGACGAGACGTTCCCACATGCGGCGATCGCGCGTTCGCCCTTGATACGGTCCTGCCGGTGCATCGATCCGGTGTGTGAGGACCACCGGATCGACCACTTCACCGCAATTGAGACAACGCCATCCCTCGAACGTCAACCGCCCCGTATCGTCTCGAAGATCGACAAACGAATCTCGAAGCATCAAGCCATTGCAACGGTGACAACACATAGCACCCTCCTTCTTACTCGTGCCCTGGCGATCCCCATCGGATCGCCCCGTCGATTACAAATTGGCCAACCGGCGCCCTCGTTCGACCGTTTTCTCTATCGCCGTGGTTGCATCTTCCGCTATCTCTCCGGCCCGCTCCCGCACGTCATCAGCTAAGTTCGCGAGCTGACGGCGGGATCTGGCTCCAGACTGAGGGGCATACAGCAGCCCGGCCACCCCGCCGATCAAAATCCCTGCCAGCAATGAAAATCCCATTGGCACTAATACATTACGTTCATCCATCATGACTCACCTTCCTTTCGTAATTTTCACGGTATAGCTACAGTTATTGGACGTTTGGCACGCCTCACACTGTTCCTTTGATCAAGAACAAACTGGTCAAAATTGCGCACAATTTCCATCAATTCCATGTTCCTGCAGCCGGTGGCCGCAGACCGTTCCCGCAGGGTGCTGTATTTTCGAAGCAATGGACGACGACAATCGATTGACCCATCGCGTATGCTCATTATTCATCAACCAAACCCGCCCGACACGGCCCTCTCGACGAGTGACCTGCTTGATGAGTCCGCGAAGCGTATTCATGCGTCCTCCTTTGAGCCATCCGGCTTCGTCTGTCCAAGCGGCTGAGGCCAGCGACCTTGAAGGCAGACCCCAAACCCCTGCCGATTCTTGAATTGATCTCCGTCAGGACAATTCCACACGACCGTTCCCTTGGCGAGAGCCCAGTTGACCGAACCATCATTCGATGACGCGATGCGAATGGTAACGGCTGTGTCTATAGGTAGGACCTGTTTCGATTCAACGAAGAGGATCTCATCGGCAAGATGGGGAGTAACCCCTTCGTAGCAACTGCCGTCCGGCACCCAGAAGGTGACCGGAATGTGTGCTGACCCGCTCACAGGAGAAGCTGATCGATCGTGCAATCCGCTCCTTGGCTCGCCACCTGGGGCGATAACTCTGGCAGTGCTGGCATTGGACGCACTTATCAGCTCCGTCGTCCGCCCTGCGAACGTCCCCTCGCTTTCCACCCCAGCAATAGTCTGCATCTTGCAATCTCCCCTCCCGCCCGGACAGTCCCTCTTGCATCACAATCAGTCATTAGTGACCTATGAGTCACTTTATTGCCTTGCGGGCTCTGAGTCAAGTACATTCCACACGAAAAACGACTTTCCAGACGGTTTTTTACTCCCCTGCTACGCCATGAAACTATTGCCCATAGGCGTCTATGAAAGACCAGGGGCAGGCCCCAATAATGGTCGGTGCACTTCAACGTATTCCCGACCGACTTCACCTGCACAATCATCATCAGGATTGGACGATGCCTGGAGCGTTCCTCAGCACGTCTGCAAGGATTTCGAGAGTCCGGTCGCTCACTCGAGTCAGGCTGTACCGGCATATCCTAATTGCGCGAGCCGGGAAACCTCTGTAGAATGAAACGGATTCCCGCCGCGCTCAGAGCCGAAACGCAGGGATGCAACATGCGACTAAAGACTACATGTTCAACGTCTCTATAGCCGCACTTCGACCCGCTCTTGCTGCGACGGCACTCCTCAGCTGCCTGGCAGTTGTCGACGCCACGGCAACTGAGGCTCCTGCTCCTCTCGAACCCCTTTCACAAAATACGAACCAACGGGTCCAAGGAACCACCCCTGCCTTGGCAGGAGAGTTAGCGCCGGTGGAGGCGGCTTCGCACCACAATCTTGCCGTCGCGCTCTATGCAAAGGGCGAACAGACTGCTGCGATCCTGGAGTACAAAGAGGCCCTTCGGCGCCACCCCGACTTTGCCGAAGCTCATCATGGGCTCGGATTGGCGCTTGCCTCACAAGATGATGTCGAGGCGGCGATGGTGGAATATCGCGCGACCCTTGCTCTTCAGCCGGACCATGCCATGGCGCACGGCAGTCTCGGGAGGGCGCTCGACGCCACCGACGACCCCGACGGCGCCATTCGAGAATATCGCGAGGCGATCCGCCTGGAGCCTGATCTTTGGATGGTGCAGAACAACCTGGGCGTCGCCCTAAAGAACAAGGGCGACTCTGACGGAGCGATCGCCGCCTACCAAGAGGCTATTCGTCTCAAACCAAACAATCCGGTGCCACATAATAATCTGGGCATCTCCCTGCAGGCGAAAGGCGATCTGGATGGTTCGATCACCGCCTACCGAACCGCATTGCGTCTCCAATCCGGTCCACTGGCAGCCAGGTATGGACTCAACCTCGGCAATGCGCTCATGGCAAAGGGAGACGCAACCGCGGCCATCGCGCTGTATCACATGACGATCCGACTCCAACCGGACCATGCAGAAGCGCATCTGCGACTTGCGATCGCATTGCAGGCCAAGGATGATCTGCCAGGCGCCATCGTGTCGTACCAGGAGACGCTTCGCCTGAAGCCCGATGACGCGATCGTTTATGCCAATCTGGGGATCGCGCTGCAGCAATCAGGTGACCTGGATGGGGCCATTGGCGCATACCGCCGAGCCATCCAGCTGCAAGCGGATCTGGCTGCCGTTCATTACAATTTAGGCAATTCGAGCGTCGTCGCGGGGAGACGGCAGGAGGCCGAGCAGGCCTTCCAGGAATTTCTGCGGTTGACACCGGAAACTCCGGACAATCGCGGCGAGATCGCACGGGCTCGAGCGAGGCTTAACGATCTGTCGCGGTGAGGCTCGAACATGGTATAACCTGCGCGGCGCGCACGTGTTCACGACATATCTTTTCCGAACGAACGAACGAGCGAGCGGACTGAGTCACACCGGCCGATATCAACGAAGCACGGAAATGAGGGTTATGCAGGACGCGTTGAGACCAGGAATACCAAGACAGGGGTTGCTTGGTGGATTGATCATCAGCCTGCTCCTGCTTTCCGGCTGTCTGTCACCGCTCGCCATGCACCAAGCGGTGTTGGAATACGACAGAACGGTGAGCCGTGTAGAGGCGGAAATGTTGCTGTTGAACGTTGCTCGAACGCGTCATTTCCATCCCACGCATTTCACGGCACTCTCCAGCGTGGCCGCGACGTTCGAATTCCAGACGCATGTCGGTCTTGCTCCGGCAGGATCCAGTACCACGGCTCTGGTCGCCCCTATCTTTGGCGCGACCGCGGCCGAAAAACCCACCATGACCATCATCCCGATTCAAGGCGAGGAGTTTACCTCCCGTATCCTGACTCCGTTTGATGAGAACAAAGTCGCCTTTCTCTTTCAGCAACGACTCGAACCTGCCCTTATTCTCAGACTCATGAGCAGGGAACTGGTATTGAGCGGATATGGCGAGTCGGTGATACTCCAGAACGATCCGAGCCATCTGAAGGAGTATCCCGAGTTCCGACGGCGGGCGCTTCACCTCTCATCCATCTATAAGTCACGAGACCTCTTTGTGGGACCGGTCGTGTACGAAGAAACCTTTCCGTTCGGCCTCACGCGTGGACTCTCGACAGAGGAGACGGTGGAGAGCTTGGACAAAATCCTCCGGGCGTTGGAAAAAGGCTACCACTGGATTCAAAACCCGAAAGGCGAGGTCGCCCTGAGCCGTCGTGTTATTGGCCGGATCGTCATCACCAATTACAATCCCGCATTGCTCACCAATCAGGAACGCCAACAATTGGCATTGGAAGCCGAGCAGGCTCCCCGTAATGCGATCCTTGTCGACATCCAACCGGGCCATCCCGGCGGCGACTATCCCATGCGCGGCATGTTCATCTTTCGAAGCTTTCACTCGATTCTGCAGTTTTTGGCCGATGGGATCACTGCGAATCCCGAGTACCATGTCGAGAAGGACGTGCGAACTGGTGCGATCGGTCGGAATCCACCCTGGACTATCTCGATTGAAGAGTCGGACAGCCAGCCACCCGAAGCCGCTTTTGCTGTGGGGTATGAGGACCGCTGGTACTCGATCAGGAAGGCGCCCAGGGCCACCGGAACGATACAACCCTGGAATCAAGTGGCCTTTCGGGTTCTCAGCCAGCTGTACCAGATGACCGTCACCCAGGTCTCCAATGTACCGACGCCGTCAATTACCATCGCCAAATGAACAAGGGCATTCCAGCCCCGACGAGATGCATCGGCATCGACCATGAAAGTACAACGCCTATGCAATCAGGGATCACTTCAAAAACTCTGCTGCTCCTACTCGCACTGACGGTTGTGCGAATGGGAGGACCTGCTCCGGCCCTGTCTCAAGACCGATCGACGCATCAGACGCCCGCCTCAGCCATTTCGTCGATGAAGGTCGAAGGCGAATTGATCAGAGTGGAAGGCCGATACTACGTCATAAAAAACACCCAGGGGAAGGAAATGTATCTCCTGGTCGGCCCGGACACCGAACTCGCCGGGCCCTTCAAGCCTGGAGACCGCATTGACGTCTGGACGTCACCGATTGAGCATGCCATCGCGATTCGATCCACTTCTCTTGTGCAGGAGTCGGACCGGATAGAAGATCGGATAGAAATGGCCACCCATAGCTTCAAGGGAAAACTGATCGGCATCGAAGGCAAGTACTATGTCGTGGTCGGAGCTGATGGGAAGGAGATCCGCCTCCTGGTCAATCAGAACACGGAATTGGCAGGCGAATTCAGGCCGGGAGATCAGATCGAGGTCTTCACATCACCCGTGGAACATGCCGTGGCGATCAAGTCTGCCAAATAGCCTGCACCCTACTCTGGCCATCCCAAACCCACGGGAACCGCACCGACTTTGAAATCTTGTTCAGTCCCTGAGGCCGACTCGTTGCTGGTCATAAGCCCAGCCAACTTCGGCCCCGACGATGAAGACCACGGACGCATAATAGAGCCAGGCGAACAGAAACATCAGTCCTCCGAGCGCTCCGTAGAGATCGAGATTATCCTGTGAGGCGGCCACGTACCAGGCAAAGCCCCACTTGGCGCATTGGAAGAGGACGGTCCCTGTCACGGAGGCGATCACCAACGCCCGAGCAGTCAGCGTGGCGACAGGTGGAAACCGGTAGAGAACGTAGAACAACAGGCCCGTGGCGCCCACACTCATCACCTTGCTCAGCGCAACCAATCCAGGCTGCAGAAGGCCGCTCCATGAGGGATACCGCTCGGTGAATGCCCCGACTACCGTCAGAAACCAAGTCGTCCCGACGGCAAGAAGGACAAGCAGTGCGGTGAGACCCATCATGAGCAGATCGACCCCCATCCCTCTGACAAGCGTGCGCACCTGTTTCACCTGAAATACCTGGTTCAGCACAGTTCGGACTGAGCCGAAGAGAAAGGTACTGAAGATGAAGAAGGAGGTAAACCCGAAGAACCCAAGGAGCCCACGATTGGCGACGATCGCCGATAGATTCTCAGCCAAGGCTTGCTGTGAGCGTGGCAGGAAGGCCTTCAGCACAGACTGCACTTCATTCATCGCCCGCTCGGAATCCAGCACCGTATACCCGAGCAGCGAGATCATCAAGAATGCCAAGGGAATGAAGTAGAGCAGGAGATTGAAGGCCAACGCACTGGCGAGGAACAATCCGCCGTCCGCAAAGAACTTGCGCAGGCCCCTTCCAGCGAGGAGTCGCAACGAGACGAGTTTTTCCGCCACGCTCACCTTCACCAGTCCCATCATCTTCAGATCACCGAGGCGCGTTCGACCGCTCTCATCCGTCATTCCCGCAATAGATACACTGCCTAACCTTCAGCAGGGTCTATGGCTGCAGCGGTCGTTTTCTATGCTCGGCGTATAAGAAATCCCGGGCCTGAAGCTCGTCCGGCGCGGCTTCGCCGCCATACCGCCTACTACGCCTCGGAGAGTTTCGGATCAGCAGGAGGATCAGTCCTGCGAATCTTTTGATCATGCAGGCGCCCGAGGATACTCTCGATCATTCTGGTCAACTTTTCTGCAGCACCGTCGACAGCCTGATTCACGGTGGCGCCCTGGTGAGTAGCTGCAATGGGCTGACGGCCTTCGAGGCGGGCCTCCATCACGCAACGTATGTCGTCCACGCCGGATTTTTTGTTGCTGTTTTCATCACTCACGTGAACTTCCACGCGCGTGATGTGATCACGGCAGAGGGTCAGCGCCTTCTCGACGGCACCGTTCACATAGGTCGTCAGCCCTTCACCGCCTTTGATGTTGTGGCCAGAATTGACTTGGATCTGCATGGTGCTCTCCTTATAAATAAGATCGCGCTGCCTCCAGGATTGATACCGGAGTGCTCCAAAATCATCGGGCATTAGCGCGGCAGCGCACACAATTACATTGAGACACATCACAACGGCACATCGCACAGTATACACAACTCACCGTCACAAGATAGGCCTGCGCTGGCCGTGACGCGGTCAATCACGACTTCGGTATCCTCGACGAACCTCCTTGCTGGCGAAGAAAGGACGGGACCTCCCTCCTCAGGAAATGGTCGCAGGGTCATGAATCAAGAGCATCCCCCAGTAATCGAGTCTATAACCGCTTATCCATAAGTATGCTCGGTATATTTGTAGGCTTCTCGCTAATTAGAAACTGGTCTAAATTGCACAGCATGACCACAATCAGTCACCTGGAAGAACGGCCTGTTGATACGACCGGTCTTCGCCCATCCGCCGCTGCACAGGTGAGGCGCCTTCGTCTGAGGAGGCTCCGCGCCGAGACTGGCCTACGGTCATTTTATTTCTCACCCGCCCCTTACTTAACTTGTCCGGCACGATTAGGATAGAGATTAATGGAAGCAGTGAAGGGAGAACACGACCATGGTCACGATTAAACAGATCGAACGTCTCGTCAACGCCGAATATGTGAACCCGTATGAATTGCTCGGGCCCCATCAGGCTTCCATTGAGGGTGCCCGCGCCTACTCGGTCCGGGCCTTCGCCCCGGATGCACAGGAGGCACGAGTCATCCTGGATGTCCCCGGCAGTCATCCCGTTCAGATGCACCGGATCCATGACGCAGGACTGTTCGAAGCTATCTTGCCTAAGCCGAATGGACCATCACGGTATCGCCTTCAGGTCACGGATTCCGAGGGCATCGTCACCGAGCGCCACGACCCCTATGCCTTTGCGCCGTTAATCAGCGATCACGACCTGCACCTCTTTTCAGAGGGGAAACTGTTCAAGGCCTATGACACACTGGGATCCCATCTCAGAACTATCAACGGAGTCAGCGGTGTCCACTTCGTCGTCTGGGCGCCCAACGCGGCACGTGTCAGCGTCGTCGGCGGATTCAATCGTTGGGATGGACGGTGCCATCCGATGGAGCGCCGTGGCGCGACCGGCCTCTGGGAATTATTCGTCCCGGATATCCCTGAGGGCACGCTGTATAAATATGAAATCCGTTCCCAGCAGACCGATGCGCCCTTCACGAAAGCAGACCCCTATGCCTTCGCCGGAGAGTTACGTCCCCGAACCGCGTCCACCGTCCGAGACCTTTCGACCTATCAATGGAAGGACCAGGACTGGATGGAAGCTCGCTCACGCATCAATCCCTTGACTGCGCCGATATCGATATACGAAGTCCACCTCGGTTCGTGGATGCGGGCGCCTGAAGAAGGCGGTCGGTGGCTGACCTATCGTGAACTGGCCGACAAGCTCCTCCATTATGTGAAGGACATGGGCTACACCCATCTCGAGCTGATGCCGATTACCGAACATCCGTTCGACGGATCCTGGGGCTACCAGGCCACCGGCTACTTTGCGGCTACCTGTCGATTCGGCCCGTTGGAGGACTTCATGGCCTTCGTGGATGCCGCCCATCAAGCCGGGATCAGCGTCATCATGGACTGGGCGCCGGCCCATTTTCCTGACGATCCCCATGGGTTGGCCTGGTTCGACGGGACGAACCTCTACGACCATGAGGACCCGCGGCTGGGCTATCACCCCGAGTGGAAGAGCCGAATCTTCAACTACGGGCGCGTGGAGGTGAAAAACTTCCTCGTGAACAGCGCCCTCTTCTGGTTGGACAAGTATCATATCGACGGACTGCGCGTGGATGCGGTGGCCTCGATGCTCTATCTCGACTACGGGAGAAAATCCGGCGAGTGGATACCCAATCAGTTCGGCGGAAATGAAAACCTGGCGGCGGTCACCTTCATCAAGGAACTCAATGTCCTGGTCCATCAGGAACATCCTGGCGCAGTCACCCTCGCCGAAGAGTCCACGTCGTGGCCTGGCGTGTCCAAGCCGACCTACACAGGCGGATTGGGTTTCACCTTCAAGTGGAACATGGGATGGATGCACGACACCCTGGATTACTTCAAGACCGATCCCGTTCATCGTAAACACCACCAGAACCAGATCACCTTCGGGTTAGTCTATGCCTTTCACGAAAACTTCGTACTCGTCCTCTCTCATGACGAAGTGGTGCATGGCAAGAAGGCCCTACTCGACAAGATGCCGGGTGACCCATGGCAGCAATTTGCGAATCTACGCGCCTTGTACGGGTACATGTACGGCCACCCGGGCAAAAAGATGCTCTTTATGGGCGGCGAGTTTGGCCAATGGTGGGAATGGAACCATGACGACAGTCTACAGTGGCATCTCTGCCAGAACGAGCCGCATCTCGGCCTGCAACGCTATGTCCGAGATCTGAACTGGCTCTATCGAAACGAACCGGCACTCTATGAGGTAGATTTCGATTGGACCGGCTTTCAATGGATCGACTTCAGCGACAATGAAAATTCGGTCATCGCGTTTTTGCGAAAAGCCCAAGACCAGACTCAAGCGATCGTCTGCGTCTGTAATTTCACGCCGGTTCCACGGTATGACTACAGAATCGGCGTTCCGACACTCGGTCGATACCGCGAGCTCCTGAACAGTGATGCTGCCGCCTACGGCGGCAGTAACCAGGGAAACGGCGGAGGGGTGATGGCGGAGCCCATGGCATGCCATGGATTTGCCAACTCGATTTCGTTGACCCTACCCCCGCTATCGGTGGTCTATCTCAAAGCAGACCAGACGGGGTAGCACCGGTCACTCGCCTCCCCGGTTGGGCATAGTCGTGGTACAGTCCGACTGGATGACGTGTGGATGCCAGCGTAACGCCAAGTCGATGATGCGCTGCAACAACGGGGCATACGGCAGACCTGCCAGTCTGGCAGACTCGGCGAAGTCTTCACCTTGCGCGATCTGCGGGTTCGGATTCGCCTCCAGCACATAGATGCCCCCGGCCTGATCCAGCCGGAAATCGATTCTCGCATAGCCACTGAGACCCAGTGCGCGATAGACCCGCCGCGCAAGATCTTGAATGCTCTTGGCCATTCCTTCAGGGAGGTCCTTGGCCTCGCCGGACGTGATGCCATATTTACTCTGATATTTTCGGCTCCATTTGACGCGTCCGGTCGCGATCCGTTTGGCCTCGGCCGGCAGCTTGCTCAAATCCAGCTCCCAGACAGGCAGGACTTGCAGGCGGTGATGGCCGAGAATTCCACAGTACATCTCACGGCCATCGATATACCGTTCGATTAACGCACCGGTGCCGACGCTCTGGTGGATGAAGGCAACCCGCTCCTGCAGCTTGACGTCGTCGTCGACGATCGAGGCTTGCGAGATCCCCAACGAGGCTTCTTCCGACACCGATTTCACGAACAGCGGGAAGGGCAGCTCCTTGGGCCGCTTCACGGAACGTCCCACCGGGACCGTGATAAATTCAGGAATGGCGATCCGATGATAATGCAGGATCTTCTTCGCCAACGCCTTATCGCGCGCCAGCATCAAGCCGCGGGGATTACAGCCGGTGTAGGGCACCCCCAATAACTCGAGAAACGACACCACGTTTTGATCATAGATCGCCACGCCGCTGAACTCCTCCAACAGGTTGAAGGCGATATGCGGTTTCCAGTCGTCGACGGCCGTCCGAATCACCAGTAGATCGTCGCGCACGCCGACCACAAGCACGTCATGTCCCAACTCACGGAGCCCTGCCACGACATCGTATTCCGTCTTCCAGACCGCCGCCGCGAGATCGACGCCTTCCACCGAATCAGGCGGGACCAGGTCGGCATGCACCAGCACCATGACGCGGCGTTTCCGCTTCATAGCGCCACCCGATGCCGTCCGCTGTGGAGATAATTCATCGTCTGCAACGTCAACAGCACCGTAAATTCCAACCTCACCTGATCTTCCGGTCCCGCCACATGGAGATCGAGTTCCCGGCAGCGCCGCATCATGTCTTCCAGGAGTCGATCGATCGTGTATTGATATTCGCCGGTCCACTTCGCCACGTGTCGCCGGATCTGCTTGCGCAAACGATTAATAAAACTCGCGGCAGTGGGATGCGTTTTAAAAGCGGCCTGGTCGGAAAAGAGGCGGCGGAGATCACGATCGTAGAATGTCGGATGGTCGACGCCGAAATGCTTGCGCTTCTCGTCATAATGCGCCTTCAGTGTTTTGCGGAGGCGGGAGATCGGATCGACCTGCTCTTTCGTATTCACCGCTGGACGAGCGCCGACCAGACTCTGCATCAAGGTGTCCACGTATTCGAGCTTCTTCAGCGCAGGCCAATCCACATAGCGTTGCTGCCATTGGGATTGCGGAGTCAGCCAGACGGCGAAAGTTTCGGCAAAATCCTCGTCGGGATGGCTTTGCGCGTACCACATGTCAAGGTGCAGCACGTAGCTCTTGCTGTAGGCTCTCGGCGTGTAATACTTCGGGTAGGGCTGGGTCGATCGGCCGAAGACCGCCTGACGATCCCGTCGACGACGCAGGCGATAGGCATTCTCCAGGGCATGGCCGGCTTCATGCCGGAGAATTCGCATGCAGGACTCCGATGTCCCTCCTTCAACTTCCAACATCTGAGCCAGTTCCAGCCGGGCTAGACGTGGATGGGCCAGATAAAACGGCACGGCGATGCCGGGCACTCCATCCGGGGAAAACCATTCGTTCGACAGCCAGAAGTGGGGACGAAAGAGCAGGCCGCGCGCCGCCAATTCATCGTTCAGTTGGCGAATCGGCCCTTCGATCTGACTCCCCTTGACCGTCAGATGGAGATCGCAGAGCCGTAGCTCAAGAAGCTTGTCATCCGGCCAATCGGCCCATTCCGGCTGAAGGGACGGGGGCTGCCCGCTTGTGCTGTCGACCGGTTCTTCGAGATCCATGCCCGCTCCTATCCCCTGCGCCATCGGCTTCTGCCTCAGTTGGCCGGCGGCGGCTACAAACCGGCCACATATAACGGCGCCGGTTTCCCCTGCTTCGGTTCACCCCAATAGACCGTCTGGTGCGGGAACGGAATCTCAATTCCCTTGGCATCGAAGGTCTGCTTGATCCGCCGGTTCATCTCACGGCCGACCCGCCATTGTTTCAATGGCACGGTCTTGATGCGGGACTTAATGATGACGGCGGAGTCGGCAAACTTATCAACGCCCAACATGTCCAACGGGGCCAGAATATCGTCCGCGAAGAGGGGATCTCGACGCAGTTCTTCGGCAATGTCCTGCAGGACCGTCATCACCTCATCCACATTCTCTCGGTAGGCGACGCCGATTTCAAACAGATAGTACGAGAAATCTCTTGTCATGTTCTTGACCTTGTCGATCACCCCGTTCGGCACGACGTGGACGTTGCCTGACAAATCACGGAGCCGAATCGTCCGCAGTTCGATTTTCTCTACAACCCCTGCCACTCCGGCGACTTCAACGACATCCCCCACCAGAATGGAGTTTTCCAGCAGGATGAAAAATCCTGAGATTAAGTCCTTCACGAGACTTTGTGCCCCAAAACCAATGGCTAAGCCGCCCAGCCCGGCGGCCGCCAACAAAGGCTTCAAGTCGATACCGACCTCAGAGAGGATCATCATGACTCCGACGAAAAAGATGACGATCCTCGCGACATCCCTGACGATGTGGGTCAATGTATGCGCTCTCATGATTTGAGCCGGATCGGGAAGCGTGCCTTCATACATCACGCGGAGTCTCTCCACTCCGCGTTTCAACAGAGTCATCATGATAACCATGCCCACCGCAACCAGCATCACCCGTAACCCCGATGTGACGAGCCACTCACTCAACCGATTAACGAGCTGCAAGAGATACGATTCCGACATACACATCTCCTCTAATATCAATTTTCCCGTATACGTTAAAGGCGGCAACGCCCTATTGCCGTATGAGGATAATCCTTCGCTACGAAGAAGTGAATACGGCAGCCGTATATGCCGGAACCACCAGCGAACCCCCTTGAGAGAGCACTACCAGGTGGGCCGGCATCGCATCCTCCCCGGCTCCGCCATATTCCATGGCCATGGAGTCTAGACTCAGCTGCCACGTGCCAATCGGTTCGCGCAAGGTCACGGTGACTGGGGACCTGTTGAATCCCAAGACCAGCAGCGCCGCGGCTCCTCCCGTCACCCAGCGATGCATCACCAACACCTGTTCCTCTTCAAAGACCCAGACCTTGTGGCCGTTTGCCTTGGCATCCCCGGCACCCAATGCCGGAAGCGTCTTTCTGAGCTGAATGAGTCTGTTCGTCCATCGCAGGAAACCCGCCTGGCGCTCATTGAGTCCTTCACGGTTTACTCTGGAGCGTTCGAATGTAGCGCAGTCTTGAGGATCGGGCACCTCCTCCGCCTTCCAGCCGAAGTGCGCAAACTCACTCCTTCGTCCCTGCCTCACGGCCTCGATCAATGCAGGATCACTATGTTCGATGAAATACTGAAACGGCGCGGTCTCCCCATATTCCTCGCCCATGAACAAGAGCGGAATGTTGGGAGAGAGTAGCACCAGCGCCCGGGCTACTTTGATGGCCTCGAACGGGAGCTGTGTGCTCAACCGATCCCCGACCGCGCGATTGCCGATCTGGTCGTGGTTTTGGGAGAACACAACCAGTTGGGACGGTCGACAATGCTGCGACGAATTCCCATGCCGACGGCGACGGTGACCGGAGTACCGTCCGCTGTAGACAAACCCGTCACGAACGGCCGTGCCCAAATCTTGTAATCCGTGAAAGTCCTCATAATAGCCCCGCTGGTCGCCCGTCAGCACCACACGCAGGGCATGATGGAAATCGTCGCTCCATTGGCCGTCGAGCCCAAACCCGCCCTGCAGCGGCGGGTCAATCACACGCGTGTCGTTTAAATCGCTCTCGGCGATGACGGAAATCTGGCGATTGAGCCTGGACGCCTGGGCCTGCACCGAAGACGCAAGCTCTTTCAAAATGTGCGGCGTGCTGAAATCGTAGATGCCGTGAATCGCGTCCAAGCGCAGCGCATCGATATGATACTCGGTCACCCAGTAGAGTGCGTTGCCGACAACGTACTGCCGGACATGATCGCTGTCCGGGCCGTCGTAATTGATCGCGGCTCCCCAGGGTGTCCGATAGCGATCTGTGAAGTAGGGGCCGAACTCACCTAAATAATTTCCTTCCGGGCCAAGATGGTTGTAGACCACGTCCAGGATCACGGCGAGCTCCATCGCATGACAGGCATTTATCAGCCGTTTCAATCCGTCAGGGCCTCCGTAGCTGGATTGAACCGCATAGGGATAGACTCCGTCATAGCCCCAGTTTCTCCCTCCGGGAAACTGGGCCACCGGCATGAGTTCAATGGCCGTGATGCCCACCGTTTCCTTGAGATAGGACAACTGCGGAATGATCGCCTCGAACGTCCCTTCGACCGTGAACGTTCCCACATGCAACTCATAGATGATGAAGTCTTTCAGCGGCATCCCCTGCCATGCCGTATCGGTCCAGCAGAAGGAGCCGGGATCGACGACGACCGAGGGACCATGGACACCATCAGGCTGAAAGCGGGAGGCCGGGTCCGGCCTGGCATTCTTCCCGTCCAGGAGATAGCGGTATCGCGCACGAGGCCCGACGCCCTCAGCCGTGACTTCGAAATACCCCTGCGCTGAGGGGTGCATCGGGATGGCCATCCGATCCTGATCTACCAACTCCACCGCCACGATTTTGGCGAATGGCGCCCAGACCTTAAAATGCACCCGATCGGCCCCGATCATTCTGGCACCGAGCTCTAATTGCCAATGTTCATCCATCGCCACCTCTCCTTATTGTTCTTCCTCCCACATTAGGGGAGGCGTACTCCTTACACAAGACGGAGGTGAATGGGAAATTCCCCCTTGCATAAGGCAGGAAAGAGCCGTATGAGTTCAGCAGAAGGGATTGATATGTCATGGATGTCACGCGCACGCTGCCTTGGCTTGATTGGGTGAAAGAGGTGGATGAGCGGCTCATCTACACCGCAGTCCTGATCATTGCCATTGTCACGGCCATCCGCTTGGGGGAATGGGCGGCAGAGCGCGCCGTCACGGACGAACATTGGCGCTATACGATTCGGAAAGTCATCCGGTACACGGCGATCAGTATCTTCCTGCTAACCGTACTGGGCATCTGGGCCCAACGCCTTCAAGGGTTGCTGCTCGTCCTTGGAGCGACGGGGGCGGGATTGGCCATTGCGCTGTCTCCGGTCATCGTCAGCATGGCGGGCTGGGCATTAATCGTGTCGTCGAATCTCTACAAGGTAGGTGATCGCGTACAACTTGGTGGAGTCATCGGTGACGTCACGGATGTGGGAATCCTTCGCACCTCGCTCTTGGAAATCGGAAACTGGGTCCAGGCCGATCAACTCACGGGCCGGGTGGTCGCAGTATCGAACGCCGCCGTCTTCAAAGATCCTGTCTTCAATTACACCCAAGGGGCTCCGTACATCTGGGATGAGTTCACCGTACCGATCTCGTACGGGCCCCGCTGGGAAGAGGCACAGCCCACAATCCTTGCATCAGTGGCCGACTATATGAACGAGGTCGCGGCTCCCGCGAAGGCCGCACTCCAGCAATTGCCCGGCATGTCACTCATCGGATCGCCGGAGACGCAGGCGCAAGCCTATATCTCCCTCACAGAACATTGGGTCGCGTGCACATTACGCTACGTGGTCCATGCCCGGTCGAGACGCACGGTGAAACACCAATTACAGGTCAAGGCGCTCAAGGCCTTGGCAGCAGCCGGAATCGAGATCGCGTCCCCGGCGCTGACCCTGGTGCGCTATCCGGCAGCGCGAACATGGAAGGAAGAGTCATGAGCATGAGAGTCTGGCCAGGCACCCCCTACCCGCTCGGCGCGACGTGGGACGGTGAAGGCGTCAACTTCGCCCTCTTTTCCGAAAATGCCACAGGCGTGGAGCTCTGCCTCTTCGACGGGCCTGAACACGTCAAAGAATCACATCGTGTCCGCGTCGAAGAACGCACCGATCAGGTCTGGCACGTGTATATCCCTGGCCTCTGGCCTGGGCAACATTACGGATACCGGGTCCACGGCCCCTATGCGCCACATGAGGGACATCGGTTCAATCCGCATAAACTGCTGATCGACCCCTACGCGAAATCCATTGCAGGAACTATCGAATGGTCCGACGCCATGTTCGGCTATCGTATCGGCGATCCCACGGCCGACCTCTCCTTCGACACTAGAAACAACGCCGGCAATATTCCCAAGTGTGTCGTCGTAGATCAAGCCTTCACGTGGGGCGGCGACCGCCTGCTCAAGACCCCATGGGATAAAACCGTCATTTACGAAATGCACGTCAAGAGCTTCACCGCGAGCCATCCCGACGTCCCCGAACAAATGCGAGGGACCTACGCGGGCCTCACGACTCCCGCCGTCATCGACCATTTGGTCGGGCTGGGGGTCACCGCGGTCGAGTTGCTCCCGATCCATCACTTCGTGCGCGACAAGCACCTGGCCGATAGCGGACTCATCAATTATTGGGGGTACAACACGATCGGATTCTTTGCCCCCGACATTCGTTATGCCATCTCTCCCGTCCGCGGCCGGCATGTGCGGGAATTCAAAACGATGGTCAAGACACTGCATAGCGCAGGCATCGAGGTCATCCTCGACGTGGTGTACAACCATACGGCGGAAGGCAATCAACTGGGGCCCACCCTCTGCTTCAGGGGCATCGACAACGCGTCGTACTACCGGCTGGTCCAACAGGACAAGCGGCATTACATGGACTACACCGGCTGCGGCAACACACTCAACGCCACACATCCACGCACCCTTCAACTGATTATGGACAGCCTGCGCTACTGGGTCACGGAGATGCATGTGGATGGCTTTCGCTTCGACCTGGCCTCTGCCCTCGCGCGTGAGCTCCATGCCGTGGATCGCCTGAGCGCCTTCTTCGATATTCTCCATCAAGATCCCATTCTGTCGCAGGTCAAGCTGATCGCGGAACCGTGGGACGTCGGGGAAGGGGGCTATCAAGTCGGAAACTTTCCGGTGGGCTGGGCTGAATGGAACGGCAAGTATCGGGACACGATCCGCCGGTACGTCAAAGGCGACGGCGGCCAAGTCGCCGAATGGGCCTATCGACTGACAGGCAGCAGCGACCTCTATAGCATGAGCGGTCGCCGCCCTTTTGCCAGCGTCAATTTCATTACCGCGCACGACGGATTTACCCTCCGCGATCTCGTCTCCTACGACCAGAAACACAACGACGCAAACGGAGAACAGAACCGGGACGGAACCGACGATAATGCCAGCTGGAATTGCGGGATCGAAGGGCCGACGCAGGATGTTGCCATCAACCAATTACGTGGGCGCCAGCAGCGGAACTTCCTGACCCTACTCTTCCTGTCGCAGGGCGTCCCCATGCTCTGCGGCGGCGACGAAATCGGCCGCACCCAGAGGGGCAACAATAACGCCTATTGCCAGGACAGCAATATCAGTTGGTTTGACTGGAATCTGGATCACGAGCGTCGCCAACTGCTGGAGTTCACGCGAAGCCTCATTGCCTTTCGCAATAAACATCCGGTCCTTCGCCGACGCCGTTTTTTCCAGGGCCGCCACATCCGCGGATCGGAAGTGAAGGACCTTTCGTGGCTCAAGCCAGATGGAAAAGAAATGACCGACGACGATTGGAACGCCGGCTACGCAAAATCATTAGCGTTCCGGCTGGCAGGCGACGCGATCGGCGAAACGGACGAGAAAGGGCGGGCCATCATCGACGACACCTTGCTCATCTTACTCAATGCCGACCATACCTCGATCACCTTTACCCTACCGGCCCACAAACGCGGGATCCGGTGGCAACCCCTCCTGGATACCAGCATCACCGCCGATAATGAAAAAACGGTCATTATGCTCAAGGGAGGCGAGCAGTATGAGCTTGAATCCCGATCGATCGCCGTCCTGAAGCTCGACGACACGCAGTGACAGTCTTCGCGAATTATGCGTCTCCCAGACGCATACCGGTGTCGCGGTCGAAGAGATGATGCGGGCCTCCTGTGAGATGGACTGAAACCGGTTGACCGGGCCGCAATAATTCTCCGGCCGGAACGGCGCCGATCATGATCGTGGCTTTGCCGGGTTGATCGACCTCGACGATCCCCCAGGTCTGGCTTCCGGTATATTCGAGAAGCCGCACCACGCCAGCGATCTGTGGCCCTACTTCATGTGGCACCGTATCAGAACGGTTTCCTGACATGACCCGTACATGCTCGGGACGAATACCCACGGTCATCCGCATGCCATCGCGAAGCCTGTCTCCACCCTCCACAGCAGACAATGGCAATTCTGTCGTCCCCACGTGCAGTCGACCGGCACAAGCCTTACCCTCAAGAATATTGATCGCCGGATGGCCGAGGAATCGAGCAACGAACAGATTGCTGGGATGATCGTAGAGCGCTTGCGGCGGCCCGATCTGTTGCACGACGCCCCGATCCAGCACCGCGACTCGATCTGCCAGCGTCATGGCCTCGGTCTGATCATGCGTCACATAGATCATCGTCGTTCCGAGTCGGTCATGGAGACGGCGCAGTTCCGCGCGCATGACAGCCCGCAATTGCGCATCGAGGTTGGAGAGCGGCTCATCCAACAAAAACAACCGTGGCTGTCTGATCAACGCACGGCCCAACGCCACCCGTTGACGTTGGCCGCCGGAGAGTTCCCGCGGCCATCGATCGAGCAACGACTCCAGGCCCAGCAATCCGGCCACCCGTTGCACTTCGGCTTCGATGCGCGGCCGATCGAGACCGGTCTTGCGTCTCGTCACGCGAAGCGGAAATGCGAGATTGCCACGCACGGTCATGTGCGGATAGAGGGCATAGCTTTGAAACACCAGGGCCACGTCCCGTTCACGCGGTTCCAAGCTCGTCACGTCCACGCCATCGAACAGGATGCGTCCTGATGTCGGGCGGTCCAGTCCAGCGAGGAGCTGAAGGAGTGTGGATTTCCCGCAGCCAGATGGTCCGACGATCGTAAAAAACTCGCCGTCCCGAATGGTCAGGGTCACATCAGGCAGGACGGTCGTCGTCCCAAACTGTTTGCATAGATGCTCGACTCGTACTTCCGCCATTAGCTCCTATCCCTTCACGCTGCCGGCCGTCAACCCCGCTACAATGTGACGTTGAAACAGAGCCGCCAGTCCTGCTACCGGCAGAGTCACAATGAGAGACGCGGCGGCGATATCGCCCCATGGAATTTCGTACAGACCGGGAAACAACGCCACCGCTACCGGCGCCGTGCGCGTGGCATCGCTCGCCGTGAGGGTCAAGGCGAACATGAACTCGTTCCACGAGAAGATGAACACCAACAGCCCTGCCACAGCCAGCCCCGGACGCGCCAGCGGTAAGAACACCGACCAGAGGGCCCGCAAAGGCGTACACCCGTCGACGCGCGCGGCGTAATAGAGTTCCCCCGGCAGTTGTCGGAAAAAACTTGTCAGGATCCAAATGGCCAGAGGCAGCGCATAGACCGCATGGGTCAACCCCACCGCAATCAACGTGTCCCTCAAGCCGAGACCGCGCATCAAGAGATACAACGGACTGATGACGGCGATGGGAGGGAACATCGACGTCGCAAGGACGAGGCCGAGAATCAACGGCTTACCGGCAATCGGCAAACGCGCTAACGTGAAGGCGCACAATCCTCCGACCACAAGGGCCACCGCCGTCGCGCTGCTCGCCACCACCGCGCTATTGACCAGAGACTGCGCCAGCGACGACTGGAGCAGGACTCGTTCATAATGGTCCGCGGTTGCCCGCTCAGGAAACAGCGGCGGGAGTCGCACGATATCCTGATCCGGCTTAATGGACGTCACTGCCTGCCAGAGCACCGGCCCCAGACAGAACAAGGCGGCCAACGCGACGACGCAGAGCGCCAGTCCACGGGTGCGAAACCAGTGAAACAGGCCGTGCCGCCCCTTCTCCCAGGCAAGACCCATTAGGTCGCCTCCTGCAAATGCCGACGCAACAACAGGAGGTAGAGGGACGAAAGGGCCGCGACGATCAGAAACATCGCCGTGGCCAGCGTCGACCCGTACCCGAACTGTAGCGTTTGAAACAGAGTCTTGTACGCGTAGATCGATAGGGTTTCGGTACTGTTGCCGGGGCCGCCGCCGGTCAACACATAGACCGCGTCGAACACCCGAACCGCATCCATCGTGCGGAATACGAGCACGATCACGACGACTGGCATCAGGAGCGGCAACGTGATGTGGCGAAACTGTTGCCAGGCCCCCGCCCCATCGACCCGTGCGGCCGCGTAGAGATCCCGTGGAACCGTTTTCAATCCGGCCAAGAGTAACAGCGCGGCAAACGGCGCAGTTTTCCAGACGTCCATCACGACCGCCGCATGAATCGCCCAGTCAGGGTCCGCCAGCCAGTCGATGGGCTGGGTAATCAGGTGCACTTGATGGAGCAGATAATTCAGCAGCCCGTAATCCGGCTGATACATCCAGGCCCAGATCTGGGCCGACACGACGGTCGGAATCGCCCAGGGCACGACGATCATTACCTGGGCCCAACGCGGCGACCTGCCTGAGCCGCTAGTCAGGCTATCCAACAGCAGCGCCAGCCCGAAACCTAGCAGCAGTTCAGCCGATACCGACAGAGCGGTGAAATACAGCGTCGTCCGGCAGGCGGCCCAGAAACGGTCGTCGCTCCAGAGTTGGAGATAGTTCCAGGCCCCCACAAACTCATCCACCCCGAAGGTCGGCAAGCGACGGTGCAGGCTCAGCCAGAGCGCCGCCGCGATGGGAGCGACGGCGATCAGACCGACCAAGAGGAATGCGGGGCTCGCCAGCAGATATCCCCATGCCCGTTCGGATAACCGAACTCGGCCCTTCGCGTGACTCGTTCCAGTAACAGGCTGTCCGGTCATAGGCCTTCCGTTGCGACCGACAGGTCGCGACTCCCCACGATCCTTCTCACCTGACGACGCGCGGCTTCGAGCGCCTCGCGCGGGGTTTTCCGTCCGACCACGACGGCACTGACTTCCGGTTGCACCGCTTGGGACAACATCAGATAGTAGGGCGAGACCGGGCGAGGCCGTGCCTCCAGAAAGATAGGATACAAATCTTTCAGCAGAGGCCGAGCCCCGACCAACGTTGCGTCGCGATAGAGGGCCAGGCGTGTAGGGTTATATCCCCATTCCAAAGCGGCCATGCGCTGCGCGTCGGGCGAGGTCAAGAAGCGAATCAGCTCACCTGCTTCCTGTGGATGGGCGGATCCTTGCGGCATGGCGAGTAACCACCCGCCCAGCACTGGTGCGCTGGCATAGCCCGGAAAGGACGGAAGCGGCACGATCCCCACCTTCCCTCGAACCGGCGAGCCTTCACGTTGGAATAGGGGCCAGGCATAGGGCCAGTTGCGCATGAACAGCGCGCGCCCGGACCCGAATACCAGACGCGTCGATTCTTCATCGGCCATGCTGACGGAGAGTGGCGTGATCCGATGTCCTGCGACTGTGTCGCGCAAAAACTGCAGGCCTGCTTCCGCCCGCGCTCGATCCCCGTCCCACAGATCTGAACCGTTGCTACGAAGCACTTCCAGCGCGAGGCAGATCAGTCCCTCATATTGTTTCCCTTGCCAAAGGAACCCCACGAGCCCGGCCTCCTGTTCGGCATCAAGAACCAGCTCGGCGGATCGGACAAGGTCCGGCCAAGTTGTCGGCGGAGCCAGTCCATGACGTTCCAGTAGATCACGCCGGTAATAGAGCACCCCTGCATCGATATACCAGGGCACGGCGTAGAGCTGTCCTCCGAACGTGGCCGCCTGGATCGGCCCTGGGAAGAACTGCTCTCGCTCCGCTGGAGGGAGGAGCCTGTCGAGAGAAGCAATCCACCCGGCCCGTGCAAATTCCTGCACCCAGATCGTGTCGACGCCGAGCAGGTCGAACGGGGCCTGGCCTCCGTCGAGATTCATGGCATAGTATTGATGTTGTCGGTCGGACGAGGACGGGAGCAGTTCCTCCCGCACGGCCACACCGGGATGGCGCCGCTCAAACTCGCGGAGGAGTGCGGAGAGAGTCGCCCCGTCGCTGGAGAGTTTTCCGTGCTTGAACACGAGCACGACTCTCGCATGATCAAGTCGATCCTCCGCCGGTGTGCAGCCGAACCCCAGCACCGCACAGACGATAAGAATGACGATCACATGCATCATATTCTTTCTTATGGACCGCGTAATCCTCATCGCAAGCATGACAGCTTCCACAGGCTTATCCCAGTGAAAATCTTGACGCTCGAACACCTCTTACATCTTCAGTCCAGGGCCAGGAGCAATTGACAGATAGTTCGTGCACATCGGGCATCATGCTGCACGTCTCATCCGTGCATTGACGCCAGGCCTTACGGTATGGAATCTAATGAGGGTTTCTCAGCGACGCTGAGCGACCAGTGCCCATCTGCGTCTTGAGGAATCCATCATCTTGTTAGAATAAGCTACTGCGTAAGACGCATCACTCAGGCATAATGCCCACTGTATCGACAATACGTGTGGGGAAAATCCTTCGACGCGTGAAAGGGAACACCTGTGAATCCGTCCGACTGGTTTGACACGTTCCGAGAGTCCGCAGAACACAGCGTAGCCATCATCGTGGCCTTCTTTCCCAAGCTGCTCGGGGCCCTGCTGTTGCTGGTGGCTGGATATCTGCTGGCACGCATGGTCGGAGCGGCCACCGCGGCGCTCTTGAAAGTGCTCGGCTTCAATCGGTTGCTCGCCAGAACGCCGATCCAGAGTCTCTTGGACAAAGCCGCATCCAACAAAACCAGCGCCGACATCCTGGGATTTCTCATGTTCTGGCTGATCTTCCTGCTCTTCGGTATCTCGGCAACGGAAGCGATCGGCCTCTCGGCGGTCTCGGGGGCCCTGACCGCGTTCGCCTTCTATCTGCCGAAAATCGGCATCTCGATCCTGATTATCGTATTGGGCATGCTGGCGGCCAGCTACATCAAAGACGTGATCAGCCTGGCCTGCACATCGGCTGGCGTCTCCCAGGGCGCGGTCGTGTCTCAAACATTTTACGTTGCCGCGATCTTGGTCGTCTTCGTGACCGCCATCAACGAACTGGGAATCGATACGACGCTCCTGAACAGCACAATCATGATCGCCTTCGGCGGATTGATCGCGGGGGCTGCCCTGTCGTTCGGACTGGGGGCGCGCGGCGCCGTATCCAATCTGATCGCGGCACATTATCTCCAACCGGTTTTCCGTGTTGGACAGACGATTCGCATCGATGAGGTACATGGACAGATCGTCGCCTTAACGCCAGTCGCCATCGTCGTCGATACACCGGGAGGCCGTGTCATCGTCCCCGCCGGCCGCTTTCAGGAATCCAGTGCCATTATCGAGAAATCCGGTTGATCTATGGATGCAGAACTTTGTGTGACACTGGCCTATTTCAACGCCTACCCCCTCGACGCCGCCAAACAGTTGGAAACGTGGCCCACTGAAGACATCGCCGACGTGATGGGTGGCTTCACCGCGGAAGACGCGGCACCCGTGCTAGAGCAATTTTCGTCGGACCAGGCTGCCTCCGTGCTGCTCCTGCTGCCGCAGGATCAGGCCGTTGCAATTCTTGCTGCGCTGCCGACCCATGCCGCCATCGGCATCCTCCGTCAATTTGAACCGGCCGTGCAGGGGGACCTGCTCGCCCTTGTGGACCAGACTGTCGGTCCAAGTCTCAGATTGAGCGCCGCCTATCCTGAAAGCACGGCTGCCAGCCTGGCTGACCCCCGAGTCGTGACGTTGCCACCGGATATTCCTGTGTCGGCCGCACTGGAACGAGTCAAGCACGATCCCCGACGCGCCACCTACTACCAGTACGTGGTCGAGCGGGATGGGGTGCTCGTCGGCCTGGTCACCACAAAGGAACTGGTCGTCGCTGATCCAACCGAACTCGTCGCGACCATTATGAAAGATCAACTGGAAACCGTCTCGGCCGAGGCCACAGAGGATGAATTGCTCCAAAACCCTCAGTGGCGGCTCTATCACACCCTCCCGGTCGTTGACCGCGAACAGCACTTCCTCGGAGCGCTCCGGTACCGGACCCTCCGCCAAATTGAGGGACGATCCACCGTCCAGCAGACGGCAGGGTCGCTCCCCGATGCGTTATTACAGATGTGGGAGGCCTATGCCTTGACCGGTCTTCGTGTCATGACGGATTTGGCTCAGGCGGTCGAAACGACCGTGATAGACGCAGCCCCCTTGTTGCCACAGGAAAGCGAGACCACCGATGGCACTCCATCACAAACTCCATGACGCCTTTTTCATCGATCATCCTCAAGAGGCCGGCCAACTTCTAGAGTCGTTCGACACCGAAGAGATCGTCCGTTTGCTTGCCCATACCAAACCCGCAACCATCGCAGAGCTGTTATCCACCATGAATCCCGCGGTAACCGCCGATGCCCTGAGGGGACTGCCTGATGCGATCGGCATGGAGGTCTTGCAGGCGTTCTCCCCAGGCGACATCGCCAATTTACTATTGCGGCTGGACAAAAGGCGGAGAAAGGCGCTCCTGCAACGCCTCCCGAGTCCGCTGGCTGAAGAGGTTCGCGTATTCATGGACTATCCGGCCAACTCGGTCGGAAACCTCATGGACGTCAGGGCATTCGCATTGCCCGAAGACCTGACGGTGGAAGAGGCGGTGCGCCATGTGCGCACGCGCGCGCCCAAAGACCTGCACGACATTTATGTCATCGATCGCCACCGACATCTCGTCGGCATGCTCTCCGTGCGAGACCTGCTATTGCTCGACCCCGACGAACGGCTGCAATCGGTCATGCGGCGAGATATCCCCAGCATTCATCCGATGGAGGATCGCGAACAAATCGTCGAGCTCTTCGCTGCCCATCGGTTCATGACGATTCCAGTCATCGACCTCGACGAACGGCTGCTCGGCGTGATCAAGAACGAAGATATCATCAAAGCGAATCAAGAAGACGCGACCGCGGATCTCCAGACCATGGTCGGCGCGAGCCGAGACGAACGGGCACTGTCGCCGGTGTTATTTTCGGTGCGCAAACGGCTGGGCTGGTTACAAGTCAATCTGGTTACGGCGTTCTTGGCGGCACTAGTGGTCGGCATTTTCGAAGACACGATTGCCAGATTTACCGCCCTGGCCATCCTGCTGCCGGTCGTAGCCGGACAATCCGGTAACACCGGGGCGCAATCCCTGGCGGTCGTAATGCGGGGCCTGGCCCTGCGGGACATCAGACCGACTCAGTGGTTGCGGGTGACCGTCAAGGAGGGGGGCGTTGCGCTCCTCAACGGGATCGCCGTTGCCACAACGACCTCGGCCGCTGTGTTTTTGTGGAGCCATTCCGTTGGACTCACGATGGTCATCGGGATCTCCATGGTCGCCTCCATGTGTATCGCGGGGCTCTCCGGAGCCGTCATTCCTATCGTGCTGCAGTCCCTCAACCAGGACCCTGCGCAATCGTCCTCCATTATCCTCACCACCGTGACGGATATCGTCGGGTTCTTCAGCTTCCTCGGCCTGGCCACGGTCTTCTCTCACCTCCTGGGATAGACCAGCCAAGGGCATGGCCTATCGTCGGCAGGTTCACGCAACCTAGGGCATCATCCTTCTGTGCCATTTAGAATTCTGATTCCGTACGTGTGCGTTTCACAATACCTCTGAGTAGACGTCCCAATAGGTCTGCGCCGGTCACGAGACGCGGGGCCTTCGTCCAGAGCAGAATCGCGTCATCGGCAATCAAGTGATCTCCCGGTGACAGCCGATCGAAGCTGAGTTGACCCACGACTTTCCCCAGCGGCTCTTTGGGATCTCTGACGATCACGGGCCGATGGCAATAGACGGCAGGGTCCGTCTCCTGACTGGACAAGAGCGCATGGCGCAGAAACCCATCGGCATCCAGGATGAATTTTGGATCGTCCTGTTCGTCCACAATGACGACCCAGGGTTTGCCCGCGGCATTCACCCGACGGAGAAACGGATCATCCTGATTTTTTTGAAACGCCGGAAAGTCAGGCAGGCCATTTCGATGGGGCACCCGTAGAATGCTGCTGGGCGCTACGGGCACGCCTTCCTCCTCGATCGGAATGTCGTCGATCGTCAAAAAATTCAAGGCGCCGATCGCCTCCACACGGCTGACCTCCGTCTTCGCGTCCAACATATGCAGGCGCAAAAGTTCCTTGATCTCCGCCTCGCGATAATAGGCAATCGCTTCCTTGCCGAGCCAGGCATCCAACACCATTGCGGAGGGTTTGACGACGGGGAAAAGCAGGATTCGGTAGACCCAGAGAATGGGGGAAAAAAAGGCCGCCACCCGTACCGCGTGGCGTGAACAGTAGGCCTGCGGGACGATTTCTCCGAGGATCGTAATGATCATGGTCGAAAAGAGGAAGGCGCTGACCCCGGCCATCACCGAGTTCGAGAGCAGGGTCAGCAGCACGTTGATGCCGACGTTGCCCCAGAGAATCGTGGCCAGAATGTCGTTGGGCTGATTGCGCAAGGCCAGGACGGTCCGCGCCTGATAGCTGCCGCTCGCCGCCTCTGCTTCCAATCGTAGCCGGCCCAGGCTGAAGACCGCGAGATTCAAACCGGAAAAGAGCGCCGATTGACTCAGGCACACCGCGATGCCGATCCACGTCAATAGGTCACTGGTCATGACCGCTGCTCATCTTCCATAGTGCCGTAGAGTCTACTGTTTTCTCCGTGAAGGCGCCAGGCACATGCGGACTCCGAATGGCGGTTGTCGTTTTCCAGGAACAGGAGCCTGGTCCTCGGATTTCGAGATACAAGCCAGCGTCGTCTATCGGGCTCAACCAGGACCAATGCTCCGGGCAGACGATGCCGGAAGAGCGCCTCCAAGATCTGGAGACGCTCTTCCGGTTTCCATCTGCACATTTGCTGGGGAGGCTGCCGCGACCGTGCGAAATCGGTTGATGAGGAAAAAGCTCGACGTATCACCGGTCTTCGGAGAGATATTGCTTCTCTAACGTAGGGACGATTTGCGACTGCACGTCTTCGGTAATGGTGTAGCGAACGAAAGCGTCCTCCACCATTTGATTGGCATAGAGACGTCCCGTTGGAGCCGCGACTGTAAACTCAGCGGTCGCCGATTCCTTCGGCTTCACCGTGACGGTCTGCACATACGGATCATGCAGATACGGATGCCAGATCGTCGCCTTGTACGTTCCGGGAGGGATATCCCCGATCTCAAATCTTCCCTCCTGATCCGTCACGGCATAGTACGGATGATCGAGCACGAGCGCCCAACTTTCCATATAGGCGTGAAACCCGCACTGCATGGTGAAAATTCGGCGGTCCTTCGTCATCCGGATCGTCTGAACCATAGGAACGCCTTCGTAGTGCTTATGAAAATGGTTGCTCAAGCCAACCTCGTTCGGATAGCGCTTACTGATCGGCAGCGGAACATTAAAGAGAACCCGCGGCCCCAGGCGGGAAGTTTCATACGCTTGAATGTCGTGAAAGGCCGGGTCCATATTGACGACGACGACATCGTGAAGATTGCGCACCACATTGACGAACGGCTGAAACCGGCAATCGACCGCTTCGATTCGCGGCATCTGATACGTGCCGAACGGCTTGCCTTTCTCAATATCCTCCAACAGGACCACAACTTGTCGAAACTCGCCGTTCGGTCCGACATTAAACGGCTGAAGCAAGCGCCAGCCTCGCCCATCGGAAATCCGTCCGCAGTAGATTGCATCCGGCAATGTCGTGAGGTTGTACCCCTTCGGCCCAGGCACCTTGCCGTCGAGGCGGACTGTCCCTGTCAGCGTGCCGCCCTCGGCAACAGGCATCTCTTCATAGGCTCTTGCCGCTTGCGCGAGAACCAGACTCATGACCCCCGCAGAGATAACGACTAGGCACCTCTGCATCACTGTTGTCATTGTTGCCTCCTCTGTAAATAGAACCAATCGTCCGGACAAAATACCCTTTGCGCCAGCCCGCAGAGGAGACCGATTTCGAGAAAACCCTGTCTTCTTATGATCGAACCACACTTGAAAGACTTATGCCACCATAATATTCAGAAAAAACTCCTGCCAGGAACGAATGACCTGATAGACGTTCCGCCCCTTCGGCAGCAGCCTGATCGACTCGAACGATTCTGACCGTCTGGTTTCTATCCACCGGTATAAGACTGGCAGGACGACAAGGGGCAGGAATGTCGAACCGACGAGGCCACCGAGCACCACGACTGCCAGAGAACGCTGCGCCCCCGACACAATTCCTTGCGCGAAGGGCTACCCTGCCCCCGATGAGGACGAAGGGAAGATTGAGGATCATCAGCGCCGCATCAGCCGACTGGAGAATGATCGTGTGGTTGCGCTCGAGATCGAATGTGCGCAGATCCTCTTGGGGCTACGCAAGAGACGTCTCAAACCACCCGTGACTGCTCACGGCAATCCGGCTAACCAAGTACAAGGCAATCTGTCCTGCCTGACGCAGAACAACCTCACGACAAGATTATTAGCATCAAATCGAGAAACCAGAGACTGCTGTGCCAACGACACCGTCATGATCATCAGCCTCCCCTCCTCCGCTACTAGATGATCGGAAGACCCGTATCATCTATAACCAACATCAGTCGGCGATGTTTCAGCGGTCGCTCTGGATCCCGCGTATAGTGCGACAAATCTTCTGACAATTCTGTTCGGCTTAGGGGGACTGAAATTCTTTGCTTCATATGGGTCACGCGCGTCTCGATGGAGAGATCCACAAGTTCGGCACTACACCCTGTTACTTCCGCATTCAAGCCCTGTTCATCATGGAAGTTGACCGTGACTCGCTCTTCCGGATCGTTCCATTGGCGAATCTTCTCGGCTTTTTCCTCATTGGTCATCCGTGTCTCCTTGTCGATGCCTTGCAACGTTATCGTTCACGATGCGTCGAAGCGACACCAATCATTTCCTGATACCGACAGACTCACACTGAATTTTGTGGCCACAGTCAAGGAACCGAGGGCTTGGTCAAATCATGATGCCTTGCATTATTGTCCGCGTTGACATCGATTCCTCCCGCAGGCAGTGGTTTGTCAAGGCCGGTGTATTGGAACGTATCGAAGGGTTGGATCTGCTCGTCAGCGGGCAATTGGTCACGAGTCCACCCTCCGCCAAGCGCGCGGATGAGCTCCACTGAATTTCTCAGCAGTTCTGCCTTGATCTGGACTGAGTCGATGCGCGCCGTGAGCGTGGCGACCTGCGCATAAATGAGCTCAAGGCTGGAAGCCAGTCCGCCCCGATAGAGTTCCATCGTGAGATTCTGTGCCTTGAGCGTGGCCCCGACGGCGGCGTCCTGCCGGTCAGCCGCGACGGTGAGACGATTCGTGAGGCTCAGGTTATTCTCGACTTCGCGAAAGGCGTTGAGTACCGTCGAGCGGTATTGATCTTCAGTCTCGCGATAGGACGACCAGGCCTGCTGCAATTGGGCGCGACGATAGCCGCCCTGGAAGACCGGCAGCGAAACAGTGGACCCGTAGGACCAGAAACTATTGGCGAGCGAGAGCAGGTTGAAGCCGGCATCTTCGAACCCTCCGCCGATCCGGAACTTCACATCGGGGTAAAAGGCGGCGCGTGCAATCCCAATGGCGCGGTTTGCCTGGGCCATCCGCCGCTCCATCCCGGCGATATCAGGCCGACGCTCCAGTAAGGTTGACGGAATCATCTCTGGAATCGTAAATTTAGCCACACGAAGCTCACCTATCGGTTTAATGGTAAAACCGGCCGGCGCCATGTTCACGAGGATAGCAATCGCCTGTTCCGTCACTTGGCGTTGGCCTTCAATCTGGGCGAGTTTCGTCTCAGTGGTGAATAGCAGCGATTCCACGCGGGCTACGTCGAGGGCCGATGCGATTGCGCCGGCGAACTGGGCCTTGACGAGGTTGAGCGACCGCGTATAGAGATCGATCGATTGAGCATAAATTTCAGCCTGCGCGTCGTAGCCGCGGAGCGTGAAATAATTCGCCCCGATTTCCGCCTGCAGGCTGAGACGCGCAAGTCCGTAGTCGGCGGCGCGTTCTTCGGCACGGTAGGTCTCCACGCGCGTCGCGTTACGAATCGCCGACCAGAAATCCGGCTCCCAGGACGCGAGCCCTCCGGCGGACACGCTCGATTCTTGGTTCGGGATGCCAGGGGGACGAAACAGAGCATTGTCTGATTGCCGGTTGTCCGATGGGCCGAACCCCAGGCCGACCTGAGGAATACGGCGCGAGCGGGCCTTCATCATCATATCGCGTGCCTGGACAAACCGCTCGGCGGCGGCCTGCAAATCCGGATTGGCCGCCATGGCCTGCTCTTCAAGCCGGTTCAAGACCGGATCGTTGTACGCCGTCCACCAATCCAGCCGCAATTCGGCATCAGACGGCTTAGCCTCGACGAACGGACTCGACCCACGCCATGAGACGGGAACGACGTATTGAGGCGGTGAATAGTCCGGCGCCAGATCGACATGTGGCAACCAGTCACTGCACGCCGACAAATTGCACAGTAGCAGTAAGAGACCGTTGCGCCATATGCATGTGCATGCGCGAACGATGCGGGATCCGCCCGGACTCGTTCCTAAGCGCTTGCCATTTAGGCGTATCGAGACGGTCATTGCGAAGGTAATTCCTTTGATGCGGCCGCATCGTGTGGCGCGGGAGCGTCCTTCGGCATGGGAGCGCCCTTCAGCGCAGGCATGTCTGTCTTATGGAGGTCATAACCGGGTGCCGGTGTGACGATGCGTACCTTGTCCCCTTCGAGCAACGCGGCATTCGGATTATTCACGATGCGGTCGCCCGCGGAAATCCCCTCTTCCACTTCGACGGCGCTGTCGAGGAGTTTGCTCACGGTGATCGGTTTAAAGTGGACGCGGCCGTCGTCCTCCGATACCACCGCCACTTCAGTGCCATGCTCCTGAAACACCAGCGCGGTGGACGGGATCATGACCACCTTCCTGTCAACCGGCGCCGTGAGCGAGACCTGAGCGTAGGAGCCTGGCCAGAGAGCCCGGTCCTCGTTTTCAATCGTAAAGACGGTGATCGCGGTGCGCGTGTTCACGTCGAATCCACGGGCGACGGTCAGGAATTTGGCGGTAAACCGACGATTGGGCAACTGCGGCACCGTCACCTCGGCCGTCAGGCCAGGTTGGAGAAAGGGTCCGAACGATTCCGGCACGGAGACAAAGAGACGCAACATGCTAACGTCGGCCACAGTAAAGAGATTGGCCACCGAACTGGGGCTACTGATCGTGCCTTCCTTATTGACGTAGTCACCGACGTTGATGTTTCGTACGATCACGACCCCGTCATAGGGCGCGACAATAGTTTTGAACCGGATTAATGCCTCGAAGTTCTTGACATTCTGCTCTGCTGCCCGGACCTTCGCCAATTCGGCTTTCGCCTCTGCCACCTTCACCGAAATCGACTGCTCGGAGACCGCATGGTTTTTGCGGAGCGCCAGCCAACGCTTCGCAGTGAGGTCGGCGAGGGCATAGATGGCCCGCACCGACTCCAGATCCGCTCTGGCCTGCGCATACTGGGCGTCGAGGGCCGGCGCGTTGATTTCGGCGAGGATATCGCCCTTCTTCACCAACGCACCGTAGTCCTTGTACCACATCTTCACATAGCCGGAGACCTGCGCGTAGATCGGCGCCTGGAACCAAGCCTGAACGTTGCCGGGAAGCGTAATGGTTTCGGTCGGCGCCACCGGCGTGGCATGGATGGTCGCCACCGTAGGGATGGCGTCTTCGAGCGTTGTCTCGCGCAACAGCGCGGCGTCACTTTGGCTCTCATACACCCGATAGCCAAGGTAGAGCACACACATGAGGATTGCTGAGATGATAAAGAGTCTTCCACGCAAGATCGTACCCATTTATTCAATGCCTTTTTGACGCAAAGACCGCCTGGTATAGAAAATAGCGTAGACACAGGGCACAAAGAACAGAGTGAACAATGTGGCAACGAATAAGCCGCCGATGACGGCGCGCCCCAGCGGCGCGTTCGTAGAATACCCTGTCGCCATGGGAAACATCCCGAAGATCATGGCCGAAGCCGTCATGAGCACCGGACGGAAGCGGGTCGTTCCCGCTTCGATCGCGGCCCGCACCGCATCGCCATGCTCTTCAAGCCGCTCTCTGGCGTAGGAGACGACGAGGATCGAATTGGCGGTCGCTGTGCCCATGGTCAGAATGGCGCCCGTCAGTGCGGGCTCCGACAGACGCGTATGGGTCAAAAACAACGCCCATGCAATGCCTGCCAACGCACCTGGCAGGGCTGTAATAATGATGAAGGGATCCAGCCAGGATTGGAAGTTGACGACAATCAGCAGATAGACCAGCACGATTGCGGCAAGCAGTCCGAAGATCAGCTGGGAATAGGCATCGTGCATCAATGAGGCCTGCCCATGGATGCTGAGCTTGGCGCTGCGGGGCAACGCGCCTTCCATGCTCTCGGCAACCTTTTCGACATCCGCCAGCACACCGCCGAGGTCGCGCCCTTCGGCGGAGATATAGATATTGAACAGCGGCATAATGTTTCCATGCGTGATCACGCCCGGCGTTCCCTCCGCAGAAATATCGGCTAAATTTCCGAGAAGCTGCACCCCCTCCTTCGAAGAATTGCCCGAGGACTCGACCGGGATGGTCTTGAGACTGTTCAGGCTGTTGACCTGCGACTGTGGCGTATAGACATTGATCAGGTACGACATGCCGGTACTGGGATCGAGCCAATAGACCTGGTCAACCTGTTGGCTCCCGGCGGTCGTCATAATCAGATTGTCGGCGATGTCCTTCAGCGTCCTGTTGACACCCAGTCCGAACGAGCGGTTGCCTTCGACCATGAGAGTCGGCGTGCGCATCGTCTGCTGGATCACCACATCCGTAGCGCCGGGGATCTCGCGAAACTTGCCTACCAATGTGCGGGCGAACTCGAAATTGGGGTACATGTCCGGCCCGCTGATCTGCACGTCGATCGGCGCAGGCGCGCCGAAGTTGAGAATTTTCGCCGTCAGATCGGACGGCTGGAATGTGAAGACGGTTCCCGGATAGCGCTCCTTCAGGCCCTTGCGGAGAATGCGACGATAATCCCACACCGGAGACTTTTCGTCTTTCAGAAGGATCGTCAGGTCACAGTCCTGAGAGCCGATTGTCGGTGTCGGAATGAAGGCGAGGTTGTGCGGTCCGACCGGGAGGCCGCAATTACTGACGATATGTTCGACCTGACCGGCCAGCAACTCCTCGATGCTGTTGGAGACAAGAGTGGCAATGCGTCCTGACACCTCGATGCGTGTCCCGAGGGGCGCCCGCATATGCATCGTCATGATCCCCGATCTGATCTCGGGAAAGTAATCGCGCCCGAGGAAGAAAAAGAGGGACAGCGAGGCCACCGCGATGGCCAGAGCGATCATGACGAAGGTGTTGCGGTGCACGATCGCCTCTTCGAGCAGCAGACCGTAGCGCTCGCGGAACCGATTAAAGCCGCGTTCGAACCCCTTCTGAAATAGGACAAAGACGTTCGGCGAGGGCCCCGCGCCGAGCTGCCTCTGAGGCTCATGCAACTTCGACATGGTGCCCCTTTAGCATATATTTCGCCATCGTCGGCACCAAGGTGCGCGACAAGATAAAAGAAGCCAGCATCGCGATGATGACCGCCTCCGCCATGGGTTTGAACAGGTAGCCTGCGACACCGCCAAGCTGGAAGAGCGGGAGCCAGACGATCGCGATACAGAGGGTGGCGACGAGCGTCGGGACGACGATCTGATTGGCGGCATCGACGATGGCCTGCTCAAGCGGCTTCCCCATCTCGATATGGCGATCGATATTTTCGATCATCACGGTCGCGTCGTCGACCAAGATGCCGACGGCCAGCGCCAACCCCCCCAAGGTCATGACGTTGATCGTCTCTTCGAGCAGATGCAGACCGATGATGGCGACCAAAATGGACAGAGGGATCGAGGTCCAGACGATGACCGTGGCTCGCCATGAGCCGAGCAGCAACAGCACGATAAGGCCGACCAACGCACCGGCCATCAGCATTTCATGCAGGACGTCAGAAATCGAATCCTTCACGAAGGTCGAGGCGTCGTCGAGGAGCTTAACCTGCACGCCCTCCGGAGAGACTTGCTCGGCACGCGGGATCATCTTCTTGATCCCAGCCACAACGTCCAGAGTCGAGGCCTCTGTGCTCTTCATGGCGACGATGATGACAGTCTGTTTGCCCTTCACCAGCACCGCGTTCTGTTGCACTCGGCCCATGAGACGTACGGTCGCGACATCGCGCAAGTACACGAACGCGTTGCCTTCCCGCTTGATCGGAATATCGTTGAAATGGTCAATTTTCAGAGGTGAGGCATTCGTCATGACGATCCAGTCGGTCTCCTTGATCTTGACGTCCCCGGACGGCAGCACGAGATATTGCCGCGTGAGCACATCGTGAATATCCGCTGGCGTCAGGTTACGAGCAAGCAATTTCTGTTGATCAAGGTTCACCATAACCTGCATGTCCTGGCCTCCGTATGGGTGCGGCAGGACGATCCCAGGCACCGTCACCAGCAGGGGGCGGATACGCATGTAGGCGAGATTATAGAGCTCTGCTGGCGTCATGTTGTCGGAGCTAATTTGGAGCATGGCCACCGGTATCGAGGATGGCGCGAGGCGCATAACCATGGGCGGGGAAATATCCGGCGGCAGCGCCTTGACGACATTCTGCGCAATGCCCACAATATCCGCTTCGGCCCTGCCCACGTCGACTCCATCCTGAAGATAAATATTGGTGATGCTGCTACCAAAGTAGGAATGACTGTGGATGTACTTGATGCCTTCGACCGTCGAGGTCAGGAAGCGTTCGAATAGATATGTGATGCGCCCTTCCACTTGCTGCGGCAGCATACCGTTATAAATCCAGACCACAGAGGTGACGGGAATCGTGATATTCGGGAAGACGTCAGTCGGCATGTGACGCACCGTCAGGGTGCCCATCAGCACGATCAGGATGGACATAACGACGAAGGTATAGGGCCGTTTCAGGGCGATGAGGACAAGCTGATTCATGCGAAAGGCCCCTTAAAAGTCGGTTGATGTACGGTCATATGCGCCCCGCTTGAATAAAACCGGTTCTGATCAAGACAAGGCCTCATAGTGCAAGGTCCTTACCACTCATCATATTCATCCGACACGCGAGCGTGAACTGGACGAAGGTGCATAATTTATTAGGATAATAACCGTTGACTGATCTATCGGACCAAGTCCGGTAGCCACGCAGCATGAATGTAGGTGTGCAATATAACAATGCGCGCAATGTGCGGAATCTCACTATTCGCCAGACATGCGGCTTACAGAGTGCTGAAAACACACGACGACAATTCATAATAAATTGGCTAGTTACAGTGCCTGGCTCCCGGCCATTGAATGAATGCGTCAGTTGGTATTGATCTTGCGATGATCTTAGATGTCCGATCGCACACACATCTCCGGACGCATATTGAATTTCTTGGTAGCCATGAATCGCTGGTGGGGCATGTAATAGGAGGTTCATATGGATATTCGAACGCTCAAGGTCGTGGTCTTGTTGGGAGTTGGGCTAGTCATCCCTGGAATCTGGGAATCTGTGCAGGCTGAGCCGCTGACGCTTGGAGCCCCACCCAGCTTGAAGGCCACCCTCGAGGAAATTGTACCGATGTTCGAGAAAGAGTATGGAACGACAGTTCGCGTCGTCTACAGCCCCTCGAAAACGCTTCGTCGGCAAATTGAAAAAGGCGCCCCGATCGATGTTTTCCTCGCCGCAGGGACTGAGGAGGTCCAAAATCTCCACAAGAAAGGCCTAACGCTGAACGGCGGACCGCGGATCTACGCACAGACCTCTCTCGTGCTCGTGATGTCAACCTTCTTCGACGCAATACCGATCTCTTTTCGCGACGCGCTACCGGATCGAACCACACGCATTGCCCTCGGAGATCCTCGGACATCCTCCTTGGGAGATACGACGGCCCAGATGCTCACCGAACTCAATCCAAGATATCAAAGCCGTTCCCTCATTTACCTTGCGTCACATAGCGTAGATATCATGAACCTCATTCATTCAGGCAAGGTCGACGTGGGCCTCGTCTTTCGTGTGGACGCCATCAATGGCGGCCAAGTGCGCATCATAGACGAAGCTCCGTCAGGGACGTATATGCCCGTCCAGTTCGGGCACGCGGTGGTCTGGACTTGTCGAGCGGAATCCCTTCCGGTCGCAATCCAATTTTCCGATTTCTTAATGAGTCCCCGCATACAGAAGCTTTTGGTCAAGTATGGATTTGATTCTGTTTCATTGAATGGATGACCTAGATATTTAGATTGATGCATGGACCTCATGGAGTCGCGTCCCATCCTGCGTTTGTTGACCGATAGATCCGCCGGCACGAGCCGGATCACTCAGCCAGAGCGACAAGGTTTTCTGCAACGAGTACCGCTCTCCCATCTTTGGAATTGCTTGCGGTCCTAGGCTGCACTCCATGGAGCTAAGTCAAGGCTCCTAGAGCCAGAAATACACTCACACATGCGAGATAGCCCCCCGTACGTATAACTTGCTCCTCACTCTCCTCCTTCGACGACAAAGCATTCAGAACGATATCTTTCGGCTTAGGGGACCAGGGTAAAGTCTTTTATATGATACATGGACCGAGCATGCCCCTTATCCGTGACGTAAGCCTCGACCTTGTCCCCGACCTTGAAGGCGCCCTCCAGATGAGTCGTCTTGTTCACATGCAGGCGCACGTTGTGGCCGACCGTATCATGCACCGTGTAATACTCCCCCTCAATCTTCAGGATATCCCCCTCAACAGGCATAGAGCCTGCTGCGTACGACAGGGTCGCGATTCCGATACTGCTGATCAGCGTGAACAGGAACAGAGCGAGATGCCTTTTCATACTGTCTCCTGTAGGTTAGAGAAAAAATAAGGCCCGTCGTCGAACCATTCCAAATCGGCGTTTGCTTCCGTAACTCTTTGTGACCCTCAACGGTGATGGGAATCTCGCGTTTCGCACATACCTATCAGTCCAGTCAGCAATGTCGATGCCAACCCTCATGATTTTATTCGGGTCAGGCACGTTCGAATAGAAGGCCACTTATCGTGTGCTTACTGCATGAGGTAGGTTAGCAAGCCTGAAGGAGGACGATGAAGAATGAAGTATTGTGGCGCACTGTGCCAAGATGACACAGATCAATGAGAGGAAGATTCTTTGCCAATCGGTGCATTTGGAGATTCGGTTTTCTAGTTCCGGCGGCCTTAGAAGAACGGGCCGTGGCCTAGTCCTAGCCGATAGGCTGGTAGTTGGGTGAGTGCGAGCGAGCGAACGTACAGAGCAAGCAGGGTTAGTCCTCGTCGAGCTTGACCTTTCCCCAGAACGCCCGATGCGCATAGGCTTGATAGGTAAGGAGCAGACTAAATCCGATCAGGAACCACCAAAGACCGACCTGCATCCCATAGTCGCCGGCAGTGGCATTGGTGACGGTCAAGCTGTTGGTAAGATCATCCGTGGCAATCAGAATGTTCGGGTACAGCCCCCAGGCCGTGCTGGCCAGCATCGCGAGGATGAAGAGACTCGTCGCGGAAAATGCTCCCGCATCCCAATTGCGTCTTCGCATCTCAAGAGCCGACACGAGCGTCGCTATGCAGAGAAAGGGAAAGACATGGCCGATGGGATGGGCGGCATAGTTGAGATAGACTAGAGGTTGAACAAAGGGAACGGCGGTCAGGGCCAGTCCGACCAGAATGACCACGACCGGTCCAGTCAGCCAGGCCGCTCGTCTCGCCCGTTCCCGCAACTCGCCTTCCGTTTTTACAGCCAGATAACTTGCGCCGTGAAGGGCAAGGATCGCCGCGCTTGTGGACCCTATGAGGATGGTGAACCAATCGAGTATACCCGGCTGCGGTCCTGTCATGAAATTTGTCCAGAGCACTACGAAGAAATAGCCTTCGTGATTCAACGGCACGCCGCGAATAAGATTTCCCAAGGCCACGCCGAACACGACAGCCAATAGCAGGCTCGCTCCCGCAAACGCCACATCCCAAAACTGCCGCCACAATGGGTGATCCACGTGCGAGCGGAGTTCAAGCGCAAGTCCGCGGGCGATCAGCAACCACAAGACCATATGCAACGCCAGATAGAATCCACTGAACCCCGATGCATAGGCTTTGGGAAAGGCGAAGAACAACAGACCGCCCGCGGCGATCAGCCATACTTCGTTGCCGTTCCAGATAGGGCCGATGGAGACCAACGCTGCACGCCGGTGCGCTTCAGTTTTCGCGACGAGACGATAGACGATGCCCAGGCCGAAGTCGAAACCGTCAAGAACAACATACACAGCCAGCATCAACGTCACGGCAACATACCAGAAGGTTTCCATCGTACCGGTTCCTATGAGTGCGACGATTCAGGTGACACGCGTGCCGGGCCATGCCTGATTGTTTCCACGATCAGGAAGAGGAAGAGTAACCCCAATACGAGATAGATCCCGAGAAATCCGAGGAGCGTAAACAGCGCGTTGCCGGAATGCACCAGCGGTGAGACGCCGTCAGCCGTGCGGAGCAGGCCGTATACCAGCCAGGGTTGACGACCGAGTTCGGCGGTCATCCAGCCGGCCGTGGTGGCGAGATAGGGAAACGGCGCAGCAAGCATGAGTAGCCAGAGCAGCCAGTTCGCGGTAAACAATCGCCCCCGCCAAAGCCAGAGCAGCGCCAATCCCATAACCGATACCAACATGGTTCCGAGCCCGGCCATTATATGGTAGGCATAGTAAAGCAGCGCCACATTGTCTGGCCACTCAGGACGTGGAAAGGCATCGAGCCCTTTCACCGTGGCATAGAGTTCGTAGAAGAGCACAAAACTCAACGCATCCGGCACGACGAGCGGGTTGTCGATCGTCATAGTTTCGATATTCGGTTGGCCGATGAGCATCATATCGGCGCCGCCTCGCTCGGTCTTGAAGAGCCCTTCGAATGCGGCGCCCTTGACCGGTTGATGCTCAAAAACCTGCCTGGCGTTCTCGTGGCCGGTCGGAAAGATCATCAGCGCGGTGGCGATGGCGCCCGTCACCACGCCGATACGGAGGAAGGTCTTCGCGTAGCTCACATACTGACCGGACAGAAGATAGAATGAACCGACCGCAGCCATGACACACGAGGCGGTCACGACTGCGGCCGTCATGTTGTGGGCATATTGCCAGAACAGCCAAGGATTCGTGAGCAGGCCGGAAAGACTATCGACGAACAACCGTCCATCGGGGGCGACCGTGTAGGCGACCGGATGTTGCATCCACGCGTTCGTCGCCAGAATGAAATAACCGGAAAGCCAGGAACCGAGAAAGAGCATCAACGATGCAGCCCATTGCACCTGGCGGCTAAACCGCCCCTCCCCAAACAGCACGATGCCAAGAAACGACGACTCCAGAACAAACGCAAACAGTCCCTCCATCGCCAGCGTCTGGCCGATCACACCGCCGGCGAAATTAGAGAATTTCGCCCAATTGGTACCGAACTGGAATTCCAGCGGGATCCCGGTCACGACACCGAAAGCAAAACTCAAGGCAAAGATCTTTGTCCAGAACCTCGCGACCTGCTGGTAATGGTCGTCCCCGATGGCGAGCGCCCGGCTCCTCAGGTACAGCAACAGCAGCGCCAACCCCATCGTCAATTGCGGAAAGAGATAATGAAACGTGACGGTAAAGGCGAATTGCAGACGGTCATAGAGCAGCGCATTGGCCATAGAATCCTCTAGAAACGGATCAATCGTTCAAAAATCGTCGGGCCCTATGACGTGGCGGCTTGCGACAGAAGGGGCCTTGCAGCGCCAGGCATATCACTCCGTCCGAGGCACTGGCAAGGAGATCGCCCGCCCTCGGACACCTTATTCCCCTTCTTGGCGAATGAGCCTGTCGTACCCCCAGAGCGAAAAATGACCACGTAGCGCGCCCACGACTTCCCCATCCACGAGTAGGCGCGCGGCGAACACCCATCCCCGATCAGATCCTTCCATGTCGAATTGAGTCACTGAACGACCGGCAGCGATTTCATGCCGTTCATAAATACTGAGCATCAGAGGGGCGGAAGTGGGATCGCTAGTATAGATGCGCGTACTGGAGTCAGGCAGGAGTTCGAACACCGAGAGGCGTCGAATGCCTGGACTCAGTTCCATGATGTCTTGAAACACTTCATCAGCGCGGTAATATCGTAGAAATCACCGGCCTTACTCATGATCCGTTTCACGGATTTTGCATCACGGAGAAACTCTTCGTGAAGGTCCTGGGCCCCCGTCTGTTCGATGATCTGTCGATCGAACACATGAAGGACGAAGATCGTCAGGCCGACCATGACGACGTCGGCCACCACGACCCAGACCAGGACGCCTTTGAACCATTGCATGCTCATCAGACGTCCGCCCCCCGGCTATCATACCTCGTTCGAACAGCCTGTAACCAGCGGGCCGACTAGCGTGCAAGGGAATCGGTTGAAAGTCCGATGATACAACGGATCAGTTCCGGGATTAAGACTGGCTTGTACGCCGCACATGTCCTGGAAACCTGCAGCACCCTTCCCAATGTTGCTCCGTACGGACTGGTATCCATGATTGAACGTCGCTCGAGAGAAGAAGATTTCGGTGGGCCTCGTGGCGGTACTCGCCTGCTGATTGGAGCCGGGATCGGTGGGCTGCTGCCGGTTTAGTTGATCCCAATCTACACTAATTCCGACTGTCGTTCGAACTCCATCGGACTGAGATAGCCCAACGTCGAGTGCCACCGCCTAGGATGATAGCAGCGGTCACTGTAATCGAACAGGTCCGCTTTGGCTTGGTCTCGCGTGCGATACGTTTTCGTCACGGCGTGTTCGGTCTTGAGCGAGGAGAAGCAGCTCCCCATCGCGGCATTGTCCAAGCAGTTGCCGGCTCGGCTCATGCCATAGATCGCGCCGTGGCCGGCCATATTCCGCTTGAAGGGCTCACTGGTGTACAGGTTCCCCAGATCGGAGTGATGCAACACGGCCTCATGCTTGCCTTGCCGCTAGATCGTGGATGGCGTCTCTGTCAGCACATGCACTTCTCGATCTGATCTGGGGAAACACGATACTGACGAGAGCAGCTGTAGGACTTATACGTGAGGGCTGTAACGACTTGTATGTCCACGGACAGGCCTTTTGATTAAGAGACAAGACCCTTCTTCATTCAACCGAGATCTTCCTCTCCTTCAGTTGATCATCTTGGCGTGAAAGAGGTACTGTCACAGAGGTCCACAGCGCGAAGACTCCCTATTCCTAACCTGTATCAAAGGATCATCTCGTGGCTCACCATCCTCTCGAAGGTCAACCGGCACCGGCATCGATGCTCGTTAATATCCCTCGTCTCATCACGGCCTACTACACAGAAAAGCCCGATGCGAACGTACGAGAGCAGCGCGTCGCATTTGGGACCTCAGGGCATCGAGGAACATCCTTCAAGCGATCCTTTAACGAAGTCCATATCGTCGCAGTCGCACAGGCCATTTACGAATATCGCAAGATGGAGAACATCAGCGGCCCACTCTACCTGGGAATGGATACACATGCCTTGTCGGAGCCGGCCTTTGCGAGCGTCCTGGAGGTGCTGGCAGCCAATGGGGTCGAGGTCATGGTGGACCAGGATGGCGGCTATACACCGACCCCGGTCATCTCCCACGCCATCCTCACCTACAATCGAGGAAAAATCGCAGGATTGGCCGATGGTATTGTCATCACCCCCTCGCACAATCCGCCGGAAGATGGCGGGATCAAATACAATCCGCCACATGGTGGACCGGCTGACACCGTCGTGACGAAGTGGATCGAGGACCGTGCCAACGCCCTGATGAATGTCGATCTCCATGGAGTGGCCCGCCTCCACTATGCCAGAGCCAGACGAGCGGCGACGACCAAGCCCTATAATTACCTCGGCACCTTCATCGATGATCTCGCACAGATTATCGACATGGAGATGCTTCGATCATCCGGCTTGAAACTTGGCATCGATCCGCTGGGCGGATCCGGCGTCGCCTACTGGCAGCCGATCGCAGAGCGATATGGCTTACACATTGAGATTGTCAATCCCGCCGTCGATCCGACCTTCCGTTTTATGCCGCTTGATTGGGACGGCAAGATTCGAATGGACTGTTCCTCGCCCTTTGCGATGGCGAACCTCATCGCGCTGAAAGACCGGTTCGATGTCGCGTTCGGGAACGATGCAGACAATGACCGACATGGCATCGTCACCCGCTCCGCTGGCCTGATGAACCCCAACCATTATCTGGCCGTCTCAATCTCCTATCTTTTCACGAGCCGTCCTGGATGGAAGACCGAGGCCGCGATCGGGAAGACGTTGGTCAGTAGTAGTCTCATCGATCGTGTTGCGGCCAAACTCGGGCGCAGGCTCATTGAAGTGCCGGTCGGCTTCAAATGGTTCGTGAAGGGATTATTAGACGGCTCGCTCGGCTTTGGCGGTGAAGAAAGCGCGGGGGCGTCATTCCTCCGTCGCGACGGCACGGTCTGGTCGACGGACAAAGACGGCATCATCATGAACCTATTGGCGGCAGAGATGATGGCGAAGACCGGCCGTGATCCTGGTGAGCTGTATCGAGAACTGACCAAAGAACTCGGAGAACCCTTGTACCAACGGATCGATGCAGCCGCGACACCTGCGCAGAAAACGATCCTCTCGAAACTGTCGCCGGACCAGGTGCAGGCAACTGAGCTAGCCGGCGACAACATCGTAGCCAAACTGACGACAGCCCCTGGCAATGGTGCCGCAATTGGTGGACTGAAAGTCGTCACTGAACAAGGCTGGTTTGCGGCTCGCCCGTCCGGTACCGAAGACGTCTATAAGCTCTATGCGGAAAGTTTCCGAGGGCAAGCCCACCTCACGCGGATACAGGAAGAGGCCCAGGCGCTGATTACACAGGTACTGGCATCTGCCACGTAAAAGGAAGCTGTTTAAGGTGAGCAGCACGGCCGGTCTCATGTGGAGCATGCTTTTCTGGTCGATCAGTTGTGGATATTGTCTTTAAGGAAAGAGACAACGAGCCATTGTCCGCTAATCGTCGGCATGGCGCTCTGTGTGGTCCCCTACGGTATTGCCAACCTATATGTTCTCGTCGCTGTCGGTGTCGTCCTGGCGACTCTCCCCTACTTCGTACGATTCTAAGGTATGTGCGTGAGGCCCCTCAGCGCATATCCTGCCGGCTTTGCAGAATAGGAGTGCCCACTCCTGAGGAGAGCATATAGAGGGTGTTGACGGTTGTGCTTCCCCAGAACAGGATATCTGCGCCACGCCCTGCATCGAATCGCCCGATCCCAACCGGAGGGCCATAGACCGTGCGAAGCGCTGTCCAATTACCTGTGCCTGCCCAGGAGACTTTCCACTTCCAGACAGGAATGCCTTGGGTGCCATTCATCTTGATGCCAAGCTCAGCGGTAACAATATCGGCACGGCCGTCGCCATTGAGATCGGCAATCATCAGCCCCGCCATTGTTTTCGTCAGTGCCGCGCGCAATGGAAAGCCATCCCACGGTCCAGTGGCGTTCAACGAGACCTTCCACTTGCCGCTCTCGACGCCCACGACATCCATCTTGCCATCGCCGTTGAAATCCCCAAACCCAAGATCGGCGGTTCGTTTGCTTGAATCCTGCGTATTGACGAACGGGCCAACTCCGCCATCGGAGACCCACCAACGCTGCCCGTCGGCATAAAAAATATCGGCACGTTTATCACCGATGAAATCGCCGACACGAAACTCGCTCAGTGCAGGATTGCTTTCGTTGATCTTTTCCCATGGCGAGGCCCCGCCCCAGGAGATGAGCCAGTCGCGTCCACGCTGAGTGAAGACATCCGTGCGTCCATCTCCGTCGAAATCTCCAAAACGTAAGTTCACAATTCCGTCCGTCTGCGCATTGAGAAAACGCCACTCGGCATTGCCTGCAGGCGCGTAATACCATGCCGCCCCAGTGGCGAGAAAGACATCGTCCGTTCCGTCGCCGTCGAAATCTCCCACGCCTAGTCGAGTCGTTGGATTTGGATTCGTTTTGAACTGATTATTGTCATATACGAGGAGTTTATTCTTTGCCTCGCAATTACTGCAGACGACGGAGTCTTCTCGGCTTCGCAGCGACACGTTGCGATGAAACTCGACTCGGTAAGTCGGTTCGCCACGCAGGTCGAAATTCTCATGTTTGTATTGGGTGCCCAAGAACGTATTCCCTGCAATCTCGAAGTACTGCCCTGCGCGGCCACCAAACCCGTTGTCACCGGTTCCGTGCACATCAAAGTCATGAGCGGTCCATCTTGCAACCACGGCTTTAGTCTGTGTCGGCGCGGCCCAGAGCACAAGGTTGTTCCAGGCGAGATAGCTGGTGCATCCCCATCCAGATGCCTTGATGGCGTGACGGTTCGAGACGAAGGTGTTGCCCTCTATCAGCGGGAACGAGTTCTGCTCGGCCCGAACACCGTATCCCGCATTCTGCTTTTGGTTATGGTGAATGAAATTGCGCACTACGCGGAGGTTATTGAGCCGTGAACCTCTCGGGTCCCCCTTGTCCGTGCAGATTCCAGGCTCTGCGGCCCCAGTGACAGTCACCGCTGCGCCCGGCCAGTCCGAGATGTCGTTATGGTCGATGATCATTCTGACGTGGAGATGGTCTTGCTCGATAAGAATTCCCCAGACGGGGGTTTGATCAATGTCTGTATCCCGGCTTGGTCCTCGCAACCGCAGTCCAGTGATACGTACATCAGGGCCTTCAACTGCGATCATCGCTCCTTTCGTGACCTTCCGCATCGACAGTTCAGGCCCGAGGAGGGTACCACGTCGATCGCCGCGAATGGTTATGCCACCCCCAAGGTGCACATGGGCATAGTCCAGCGCCGGATTATAGGGATTGGGGTAGTCTCTCAACTCGATCGAGGTGCCAGGCGCGATTTCAATGACGGTACCCCAATGTGCCTGCTCCAAGGCGCTGACAAAACTCATTTCCTGCGGCACACGCACAAATCCGCTGGTGGGCTTCCGGTTGCTCTTGTCGGTGGCCACAAAGGTCCAGAACTCGTTATCTGCAAGATCTCGAGCGCCTAAGACGAGAGGAGTCCGATTGGCACCACGATTTTTCAGAACTTCCACCACACGAGTCCGATCCGAGGCCAAGATGACGCTGTCACCGTCGAGCGCGAAGACCTGACCGGCCCCGGACGACAGCACTGTTTGGCGGTTTTGCTCATCCTGAAGTTCCAATGTCGGCTGTTGTGCCATAACCGCAAACACCTGACCTTGAAGCTGTCCCAAGAATGTCTGATCGATGCCGCGAGAGAGGACAGGTGGAGCCGAATTTCCTCCCTTCACACCGATCACCTTCGAGCCGGCTCGGAGAATCACATCATGCTGTTCATTGATCTCCTGCACAAGAACCTGCTGGGCTATCGTCCCATTACATTCGTAGAGGAACACGGGCGCTCCAACTATTTGTGGTGGAGCGCCGAAATCCAGACATTTGCCCCCGTAACTAACCACGGAAAACGTGGGTGATTGCTTCATGACTTCGAATTGCAAGTTGCCTAATTGGGGAGAAACCAGCTCTTGAAGGACATGCCCTTTGGCACCCTCGAATGGCACGACCGACTGTACGGGTGGTGCTGTTTGCGCGACTGAAAACTTGATCTGCGATGAGGAGGCAAGCAGGAATTGAGTGCCTCGCGGCCGAGCGCCGGAGAATGTACCTGGCACATCCCAGGCCTGGCCGTTCGGCAAGAGAAGGACAATGTGAACCAGGTCTGGGGCGTCGCCTGAGACGGTCACGGCCAGCGGCGAATCAATCGTTTCGCCATGAGTTGTCGCCTGCGCATCGAGGAAGAAAGGCGTTCCATCTTTCGCATGCAATCTGAGCTGCGCCCCGACCGACATATCCACCTCGTAGCTTCCGGCGTCGACGGTGAGGTCGCTGCCGTCCGACGCTATGAAATGAACCGGTTGATGCAACGTGACAGCCGACGATGAGCCCGCCCAGGAGGTAAGGGCGAGAACGGTCATCCAGGCAACCGCTGAAAAGATCGCTGTACCCACTGCCGCGAGGGCTGTGTATTTACGTATCATAGGTTCTCCTGGAGATGGTCCGTTCCGCTAAAAACCTAGAAGCCAAGGATACGGTTCCTGGAACCTTTGCCTTGCGCTGTTCCGAGGAATTACGATGAGATGCCTCATCGGCATCCTCCCTCTGAGTGATAGGATTGCTATTTCATATTTTTTATTATCCCCTCCTGCAAGCTGGTCCGTTTCCCTGAGATACACCCCCTGTTGGCCACAGGGGGTGGCTCCGTCCGTTTCAGGAAACATTGTCCTAGCGCCGCGCCAGAAGCCGCTTTCACAAAGGTAAACGCTTGGCAACTTGGATTGGCGGCGCACACAAGTCGACAAGACTCTGGTGTGGGCTCCGCTCGCTGTGCGTAATCGCCGCCCGGACGGTCCCAGTCAACCTCAAATTGAAACGGCTGATTCTGTTTCGCGAGGATGTTCGAAAGCGTCTCGTTAAACTTCGACCGGCGCTCCATATACAGTTGCATCCGCATGGACTCAGTATCACCAACTGAACTGAGCTCGTTGAATGAGCCGAGTCCTGCTCGAGGGTGCGAGGAGGTAGATGCGGGTCCGTCAGAAGGCAGGGTTTCCACGACGCGGGAGCCGAGGCGTACGACCCCGGCTTCAGCGTAAAGGCTGTAGAGGCGATTCGTGCGAATGACCTCGCGTGAGCGAACGCCGTTGAACGAGCCAATCGCGTCCAGGGCTCGTCCGTCAGGCAAGAGGAGCAACACATGGGGCTCATCCTCCCGCTCGGAAAAGGTCACCGCAACAGGGGTAGCGATGTCGATGTCGTGGGCTTGTAACGCCGCCGTCAGGACGAAGGGCGAGGTGCCCTGTTCTGGCATCAGACGCACCTGTGATTGAGCGGTCGCGTCCACCACATATTGTCCAGCTGGAGCTAGGAGGCCCGCTCCATCGGCAGAGCTGAAATGGACCGGCTTAATAAGCTCAATGGTTGTCGCCCAAGTGGATGCGGTGGGAGGTGATGACGATGCCTCGCTCCTGCCGACCGTCTGTTCAGTGGCGCAGCCAGTGAATGTGACGGCACAGACGAAGAACAGGGGCAGGGCATGGTCTCTCACCTTCATGGAATACCTCCTGGCTCATACACCTCAAGCTGCCTGGCACATCGAGGGCTCTTGTGGACTGGTGACGGTAGGATCGAACTGGCCATGTCCACTGAATTTCTCACGTAATCTCCGTCCAGCGATTTCTCCCTCACCTCTCTGCCCGTGTAATGAGATCTTGTAATCCCGTTAGATCTAATGCACCAGGCACGAGTTCCGTACCGACAATGAAGCCCGGCGTACCATTGATACCAAGGTCTCGCGCTAGAGCGCGGTTACGATCGATCGCTGACTGCCATTCCGGGTTGGCCATATCGGTTTCAAGGCGTTTCGCGTCCAACCCGACCTCTCCGGCGATCGACAGGATCGAGTCTTTCGTGATATCGCCATTGGCGGCCAAGAGCGCTTCATGAAAGGCCTGATGTTTGCCTTGCGCCTTCGAGGCAAGCGCCGCTTTTGCTGCGAGTTCAGAGGCTTCGCCAAGAATCGGGAGGTCTTTATATACGACCTTCACTCGCGCATCGTCTTGTTGCAATTGCGTCACGGCGCCGGCCACGCGTTTGCAATAGCCGCATCGGTAGTCGAAGAACTCAACCAGGGTCACCTCCCCTGCTGGATTGCCGCTGACGGGCGACGCGGGATCATGCAATAAGTCGTTTTGCCTGGTGGCGAGGGCTATCTTTGAGCGTTGTCGCTCGTCTTCCAGCCGCCTCGCCTCTAAGGTTTGCAGCGATTGCTCGATGACTTCCGGATGTGTGCGAATGTACTGCTCGATTATCCGTTCCATGTCCTGCTTTGATGCGGGATCAGCTGAAGCAGCTGGTTCGGCAAACGACAACGACGGCGGCATGAGTAGAAACAGAGTCAGGACACAGATCGCTGACTCACTGCATCGGCGTGGCACAGACGTAAACTGCTCGATCATGGATGAGTCTCCTGTGATGGCATAGGCTCGGGAACCGGTGGTATCGGACATTGCACGCCACGAATGGTGCCGGAGGAGCGGATGATCCGACCGAGCAGGGCGGTGACAGAGCTGGCGGTGGGCGCCTCCCCTTCGCAGTTCGGCGCAGCACTCTGTTGGTATGCAGCTGCATGGTCTGAGAGAGATTGAGGTGTCATCCTGGTGGTGCTGGCAGGCTGCCCCCTACGCTGCTCCTCGTGCGTCTCGATTACAATTGGAGTATTGGAGGAAATCTCCGCCGCCTGGACGTGAGGAGAGCCGGCCAACAGACTCATGAACATGAATATACCCAGCACTGTCTGTATCATCGTGACCTTGGCATGGAGCAGACAAGCCTATTGGTTCTGGACAATAAGTCGGACGGATACTCAGAAAGGTTCGATAGATATAGGTATGGAGAAAGCGATACGCGAGGTTGTGCGATGGACGTTTCGACTCTCAAGTGAAGTCTCCTCAGAGCCGAGACATGCAACCTAGCGGAACACCGAGTTATGGGCCTGTAAGACAACAAGAATAGGCAATACATGTGCGCTGGGTCAATCGCTGCATAGGGCATCCGTCGTCGCTGTATTGGTTTTATGTCAGCATCTTCACTGGAACTCACATTTTCTGGATAGAGGCAGCGGCAGTTCCCCTCTCCAGCCTGGCACGATGCTGAAATGGAGAGGGCCCCTGCATGAGCAAGGCGCAGGAGTTCCGTGAGTCCGATCTCTCCTGGGCCACTTCACGCAAGACAGACCCCAGGGTGGATCCATTCGGCGTCGACCGCTAGAGGCGAGGGAGGGCCTTTTGGGCAACAGCCTTGATCTTGGCGGCAGCGGAAGGACCCTTCGGCATGCTCACTCCCAATGCCAGGTCTCCTTTTTTGGCAAAGAGTTCAGCAGAAAAATCTGAATACTGCTCGTTGAGGAACGCATCTTTCGCTACCTCAGGCACTGGGGCAGGTGATTTACCACCGAAGCTTTTTCGCATGGCATCGAAGTTTCCTTCGTGGAGATTGATCATGAACCAGCTCGAATCTTTCGCGACCGTATACTCACAGGACACTTCGCCTGAACTGGGGTCGGACGGCGTCGGTCCCTTGCTAATTTTCCCCACAATTTCTTCCAGTTCTGCGAGGGTGATGAGCTTACACGGATCGGGGATCGCACGTCCTGCAGAGAGGGGTGCTGCCATAAGACAGGCGAAGACTACGACTAGCCAACTGGAGAGAAACATACGACTCGTTGCTAAATGCATTGCAAGTCTCCTTCCTGTAGGGGCAAAAGGTTCATCCTGTACTATTTGTAGTGGTTGAACCTTGTCAAAGGAATTGAGCGAACCTCCATCCAAAGAGGGGGCATACAATATTGCCGCAAAGTGACGAAGTTCCTATTGGTCAAAGTGAATGAATCGACCGGCGATGAGCGCAGAAGCCGTGATCAACACTCCTCCTCTATGAGACTGGCTCGCGCTCCTGTGAGCTCATGCCTCAAGTTGCGCCATCATGCGAACGGGATCCCAATAACCCCACATCGTTTGAATGGCGCCACCGTCGTTGACTTCGAAGACATCGATGCCCTCACAAGTTGCCGTTTTCCCGTTAGCTGCGACTCCACGAGCCGTAAACTTCATGGCTGCGCGGTTGCCTGTGACGGCAAGAAAGTCTTCAGTAAAGCCAATTTCCGTGAATGCGGTCGTGACGGAGAGGAAATACGTTCGAAGCGCATCCTTCCCCTGGATAGGCGGCGACCCATAGGGATCGTAGCTGACGGCATCATCCGCAAAGCAGGCCAGCCAGGCATCGACATCCATCGCGCGCGTCGCGGCAAAATAACGGGCAATGAGCATCTGCATCGCCTCAGGCGTCATGAACGCTCCTTCATGAAATCTCACGGCAGGGTCATGTCTCGCGCTGACTGCTCCTACGCGGCATACGCCATGTTGGATCTACGCTGAATGATCTGCCGTGGAGAGATGCTGTTCAGCATGGTAGGAGCTACGGACAAGCGGACCTGATTCGACATGGGTAAAGCCGAGGGCCATCCCCTCCTCTTTCAAGACCGCAAAGTCGCTGGGGTCGTAGTACCGAGCAACGGGCAGGTGCTCTCTTGTCGGCTGAAGGTATTGACCGATGGTCATGATATCGCAACCGACGGATCGGAGATCGCGCATGACGTCGCGGGCCTCGTCAATGGTTTCTCCCATCCCGAGGATCAACCCGGACTTGGTGCGCATGCCCAATTGCTTCGCCTTGCCGAGGAGCTCGATCGAGCGCTGATATTTCCCCTGGGGCCTGAGGGAGGGGAACAAGCGTCTGACGGTTTCGATGTTGTGATTGAGAATCTCCGGCTTCTCGGCGCAGACCGTCGCGAGGGCAGTCTCATTCCCTTCGAAATCAGGAATCAAGACCTCAATCGTGCAGTGCGCATTGAGCTGCCTGGTTTGTCGGATTGTTTCGGCAAAGATGGCCGAGCCGCCATCTGCTAATTCATCCCGGTTCACCGATGTGATCACCGCATGTCTCAGGCCCAAGGCCTGAACCGCCTCCGCGACGCGTAGCGGTTCTCCATGGTCGATTGCCTTCGGTCGGCCAGTCTCCACTGAACAGTAGTGGCAGCGCCTGGTACAGATATCTCCCAGGATCAGGAAGGTCGCCGTGCGCGCGTTCCAACATTCCCAACGGTTCGGACAACGAGCTTCTTCGCAAATGGTATGGAGTTTGAGCCGGTCCATCGTCTGCTTGATGTCGAGGTAGTCCGGACCGGTTGTCGCGTGGACTTTGAACCAGGGCGGAAGGCGAGTGGAAGGGCTCACGGCTGAAGGCTGAAGGCTGAAGGCCTTGGATGATGATCGAAGCTGATCGAGAGGAATAAAGCTCATGGCTATGACGATTCGTGAGTAGCGCGGATACGAAACCGGTTCAAGATTCTCGCGATGAATCCAAATGGCTCCGGCGCTGATACCGGGTCGGGATACTCGACCCAGAGCTCTTGTGAACCGAGATAGACTCCGTTCCGAAAACTCATCTGGGTTCGTAGTTGCCGATATCCGTCGGAATGCAAGAGGTGAATGAGCCTGCGCAATGCGTCATCCTGCGACGAATGGAGATCCGTTTCTCGCAAGATCGTTTCATAACGCAGGATCGCTCGATAGCCTTCCTCCACCTGGACAAACAGGACTGGCCGGCTAAAGCCTCGCTCTCGGGCATCGAGCCCAGCCAACTGATGTTTGTCGAAGCGCTCCTCCATGTCGAATGCCGATCGACAGCTGTTAGTCCATGGCACGGAAGACGGCGACAAGATCGCTTAAGGCGACGGTCTTATTTTTAAGGATGGCCCGTTCCTCCTGGATCGCGTCGCGGGTCTTGGTATCTGCCGCGCCGCCCTTCAGACAGGATGCCCCCAACGCCAAAATACGATCGCAGTCCTGCGCGAGCGTATTCTTCACAACTGGATTGACGGCCAGGATTTCCATGAGTTGACGTCTGGTCTCGATCAAGTGACCTTGCAGCTCTGCGTCAGGATAACTCTTACGGGCTGCATCGTCATAGCAGCGGTCGAGGTATTGAGCCAGGAATACATACAGACGCGTAAGCGCGGCGGTTACATCAATGAGTTCTTGAGTGGAGGTTGCCATGATACGTGAGCCCCCTTTCCGAATAAGAGAGTTAGAGACGCACCTTCACGTCGCTGCCGTCGACCTGTACGTCATACCGTTCCACTTTCGCCGATGGATTGGCCACGCAGACACCAGTGGTGACATCAAATTGCCAACCATGCCAAGGACACGTAACGACGGACCCTTCGACATCCCCCTCGCCGAGCGGGCCGCCCCGATGGAGGCAGGTATTGTCGATGGCGTGATAGGTGCCGTCCACGTTGAACACCGCAAGGGTCTTTCCGTTCACTTCTGCGACGATCCCATGGCCCGGCTTCACATCGGTAGTCCCGGTTACTCGTACGAACTCTCCCATCGCCAGTCCCATCCTTTCGTCTGTCGATTATGATTTCGCAAATGGTTTCTTGAGTTTACTCAACAGGCTTTCGATCGGTGGAACCGCCGTTGTTGCCCCGGTGATCCCGGCTACAATTTTCTGTGCGATCTCACGAAACGCAGCCGATTGTGGAGAGGCTGGATCGGCCACGACGATCGGGTTGCCAGAGTCACCGCCGTCTCGAATCGCCGGGTCGATGGGCACTCGGCCGAGAAACGGGATACCCAGTGTCGCGGCAGCTCGCTCCCCTCCTCCGTGCGAAAATATTTCTGTCCGTTCGCCGCAATGGCCGCAGAGGAAGTAACTCATGTTCTCTACAATGCCGAGGAGTGGCACGTTCACCTTTTTGAACATCATCATGCCCTTGCGGACATCGTGCAGCGCCACTTCCTGCGGCGTCGTCACGGTGACGGCACCGGTCAACGGAACCAATTGCGTCAAAGTGAGCTGCGCATCTCCGGTGCCAGGCGGCAGATCGATGAGCAGATAATCGAGTTCGCCCCACAATACGTCGCGAAATAGCTGCTGAATAGCCGTGTGGATCATGGGTCCGCGCCAGACGACCGCCGTGTCTTCCGGGACGAAGAAGCCCATGGAGATGAGTTTCACGCCGTGACTTTCGGCGGGAACGATCTTGCCGTCTTTCTGTTCCGGTGGTTTACTCACTCCCATCATCATGGGAATGTTGGGACCATAGATATCCGCGTCGAGAAGTCCAACCTTGGCGCCAGTTAAGGCGAGAGCCACGGCCAGATTGACAGAGACGGTCGACTTACCGACCCCGCCCTTTCCGCTGCTCACAGCAACGACGTATTTCACGCCTGGAATCAGATTGTCTTTCCCGTGACCAGTCTGCGGTCCGGCAGGTTGTTCATCAGCCATGGAATACTCCTTCTCTAGAGGCACAGTCGAATTCAACTGGCTCTTGGGCCAGCCTCGCCATCATAAGCGAATAGGAGGGAGAAAGAAAATGGGCCTATTGTGCGAAGAGGAATGGCTCAATGGGGGAATCCATCGGAAACGATGGATTCCCAGGCAGTGAAGGTGTTGCAACCGGACTACCCGACGGTGGGATCGTTACGGCGCAGGTTGTGAGCCAATCCGAGCATCCAGAGGGTGTAAATGATCCACTTCGAGGGATCGAAATTGTACCACTTCGGTCCATTGCGAAAATCGCGGGCATAGGTGTGGTGAAAGTTATGATACCCCTCGCCAAAACTGACAAAGGAGATCAGCCAGCTATCGCGGCTGCTGTCCTGTGTGCCGTGGGGCTGTGTCCCGATCATGTGGCAGAGTGAGTTAATGGTGAAGGTCGAGTTCAACACCATGAACATGCGAAAGAGGCCTCCCAAGAGAAAGGCGGCAATGCCGCCCTGCCAGCTACCATGCCAGGCGACACCGAGGGCAAAAGGCAGCAGGAGTCCGGTGACCACGATGGGCCAGTAGTAGCGATGTTGCCACATCACGATTGGATCGCGGCGCAGACGGATCTCGTATTTCTCCGTACGATGGGGGGTATTATAAAAGAGCCAGCCGCAGTGGCTGTGCCAGAAACCCTTGGTCACGTTGTAGGGATCTTCTATTTGATCGGTCTTGGCATGATGGCGGATATGGTCGCCGCCCCACTTCAGGGCGGAGTTTTGAAGCGCCCACCCGCCGGCGACGAGGATACAGGCCTTGACCCAGTCTGGACATTCGAAACTCTGGTGCGACACCAGCCGATGATAGCCGACCGTGATACCCATGCCCGTGACGATGTACATCACAAAGGACAGGATCCAGTCAAAGAGGCTGAATCCATAATAATAGCCATAGAGTGGAATACCGACCACCGTGGCGGCAACGATCGCGCAAAACAGCACGAAATTTAACGGAACAAACACATCTTCGGTCAATGCGGTGTCGGTTGTTGTAGCAGCCATTCGATCTCCTTGGAGAGCTCTCCCTCGCTTCATCGAACCTCCTCATGGGGGGTGAAGCACTCAAACATCATACTTAATTTATCCAAATGTTTCAACAGAATGCGCAGAGTGTATACTGACGATGTCCCTGTATCTCACGGCGAGTGGGGTCTCGATGTCGACCGCTTCATCTCCTCTTGAATCAATCGTTCATCGCATCGGTGAACAGCTCGCTCGTCTCTCTGCCGGCCGAACTCCTACGGTCTTCACGCGCCACTGGTGGTCACACCAGGCCCTCAACCTGGCCATGCATGACAGTGCTTTTAAAACACAGTTATTTCGATTCATCGATGCCCTGCCATCGGTCATCGATGATGAACAGGTGGTGACCTTAGCTCGCGAATATTTAGGCGATGGAGAGACGCGACTCTTCGGCGCGCAATGGGGGCTCAACGTCCTTGCCTCCACCAGCCTGGGGGCTCGCCTCAGTGGTAAGGCCATCAGAAGCCAGGTTGAGCAGATGGCGAAGACCTTTATTGCCGGAGCGACGGTCGAAGATGCGAAGCCGCGATTGGCAGATCTATGGAAGGAGGGCCGGGCCTGGTCCGTCGATTTGTTGGGTGAGGCCACCATCAGCAACGATGAGGCTGATCGGTATCGCGACCGCTGCCTGAATGCCCTCACTCAATTGGCACGAGTCGCGGAGGTATGGCCATCGATCTCCCTATTAGAGCGCGACCATCTCGGGCCCATCCCACGAGTACAACTCTCGCTCAAAATATCCGCCCTCTCTCCGCATCTTGACCCGATCGACCCGGAAGGCAGCTACCGTTCAGTGGCGGCGCGGCTTCGACCCATCCTCGATCTGGCGATGCGCCTCCCCGCTTCGTTGATATTCGACATGGAGCAAGCCGATACAAAAACCTTGCTACTCGATATCTTCACCAGACTTTTGACCGAGCCTTCTTACACAAACTATCCTCATGCGGGTCTGGCGTTACAAGCCTACCATCGTGACACGACTCGAGATATCGAGGGTCTGCTGTCATGGGTTCATCGACGTGGGGTGCCCATCACCATTCGGCTGGTGAAAGGGGCCTATTGGGATTCGGATACCATCCGCTATCGGCAACGAGGCTGGGCTGTTCCGCTCTTTGAACAGAAGGCGGAGACGGATGCGAATTATGAGTCGCTGACGCAACTCCTCTTATCTCATCCGTCGCTTATTCGACCGGCCTTCGGCACACACAATCTCCGCACGCTGGCCTATATCGAGGCGGTTGCGGAGTCGCTCGGACTCTCTCCTGAGACCTGGGAATATCAGATGATCTATGGCATGGCCGAGCCCTTTCAGCATGCCATATTACAACATGGGCGGCGGCTGCGACTCTATACCCCGGTGGGCGATCTATTGCCGGGCATGGCCTATCTCGTCAGGCGATTATTGGAAAACACGTCGAATGAATCATTCCTCCGCAAGGAATATGTGGAGTCCCAGTCGCTCCGCAGGCAGTTATCACCGCCTGCTCTTGAGGAGCAACCTCAGACACCATCCCTCCCATCTCAGCAAGCCGACAAGCTGAAGTTTCGGAATGAACCACAGCGTGATTTTGCGCAGGCAGAACACCGAGCGGCCATGCAGCAGGCCCTGACGACCGTGCGGTCACAACTGGGCCGCCAATGGTCATCGTCGTTCCAGGGATTGCGCCTCACGGGGCCTCTCATTGAATCTCGTAATCCTGCCCGCCCTGATGAAGTCGTAGGTCGGTTGTCCAGCGCCAGTATGGCTGACGTTGAACAGACTGTAGGCCGGGCGATGCAGGCATGGGATTCCTGGCGTACCACCACAGCAACGCGGCGTGTGGAGATTTTGCGTGCAGCGGCCGCGCTCATGCGAATGCGGCGTCACGAGTTGGCTGCCTGGGAAATACTGGAATGCGGGAAGCCGTGGCGCGAGGCAGATGCGGATCTTGCCGAAGCCATCGACTTTCTGGAGTTTTATGCAGCGGACTGGATGAGGCTCGCTCCCCCAAGACAGTTAGGGCAGGAGCCGGGCGAACTCAACCAACGGGTCTATCATCCTCGTGGAGTCACCGCCGTCATTGCGCCATGGAATTTTCCATTCGCGATTCCTGCCGGCATGGTGTCGGCGGCACTCGTGACGGGAAATCCTGTCATTTTCAAACCCTCCGAACGTTCGCCCATGATGGGGCACTGGCTCACAGAGATTTTGCACGAGGCCGGTGTGCCTAAGGGGGTACTCAGCTGCTTACCTGGTGGGCCGGACATTGGACAGGCATTAGTCCACCATCCAGAGGTCGCCACGATTGTCTTTACCGGGTCGAAGGACGTAGGTCTTGCCATTTTGAAAGACGCCGGGACTCAGATCACTGGGCAACAGATGGTCAAGCGGGTATTTGCAGAAATGGGAGGGAAAAACGCGATCATCGTCGATGAGTCCGCAGACCTCGATGATGCGATTACCGGAGTGATCGCATCGTTCACCGGCTATGCAGGACAGAAATGCTCCGCCTGTTCGCGGGCAATCGTCCATGAGGCGATCTACGATAGTTTTCTGGTTCGCCTCAAAGAGGCGGTGTCGAGCTTGACGGTCGGAAATCCGGAAGAGCCTGGCACCCAGGTTGGGCCGCTGATCGATCGTCGAGCGCAGGCGAAGGTGCAGGATTACATCGAGATTGGAAAGAAGGAAGCCCGCTTGCTGGTGGAAGGGACTGTGACGGGACCTGGGTGGTATATCGGACCGACGGTCTTCGCCGATGTCGCGCCGACCGATCGAGTCGCCCAGGAGGAAATCTTCGGGCCGATTCTCGCGGTGATGAAGGCTGCCTCATTTCAGGACGCACTCACGATGGCGAATGCGACGGCCTATGCCCTCACCGGTGGCGTCTACTCACGAAGCCCCGTCAATCTGGAGTTGGCACGGCAACGGTTCGATGTCGGGAATCTCTATCTGAATCGTCCGATCACCGGTGCGTTAGTCGGCCGCCAGCCGTTTGGAGGCCATCGGCTCTCCGGAGTCGGAGCGAAGGCCGGAGGTGAAGAGTACCTGACGCAATTCGTCGTGACCCGTGTGATCAGCGAACAAACCCTCCGTCGGGGATTCGCGCCGGCCGAGTGAGGCCTTCGGTGGCTTGATCTTGTAGGATTCCAGCTCCTCGCTAATATCCGTGATCACGCCCCGGTCTTCCAATGAAGTGAGTTCCTGCCGTTCGACGTATTTGACCAATCCTACACCCTTCACAAACCAGGCGGTCATCACATCGGTGCCCTGTGCCGTCTTCTTCGACCCGGAGAGATGAATTTGCATATACATGCGCGCTTCCATCTTTACCGCGTCTTTGAAGGTGCCGGCCGGTACGGTCACTGACTCCTGCCCTACCACCGTAGAGTCACCCTGTGCGTCGACCTTTTCATTCTCGCCGTCACGATCCATATCGGTGCCAAAGTCCAGCCCTTTGCGGGTGAACTGCTGAAACGAGGTCGCCGCCTTCATGGGAAAACGCACGATCTGATAGGGCACGAGCTGTTTTTCCAAGGGCGTACCAGGCTCAGAACCGTGATAGACGATGCCAACACTGTCACGCCGGTAGAAACTGTCCGAGGGGCCATGGTTGCCTGGATTCGTATCGTGAAACATGGTGACCGTCATGCCCTTGATGGTTTTCGTACCGGTGACCGAAGACACGTTAGAGAAAAACCTATGTTCGATCGTTTGCAGCGGTCCCTCAGTAATCTGGCCGCTATAGTGCCATTCGTTCCCGATCTGATCGGGGAAATAGTCGGCGGACTGGGCAATCATACTGGCCTCTTCTGCTGCGAGTCGCTCTGACCAGGTGGCACAAGCGAACAGCAGGGCGGTTCCCAACATGATGGCCATTCGAGATCCAGGCGTAGTGAGCGACATGCGTGAAGTTCTCCACTGGTTGAGCGATCCCGTGACCGTACCATAGGAATCCTGGAGGCAGCAAGAAGATCGGCGTGTATTCCGGTCGAGCTGGAGGCTTGCCTTCATGCGATATCCTCCCCATAATCGCGGACCTATGAAAAGCCACGCGGGTGCAAGCCTCCCCCAACGTGCAGTACTGGTGACCGGTGCATCAGGCGGAATTGGCCGAGCGATCAGCCTAGCCTTTGCTGCCGCTGGCTGGTCTATCGGGGTGCATTACCATCGCAATAAATCTGCGGCTGAGGACACACTCTCTCACGTAAAAGACGCTGGTGGCGTTGGGGCATTGTACGTCGCCGATATTCGCGAGTCACAGTCGGTGCAACAGATGGTGGAGGCCTCCTGTCGACAGGTCCCGATGCCGTCGGTGTTTATCTGTAATGCTGGAATCGGAGGGAGCCAACTCCTGCTTCGACAACATGAAGACGCGTGGGCCGACGTGATGGCCACGAATTTGACAGGAACATTTCACTGCCTCCGTGCCATGGCCCCTCCCCTTCTCGCTCATGGTGGTGGGTCGATCGTTGTCATTGGATCACATGCCGGGTCCCATGGCTCAACCGGGCAGGCTGCCTATGCCGCGTCAAAATCCGGGCTCATCGGTCTGGTGCAGACCGCAGCGAAAGAATGGGGAGCAGGCAACGTTCGTGTCAACCTCCTCTTGCCTGGCTGGCAGAAGACGGATTTGTTCGATGGAGCCATGCCGGAGAACGATCAATGGGAAGACCATCTGTTAGGCCGGCCACCGTCACGCGAAGAAGTGGCCAAGACCGTCTTCTATCTAGCTCAACTCAACGATGTGTCGGGACAAGTGTGGAATTGCGATAGCCGATTGCTTTAGCAGAATGCTGAAAAAGTCCGCCAGCATCGTTCTCGCATCGTTCAGACCCTCAACGTACCCTGCCGGGTACGCCTCGGACCTTCACTCGCTGCGGCCTTGATGGACAGCCTTTTTGAGCATTCTGCGTGAACGAGTTGCCAAAGTGATTTTATAATAGGCGAGAATCCACGCTATGCGACGAACCAACATACATCATCATGATTCCAGCCCGCGCGGGGTCTTTATCACCGGGACCGATACTGGAGTCGGGAAAACGCTCGTCACCGCTGCACTTGTGTCGCATCTAAGGCAACGAGGAATCGATATCGGTGTCATGAAGCCGGTTGAGACAGGGGTCGCGCGATCGACCAGAGCTCGGTCTGATGGCGCGCGCTTGCGACGAGCCGCTGAATGCCATGATCCCATGACAGAAGTCAGTCCCTATGTCTTTCGACTCCCGATGGCGCCCCTCTCCGCTGCGCGCGCAGAACAACAGACGATACGGCTGGCCACCATTCTGCGAGCGTTCCATGCCCTCTGTCAGAAGCACGACTTTGTGGCGGTGGAAGGCGCCGGTGGGATACATGTGCCGATAACGAACAGCATCGATGGATTAGACCTCATACAGCGCATGGGGCTTCCTGTCATCGTGGTGGGCCGATCAGGGTTGGGCGGGATCAATCATGCCTTATTAACACTTCACGCCCTCCGCCAACGAAAGATCAATGTCATTGCCTTGGTCTTGAATCAACCTCGGCCTGTGCGCACGAAGATCGCGCGCATGCAGGAGCAATCGACCCTGACCCTCCTTCAACATCTCGCGAACATTCCTGTGGTGGGTCCAGTCCCCTATCGCTCACGCATACAACAGAATTGGAACGACGGTATGATCTCACTCGCGTGGACAGTAGAGATTATGACGCTGGCGAAGCTGGTGACGGCATCCGGTCGAGAAAACTCCTGACGGCCTCTCGAACATCTGTGGCTTTCAAGATGGCTGAGATGACGGCCACTCCATCCGCTCCTGCCTGCATGACTGCCTGAACCTGCTCGACCTGAATTCCCCCAATGGCAAAGACAGGTAACGCCGTGGACGACCGCACCGTCCGTAACCCCTCAAGCCCCACAAGCGGGTCGTGGTCTTGCTTGGAGCCAGGTTTGAAGATTGGGCCAAATCCAAGGTAGTCCGGTTTCCCTGCGCGGGCTGCTATGACCTGATCCGTATTATGCGTAGAGATCCCGATCAACTTGTCCGGCCCCATCACCTTCCTTGCCATATCGAGTGGCAAATCCCCCTGCCCCAAATGCACGCCATCAGCATCCACCGCCAATGCCAAGTCGCAGCGATCGTTCACGATAAAGAGAACCCCGGCCTGTGCTGCGGCTCGTCTGAGGATCAGGGCCTCCGCGTAGGCGGCCTTCATCGAAGCGGTTTTGTTGCGATATTGAAAGAGCGATGCGCCGGCCTCAGCTGCGATCGTCAGGACCTCCACCAGGGGGCGGCCAGGACAGACCGACGGATCGAGAATGATGTAGAGGCGGTTGTGCATGGAGTGGATGGGGCCGGTCATTCTTGAAGAATTCTAGCTGGAAGCACGACGCGCTGCCAGTCGATTGGCCTGATGTCGTCAAACCGGGCTTGATTAACTGACGAGGAATCGTTCGAGAAACGTGGTAGAGACGTGCCCCTTCTGAAAATCAGGGTCGTTGAGGATGCGCTTGTGCAGTGGAATAGTCGTCTTGATACCTTCGATGACGAATTCGTCGAGGGCGCGGCGCATGCGGGCGATGCATTCCTGCCGGTCTCGGCCATGGGTAATGACCTTGGCGATCATGGAATCGTAGAATGGAACGACCATCATGTTCGATTCCATGGCCGAGTCGACACGCACGCCGAATCCCCCTGGCGCGCTGTACTTGGTGATCATCCCCGGACAGGGCGTAAACTTTTCAGGATCTTCCGCGTTGATGCGACATTCGAGGCTATGTCCGTTGAGCTTGATGTCTTGCTGCTTGAATGAGAGAGATTGTCCATCCGCAAGTGTGATCTGCTCCTTGATGAGATCGATACCCGTCACCATCTCCGTGATCGCATGTTCCACCTGAATGCGGGTATTCACTTCCATGAAGAAGAAGTTGCGGTCCTTATCGAGGAGGAACTCGACGGTCCCGACATTCCGGTAATGCACGGCTTTCACGGCTTCGACGGCGACACGGCAGATCTCACGGCGGAGCTTCTCGTCGACAGCGGGCGACGGGGTTTCTTCGAGCAACTTCTGATGCCGTCGTTGGATCGAGCAATCGCGCTCGCCAAGATGCACGACATGCCCACGGTGGTCGGCGGCAATTTGCACTTCAATATGGCGCGGCTCGAGGAAATAGCGTTCGAGATAGACGGCATCGTTGCCGAACGTGGTCTTTGCCTCTGCTTGCGCGGCTTGAAATGCACGCGCGAGGTCTTCGGCCTTATTGACGACACGCATACCGCGCCCGCCCCCACCGGAAGAGGCTTTGATGATGACGGGATACCCGATCTTGGTGGCGGCTTCGAGCGCTTCCTGTTCGCTTTTGAGCTCGCCCGGGCTGCCCGGTGTGACTGGGAGACCTCGGCGGGCGACGATTTCTCGCGCTTTGGCTTTATCGCCCAGAAGCGCGATGTGTTCGGATGTCGGACCGATAAATTTGACCCCGATGGATTCGCAGACTTCGGCGAAGTGAGCATTCTCGGAGAGGAATCCGTAACCGGGGTGAATGGCATCTGCCCCGGTGATCTCGGCGGCACTCAGGACGTTGGGAATGTTTCGATAACTGAGGGCTGCGTCAGGAGGCCCGACGCAGATCTTTTCATCGGCTGCGCGCACATGAAGGCTTGCCGCATCCGCCTCGGAGAAAATTGCCACGGTCTTAATGCCGAGCTCTTTACAGGCGCGAATCACCCGGAGGGCAATCTCACCGCGATTGGCTATCAATACTTTCTTGAACACGCCAGTACTCCGATGTGGGTCGAGGGAAGAGGGATTAGGGTGTGGCTGTCGGATCGACGAGGAAGAGTGCCTGGCCATACTCCACCGGCTTCGTACTTTCAGCCAGAATTTTCGTGATGCGACCTTCTACCTCGGATTCGATCTCGTTCATTAACTTCATCGCTTCAACGATACAGAGCACCTGGCCCTTTTTCACAAAGTCGCCCTCTTCGACGTAGGGATCGGCATCAGGTGATGGGGACCGATAAAACGTGCCGACAATCGGAGATGCAATGGTAATCATGCCGGTCGTATCTTCAGTCTGCACCGCTACCGCACCAGAGGGTTGAGACGCGGAGGCCTTGCCGGATACGCCATGGTCGGCAACGCTGGTCGTGATCGTTCTGACCTCGACCTCATGGCGAACACGGATTCTGAGGCCTTCCCGCTCCAGCTCCAGTTCTGTCAGATTATTCTTCTTGAGCAGGTCGATCAGCTCCTGGATGTGTTTACTCTGCTGCCCTGATAACAAGGGAGTGCCCTGGACACCTGGAGGAGTCGCAAAGGCCTGAGGGAGAATAATCGGCTTCCCTCGTTTCTTTGACTTGCTCGATTTCTGCGTGCTCACCGAACACGCTCCACGTAGGCGCGCGTCCGCGTATCAATTTTGATCACAGTCCCACTTTCTAAATAGAGCGGCACCTTGAGGGTAGCGCCAGTTTCCAGGGTGGCGAGTTTCGTGCCGCCCGTCGCAGTATCGCCACGGAAACCCGGTTCGGTGTCCGTAACTTTTAATTCAATAAAGTTCGGCAGCTCAACATCGATCGGGCGATGCTCGTACACGAGAATCTTTACGATCATGTTCTCCTTCAAGAGATCGGCATTGTCACCGAGCTTGCCCTTTTCGAACGTCAATTGCTCGTATGAATCCGTGTCCATGAAGGTATAGGCATCGTCGGTTGCGTAAAGAAATTGCATATCCCGTTCATCGAGCTTCGGCTCTTCGAACCGTTCCCCTGAACGAAAAGTACGGTCGATCACACTACCCGTGAGATAGCCCTTGAGCTTGGTGCGTACAAAGGCTCCACCCTTACCTGGTTTTACATGCTGAAACTCAATGATATAAAATGGCTGGTTATCGACCATCAGCCGTACGCCACCGCGAAAATCGGTCGTGGAAATCACTCGATACTCCCTTCACACTGTCTGCGTCCACTCGACGCGCTCTGTAATTATTTCGTTCCTGTTGTCGTCCGTCGCGCTGTCGCTGGTACGGATGTCTTCTTCTGGCGTTTGGACGCGGTTAGATGGTCCTGAAGCCCACGAAGGGCAAGGAGATAACCCGTCACACCTAAACCGGTAATCTGCCCAAGCGCGACTCCTGCAATATATGAGTGATGGCGAAACTCTTCCCGCTGATGGACATTAGACAAATGCACTTCCACCGTGGGCAGGTTGACCGCCGCAATCGCATCCCGGATCGCAATGCTTGTATGAGTATAGGCGGCCGGGTTGATAATGATCCCGTCGTATCCTATCCGAGACTCTTGAATCCAGGTGACCAACTCTCCCTCGTGATTCGACTGGCGTATGTCCACCTTCACGTTCAACTCTTTTGCCAGCGTTGCAATGGTTGAGTTGATGGCATCAAGTGAGAGGGTGCCGTAAATGGACTGTTCTCTGCTCCCGAGGAGATTGAGGTTTGGACCATGTAATATTCGTATGCGCAGCATGACTCTGTATCTTCAACTACTCGATAGGTGAGAGCGATTCCTCCTGCCACAGTCCAGCCGGGCGGCATTGTAGCAGTCCGCCTCAAACCGGTCAAACTCGCAAAATTATTGGGAAGTCTTGGAGAGAGGCCTATTCGTCGTGTCTCGGTCTCGACGCCGTGATTGAATGGTGCGAAGCCAAGCCTCTAATTGAGCCACGACTTCGGTATGAGGAGATGGAGAAGACATCGCCTCAACGGCGCTGAGTTGAGTATCCTGCTCTGGCAACGCGAGTTGTTCGCCTATGTCATCGTGCGTATGGAGGACCGTCTCCATCAGCTCCGAATCGACGATCAGTGGATCCGGCGCCACGGCCTCTAATTTGATTGACGTAGAAACTGATGGGTCTTCATGTAGCGTACCAACTTCGGGAATGGCGGCCTTGAGTGGATCAGAAACAATTGGAGCGACCGGCACCTCTTGCACGGAGCTGTTGTGTGTGACCGGATCAGCCGGCTTTGGTCTCTCCGGCTCTTTTTTAAGAGTCAGGGGTTTACCAAGCGCCGATTGAACTGAGAGCGCCTCCTCATCCCGCGGATTAACTCGCAAGATGACAGCGCAGGATTGCAGAGCCAAGGCATGTTGTTCCTGGCCCACGTAGATCTTGATCAAAGTCCGATGCGCGCGCAGGTTCTCAGGACTTAATTTGATGGATTCTTCTAGAATCGCCTTAGCCTTGGTGGGCTGCCCCATCTGATCATAGGCACGACCGAGCGCGACCATCGCCGTAATGAAGCCGGGATAATATTTCAACCCGTCTTCGAGAACACCTGCGGCTTCCTGCCACATGCCGACTTTGCCATATTCTTCAGCCAAGGGCAGGAACGCTTTGGATTGCGGATCTTTGGCCAATTGGATGGCCAGTCGATCAATCTCCATCGCCGTCTCGGCTGATTGCTGATTCTGTGCCATGGTGTATTAGCGTCCTCCTACAACCGGCTTTGGCGCCTGTTCTGACGCTCTGGTGCGAAGCAGTTCATACGCCCGATTCAGGATCGCGTCAGCAAGCGCACGCTTTGGCATCAACGGCAGTTCGGTAACAGCCCCCTCCCGATCGATTAACGTAGCAGCATTCTGTTCACTGCCGAACCCCGCGCCTGCCATCGTGACATCGTTTGCCACAATGAGGTCGAGCCCTTTGGCCATAAGCTTGTCTGTCGCGTGAGCGATCAGATCGCAGGTCTCGGCGGCAAAGCCAACGATAAGTTGCGTAGTCCGCTGGGCGGATAAGGAAGCCAGGATGTCGGTGGTTCGCTCGAGATCAAGGGTCTGGTCGGCCAGCCCTTGTTTCTTCATTTTTTGTGAAGCAGGGTGTTTGGGGCGAAAGTCCGCAACGGCGGCAGCCATGATCACAGCGGAGGACCAGGCCAGACGTATCGACAGGGCTTGTGTCATTTCTTGAGCCGTGGAGACCGAAACAACCTCGACGCCTTTCGGAAGAGAAAGAGCCGTAGGCCCAGTCACAAGGACTACCTGGGCTCCCCTTGCCTGGGCGGCCTCGGCGATAGCATAACCCATTTTCCCGGATGAGCGGTTTGAAATGAATCGTACGGGATCGATCGGCTCCTGCGTTGGGCCTGCCGAAACCAGGATGCGGTGCCCCTGCCAATCGCGTAGTGGCACCAATGCTGCGTGAAGTGCCTCTAGAATCCTGTTTTCCTCTGCCAAACGGCCTTGCCCGATCCGTCCTGAGGCAAGGGGGCCTTCTTCGGGATCCACAACCATGGTCCCTCTGGCACGCAATATCCGCACGTGCTCTGTGACAGAAGGATGTGTCCACATCCCTCCATCCATAGCGGGTGCCACAATCAAGGGACATTGTGCCGTGAGAAGCATGGTCGAGAGTAAATCGTCACCCAACCCCAGAGCTACCTTGGCCAGGCAATTGGCCGTGGCCGGCGCAATCACAATGGCATCTGCCTGCTCAGGCAACGATAAGTGCTTCATCTCCTGATGCGCCTCGAACACCTCCGTCGAGACGGGATGGCCTGAGAGCACTTCAAACGTCAGCGGAGTGACGAATTTCGTAGCCGATTGCGTCATCACGACGTGCACAACCGCTCCTTCACGGAGCAAGGTTCGTAGCAACAAGACCGCCTTATACGCGGCAATGCTGCCCGTCACGCCGAGCACGATCCGTCTCCCGACCAACGTCGGCCCTGTAGAGCCGGAGATTTCCACGTATTACTCCTCGCTCGTCCCCACTACCGCCTTCGGGGTATCGTCGACATAGACGCTCAGTTCTTTTTTGATCTCCTTCGCATCGTCGCCGGTCATCATGGCGATGCGCTCCATTTCACCTTCTTTGCCGCGCTTCGATTCCTTCATCGCATCCCGGGCCTCTTGACCGACGAGGTATGTCGTTTGTCCTCGGAGAACTTCATCGAGGGCAATGGTCGTTTCCTTGTTGAAGCGCGAGGCGGCATGACGCGATCCTTGCAAGATATGCTTCGCCCGTTGACCTGCGATGATTGCGAGCCGGTGGCGGGAGTCAAATTCACCTGGTGCGTATTGTGGCAAAAGTCTCAACATGTCGATCATGGCTGCAATGCTCCTTTGTGTAATGAACAATCGTTGCGAGTTCAGGATTTCTGTTCGTCGTCGAGAATGAAGTTATTTTCGAGCCACGTCATATTCAATCGTTTCGTCTTCAGACGCTCCGACCAGAAGATACTTTCAAGATCGCGAATCGATCGGTCGATGTCGTCGTTCCGGACGATGTAGGCGTACTCCCGAAAGCTCCAGACCTCTTCTTTGACTTTATGCAGGCGTCGTTGGATCTCTTCCGCTGAGTCGGAGGCCCTGGTTTGCAGCCGGGATCGGAGGACGGCCATTGAGGGGGGAAGAATAAAAATCGATACCGAGTCCTCAAACCGCTTCCTGACCTGCATCGCCCCTTGCACGTCGATCTCCAGCAAGACATCGATCCCCTGATCGATCTTTTCGGTCAGCGATTTCCATGGCGTGCCGTAGAGGTTCCCGTACACACGGGCCCACTCGACAAACTCATTCCGATCGATCATCTCTTGGAACGGCTGTTCGTCGATGAAGTAATATTCGCGGCCATGCTCTTCGCCGAGCCGTGGCTGCCTTGTCGTATAAGAAATTGAGTGCCACAGATCGGGAAGGTTCGTCGTAAGCTGCTTGCAGAGCGTCGTTTTCCCGGTGCCAGACGGGGCAGAGATAATGAAAAGAATCCCACGCCGATCCGTCGAGGATCGCGGTTGGCCTGACACGGGCGCAGGAGAACTTGTGGTGGTACTAATACTCATTCGACGTTTTGGACCTGTTCGCGAATACGTTCAAGTTCGGCCTTCATCTGCACCACATGACCCGCAATTTCTGCGTCGTTGGCTTTGGAACCGATCGTGTTGACCTCTCGCCCGATTTCCTGGAGCAGGAAGTCGAGTGTCTTGCCAACAGATTCTGCACGAGTGAGCGTCTGCTCAAACTGTATCATATGCGAGTCCAATCTGACTATTTCTTCCGTAATGTCGCCACGATCCGCATAGACTGCCAATTCCTGATAAAGCCGCGGGGGATCAGAGATGTCCGACCCCAGGAGCTTCTCCACACGGGCTTTCATGCGGACAAAGGCCTCTTGGGCCAACAGCGGGGTCCGTGCTGCGACCAGGTCTTTGTGGCTCCGAATGGTCTGGACCCGCGCGCGCATATCCTCAGCCAGAGCCTTCCCTTCGCTCGTTCGCATCTCCGCAAGGTCCGTCAGCGCCTTGGTCATCAGTTGCTGCACGAGCTTCGCCAGTTTCGGGTCTTCCGTTGGTTGATCCGACACCGACACCACGTCACGGAGCCCAGCCATGAGCGCCAGATCGACCGACCCGCTCAGCTTCAGGGATTTCTTGAGAGTGAGGAAGGCCTGATGGTACTGCTTTGCGAGCGCCTGGTCAAGATTGACACTTCCGGCGCGGCCTTTGCCGGCCTGGACCGTCACCGTGATGTCGACGCGGCCACGGGTACAGCGTTGCTGGATAGACTTTTTGAAGGCGTCTTCCAAGTGGCTCAGGGGCCGGGGAAGGCGGCAGGCAATTTCAAGAAAGCGATGGTTGACGGAGCGCATTTCGACCGTCACGGACCCGTCTTGCCAAGGAGCCTGCCGACGACCGAAGCCAGTCATACTATGAATCATTGCGGGCCTTTCTCTTTCCATGAGCACTGTTGATAAACCGGACAGGTACCGCACCGGGGCTTTCTCGCGAGGCAGATATATCGGCCATGTAACAGCAATCGCTGCGAGACGGCCGTCCATTGGGACTTCGGCATCAGTTGCTGCAGATCCTCTTCTACACGTTCTGGATTATCAGATTTGCTCAGAGCAAGCCGCTTGGCCACACGTTTCACGTGAGTATCGACGACGATGCCGGGCTGGCCGAAGGCATTTCCGAGTATGACGTTCGCCGTCTTTCTCCCGACGCCAGGCAAGGTGATCAATGTTTCCATCGTCTGAGGGACTTGTTCGTAGAAACGCTCGGTCACAGCCTTGCTGCAGCCAATCAGATGCTTGGCCTTACTTTTAAAGAAGCCGGTTGAGTGAATGAGCTGCTCAACTTCGAGATGATCCGCCCCTGCCAGTTCTGCCGGTCCCGGATAGCGGCGAAAGAGCGCCGGCGTCACCTGATTAACTCGCCGATCGGTACATTGCGCGGAAAGGATCGTGGCCACAAGCAGCTCCCACGGCGACCGGTGGTCGAGTTCCATTTGAGGGGCCGGCATCGTACGCTGGAGGGCCTTGGCGATGGTCTTGAGGCGTTCTCGGCGATCCACGGCTGGTAAGGATTTCGTAGTCATGGCTGGTAGACGACCTGCGATTGTGCCGTGAGTTAGGACTGAGATGCAAGCGGGATTGGGGGCGTGGATTTTCTGGAAAAGCCCTCCTCTGGAACAAGCACGGCCACCCGTTCTTCAAGCAGCCGAATGAGCGGGCGCAAGGTCTCCGAATGCAGGGCTGAAACTCCAATCGCCCCATAACGTTGACAGAGAACCTCTGCTTGTCCTGGTGGAAGCTGATCGCATTTATTGAAGACCAGAATCTGCGGAATCTCATCAAGAGTGAGGCTGTTCAGCACGGTATCGACGGCGGCGATATGGGCGTCCAGATCTTTGGTCCCTGCATCAACCACGTGGAGAAGGAGGTCGGCATCGCGCAACTCGTCCAGAGTCGTCCTGAAGGCAGCGAGGAGATCTTTGGGCAGGTCGCGAATGAATCCCACCGTGTCGGTGATGATCACTTCCCGGCCATGAGGGAAACGGAGCCTCCGGCTGGTGGTGTCGAGCGTTTCAAAAACGCGTGGGGCTGCGCTCACCTGACTGCGCGTGAGGACGTTGAGCAATGTGGATTTGCCGGCGTTCGTGTAGCCCACGATGGACAGAACCGGGAAATCTTGCCGGACGCGGCGCGAGCGACGCTGATCTTGGTGGCGGGCAAAGCCCTCAATCTCTTTCTCCAAATAGTCGATACGCTCTCGGATACGGCGTCGGTCGGTTTCGAGCTTCGTTTCACCTGGTCCCCTGCTGCCGATGCCCCCGCCCAAACGCGAGAGGCTTATACCCTGACCGGAAAGACGCGGCAGCATATAGCGAAGTTGCGCCAGCTCGACTTGCACCTTGCCTTCCCGGCTATGCGCGCGTTGCGCAAAGATGTCGAGAATCAGCTGGGTCCGATCGATGACCGGCAGGTCGCTGATCTCCGCAATCGCACGTAACTGTCCTGGAGCTAAGTCTTGATCGAAAATGAGTAGATCCGCTCCCTGCTGCATCGCTTGCGTTAGCACATCTTTGAGCTTACCGCTTCCTAATTGAAACCGATGGTGGCCACCCTGTGTCCGTTGCACTAACCGGTCGATGACCGTGAGATCCGCAGAGGACGCCAATTCTGCAAGCTCAGCGAGGCGTTCTTCCTGCTCGGCCTTGCTTTTGGGCGAGGCGCTCACGAGGATGGCAGTTTGCCCCTGGGCCATCGTGTGCGATGCACCCTGACGTTGTAGATCCGACTCCAGATCGTGAATGAAGGTTTCAAAACTCACCGGGCATTGATGGACCAACGTGGGCTTCAGCAGCGTATATAAGGATTTTTCAGGACCAGGTGGATTCAGATGGGCCAGAGAAAGCAAACCCGGTTCCCCTTTGGGCGTGACGGCCAACGTTCCGATCATGTCGAGTCGAAGCAGGCCCAGCATGCTGAGGTCTTCTTGAGTGATGGGCTCCTCTTTCACGCTCGAGCGAATTAGACGAAGGCCCCTCAGCGATTGCGGACTCGCACGAAAGGTGGTCAACGTCGTTGGAGAGGGCTCGGTCCCAGCGCCGACTAGGACGTCTTGCACGGCACCACGCCTGGTGATGACCAGACCGATGGGACGGCGAATCTCGTGCGTGAACTGCGCAAGGATTTTTGCCGCTTCAGATGAGAGAACGTCATCCACGGGCATACGTCGACGATAGAGCCGTTCAAGCATGGCGAGCTGGCCGGCACGGAGACCCAGGACTTGTCCGTAGATTTCAGGAATGAGCGTCGTATCCTTCTCTATAGATTTAGATCGCGTGCGCCAATGGTGAAACCATTGAGGCGTGAGCATCCAGATCTAGGGGGGCCCGCGCTCCTGCGCACAGAGCCTGTCTCCCTGCCGCTGCGATCATCGCAGCATTATCGGTGCAATAGCTAAGCGGAGGAAGGCTCAACAGCAGACCCTCGGATGCGGCTCGCTCTTGGAGCAGCAGGCGCAAGCGTGAATTTGCAGACACCCCGCCGACAACGGCCAATGCACGAGTGCCGGAAGATTGAACTGCGGCAAAGGCCTTCTCAACCAGGATGGCGACAATAGCTTCCTGATACCCTGCCGCAAGGTCAGCCAGTTTATCCGCTCTATATTGCTCATCCATTGCTTGAACTATATACAGCAAAGATGTCTTGAGGCCGCTGAAACTGAAGTCCAGACTACCCTTCTTAAGATAGGATCTTGGAAAGGTTATTGCGTCCGGATTTCCCTGTCGCGCCAAGCGATCTATGGCTGGCCCTCCAGGATACTCCAGTCCAAGCAACTGAGCGCCTTTGTCAAAGGCCTCCCCTGCTGCATCGTCTTTAGTTGCGCCAAGCAGTCGGTGGTGGCCGCTGGCTTCCCTGAAATACAGATGGGTATGCCCGCCGGAGACAACCAGGACCACGCAGGGCAATGGAAATGTTGGATCTTGCAACCAGGCGGAGGCAATGTGACCCTCAAGGTGGCTTACACCAACTACGGGAATACTCAAGGCATAGGCCAATGCTTTTGCATAGTTGACCCCGACGAGAAGCGCACCAGCCAGACCAGGCCCTTGAGTGACAGCGATTCCAGAGAGATCAGTCCATACCAAACCAGCTTGCTGTAGTGCCTCAGCTGAGACAACTTCAATAGATTCAATATGAGCACGGGAGGCGAGCTCAGGCACGACACCACCGAATCGCTGATGAACGGCATGTTGTGACGTAATAATATTTGAAAGGACGGTGCCATCTGCAGCAAGCACCGATGCCGCGGTTTCATCGCAGGACGTCTCGATGCCAAGGATAGGTCCTGGCATCCAGGCGTTGAGAGGCTGATCAAGCGTCACAATCATGACATCATTACCTATCACGTGAACGAAACGACGAACAGGTCTCATGCTGAGGGGCAAATAACATGGCCCTTGTGGCGCTGACGCCACAAGGGCCATACCGTACTCAATGTCCTAACATCGATCAGATCAAGGCTGTGTGCCTAAACCCCAGCCATGGCCTCCTGCGCAATGAATGCCGGAGCGCCATCGCGAAGCACGACGCGGATTTTACGGCATTCCTTAAACCGTCCCTTGATCATCTCTTCAGAGAGCGGATCACCGATCGCGCGCTGAATAGTCCGACGCATCGGCCTGGCTCCGTACAGCGGTTCATAGCCTTCTTTGATCAGCCATTGCTTCACATCATCCTCGACTTCAAGTTCCACACCCTTATCAAGAAGACGAAGGTTGAGTTCCCCCAAGAGGATATCGAGAATACTGGTAAGATGGGTCTTGTCCAATTGATGGAAGACCACGATTTCGTCGATCCGGTTCAGGAACTCCGGACTGAACGAGCGGCGCAATTCTCCCAAAACTTCTTCCTTCTTATGGCGCTCCTGATCGCCTTCCGTGCTCTGGAATCCGAGCGAGACGCCCTTCTGGATCATCTTCGTCCCGATATTAGAGGTCATGATGATGACGCAATTCTTGAAGTCGACCTTGCGCCCGAGACTGTCGGTCAACACCCCGTCGTCCAATACCTGTAGCAGGATATTGAACACATCCGGGTGAGCCTTTTCGATTTCGTCGAAAAGCACCACCGAATAGGGCCGACGGCGAACCCGTTCAGTCAACTGACCACCCTCTTCATATCCCACGTATCCAGGAGGCGCCCCAAAGAGTCGCGTACTGGTGAACTTTTCCTGATATTCCGACATGTCGATTCGAATGAGTGCATCTTCACTGTTGAAGAGGAACCCCGCTAACGTCCGTGCCAATTCAGTTTTCCCAACCCCGGTGGGTCCCAGGAAAATAAACGAGCCGATTGGCTTCCGTGCCTCTTTGAGGCCTGCACGTGACCGCCGAATGGCTCTGGCCACGGCCGAGATGGCCTCGTTCTGACCAATCACGCGCTTGTGAAGGAACTCCTCCATGCGCAACAGCTTGTTCGACTCTTCCTCTTCAAGCTTGAAGAGCGGAATACCGGTCATCTTGGAGACGACATACGCCACATCTTCTTTGCCGATCGTCGGCTTATTCTTCTCCTGATTCTTCTTCCACTCGCGCTTGGATTCGTCGAGCAGCTTACGCAGCCGTTCTTCTTCCTCGCGATGACGAACGGCTTCCTCGAAGTTCTGCAAGGAGATCGCCTGCTCTTTTTCGCGAGAAACCTTTTTCAGCTCTTGCTCCATCGCCTTCAGCTCAGTGGGCAATGCATAGGTTTGTAGCTTTGCCCGCGAGCCAGTCTCGTCGATCAAATCGATGGCCTTATCCGGAAGGAAACGATCACTGATGTAGCGGTCGGACAGCTTGACTGCTTCCAGAATAGCTTCTTCGGAAATTTCGACGCCATGATGTTCTTCGTACCGATCGCGAAGGCCCTGGATGATCAATACCGTTTCATCAATACTTGGGGGTTGCACGTGAATCGGCTGGAATCGCCGCTTGAGCGCCCCGTCTTTCTCAATGTGCTTTCGGTATTCATCAAGCGTCGTGGCACCGATGCACTGAATCTCCCCACGCGACAATGCCGGCTTGAGCATGTTGGACGCATCGATCGATCCCTCTGCCGCCCCAGCTCCCACCAAGGTATGGAGTTCATCAATGAAGATGATGATGTTGCCGGCCTGGACGATTTCCTTCATGACGACCTTCAGTCGTTCCTCGAATTGGCCGCGATACTTTGTCCCCGCAACCAATGCTCCGAGGTCGAGTGCAATGACGCGCCGTGAGAGAAGGTTGTCCGGCACTTCAGACTGAACGATCCGCTGGGCAAGACCTTCGACAATAGCGGTCTTGCCGACCCCGGCTTCACCGATGAGTACAGGATTGTTTTTCGACCGGCGGCTCAAAATCTGTAATACACGCTCGATTTCGTCGGCGCGACCGATGACAGGATCCAGATGCCCTTCCTGGGCCAACTGGGTCAGGTCACGCCCGAACTCGTCGAGTGCCGGAGTGTTGCTCTTCCGGTCGCGCTCGCGAGGGGCGGACTTCCGTAAGAATGTGACAGTCAACTGTCGGGCGGTCAGGAGATTGGCGCCTAAGCTGCGAAGGATTTTCCCGCCGATCCCTTCCTCTTCTCGGAGCAGACCCAATAAGAGGTGTTCACTGCCGATATGATTGTGTCCAAGGAGACGGGCTTCTTCGACCCCGTATTCGATAACTTTTTTGACCCGGGGGCTGAATGGGATTTCCCCAAAGGTCATCGTGGTCCCCCCTCCTGGCAAATTCCGTTCAATTTCCAAACGGATTTGTTCAGTCGAGAGCCCCATCTTTTTCAAGATCATCAGCGCAATCCCATCGGACTCACGGAGAATCGCGAGGACGAGATGCTCGGTCCCGAGGTAGTCGTTTTGGTGACGCTCAGCCTCTTCCCGTGCGAGGATGATGATCTTCCGACCCTTGTCCGTGAATCGTTCGAACATCCTGCCTCCTTTTAGGTGAAACCTATGACCAGTTCCATCTGCGCAAACCTATCGAAAAACTTGACCTAATCTTAACTAGAAGGATTTTGGGTGTCAAGGCTACGAGACAATCACACAAGCCTGAAATTCGACGAGATCCCATTCTGGAGATGGCGGCTTGAGCGGATCCGGTTCGTTGACTTCAAAAGAACCCTCCCGATACAATCTCGGACTTTTTCACCAGTATCTTAATAGCGGTATGTCAGGGCTCTCGCAATGAAAAATAAAAGTATCGGGATCTTAACCAAGCCAAAGTTTCCCGAAATCAAAAATACCCTGCAGGACGTCGTCACCTGGCTCAGGGCCCAAAGTATTGGTGTCATCTTAGATACGACATCGGCAGCCTTGCTCGGCGAGCAAGGGGGTCTGCAGAAAACTCAACTGGCAAGCAAAGCGGATGTGCTGCTCGTCCTAGGCGGCGATGGAACCATGCTCAACGCGGCCAGGCTTGCCGGGGAACGAAGCATCCCGATCCTCGGCGTCAATATGGGAGGCTTGGGATTCTTAACCGAAGTCCGGCTGGAGAACTTGTATCCCTCCCTTGAACGCGTCTTTGCCAATGACTTCGTACTCGATGAGCGGTTGATGCTCCAGACGCATATCCATCGGCATGGAGAAACCGTCGCACGTGGCGTGGTGCTGAACGATGTCGTGATTAGCAAAGGGACCCTGGCCCGGATGATCGAGGTGAAGATTTCCATTCAAGGCCAGTTCGTCACGAATTTGCGTGGCGATGGCGTCATCGTCAGTACACCAACAGGATCGACCGCCTACTCTCTCTCGGCTGGAGGGCCAATCATTGACCCGGCAGTCCAATCACTCATGGTGACCCCCATCTGTCCTCACACCCTGACGCATCGTCCGCTGATCGTTCCAGGAACCGCAGAAATTGAAATCACGTTGACGAGTAGAGACGATGGTGCGATGGCGACGTCAGACGGGCAAGTCGGCGTGGCGATGGTCCAGGGCGATACGGTTGAGCTCAAGATGTCCGAACACCGGACGAGACTGATTCGTTTCCCGGAAAGCGGATACTATGAAGTCTTGCGTGAAAAGCTGAAGTGGGGGGACGGCTAGCGCAAGCTGATGGCTCGTGGCCTCGTTACGACTTCCCCTTCTCGATCAGATCGATCATCTCCCTGTTGCTTGCGTATTTGAACACCCCGATACAATCGGTTTCACCCTGGTGCGTATGCTCAATCGATTCAAGTGCGCGGAGCCCCTTCGCATCGACCGGGTGACTCTTATGGTGCACGAGGGCTGTCGCCAGCTTATCCAGGACGACCTTCGCCCCGGAATGGCTATGCGGCACGTTGGATGAGAGATAGCGGGTCACGACTTCCGCGCACCAATCTCCGTCACGCTTCGCGATGCCGACCAACCCTTCGCTGGCTTTCCTGGCCCAACCAGTCAGGAAGACACCGTCCACAACTTTGCCGGTCGTCTCATCGAAGGCCTGAAAGAGCGCATCGTCTGGATCGTTGGTGGTCTTGGTGGGGTTCGTCACAAATAGGCCACTCTTATAGGGGAGCCCGACGGTCTCATCGACCTTGTCGCCGACCGCGAAGATCACCGCGTCACAGGGGAACTCATATAACTGCTTCAGCCCGACGGCCGCCGTATCAGTCCCTTTCGACTCCAGCTTATTGTCTTCCATCTCCAGCCCGCGCACGCGATTGTTGGCATCCACCAGGATACGTTTCGGCGAAGCCAAGAACTTGAAGCCCATTTTAGTGTCGCTGACTTTCGGTTCGCACTTGACAAACTCGTCTGTCAGAGACTTGAGGATCTCGTCCGCGTTCTGGCCGACCGCAGCGAGGCGGTCCTTAATCCTGGCCACTTCCTTGGTGATTCCGTCTACATCCATGTTGGCACAGACCGCACGAATTTCTTTCGGATTATACTTACGCTCAGCCGGTCCACGCCGCACGATGGCCGTCACGCGCTCAACTTTTTTATAGCGGGTCAGCCAATGAGCGATATCGACCATCACATCGCCGGCCCCGATGATCGCCACATGTTTCCCCATCTCAAATGGACGATCGCCGAACCCCGGGAGCCGATTGAAGTGGTAGACCACATCCTTCGCGTGAAACACGCCCTGGGCCGAATCCCCTTCCACGCCGATCGCTTTAGTGCCCTGCGCGCCGATCGCAAAGACGACGGCACTCGCACCGAGGGCACGCACGTCCTCGACCGTGAGGTCTTTCCCCTTGCCGACCGAGACATTGCCAAAGTAATGGACATTGGGTTGTTTAAGCAGGTCCCAGTATTGCTTCTTCAAGCCCCCGCGAAGCTTGAGTTTCGCAGGGAAAATTCCATATTCGGCTAATCCACCGAACTTAATGTCCCGATTGAGAATAATCACTTCATGGCCGGCCTTTGCCAAAGAACTGGCTGCCGCCATACCTGCCGGCCCTGCGCCGACCACAATAATCACATGGGAATTCGTTGCGCTCATGCGTAATTTCCTAGATTAAATTGACAGATAAATGTCTAGAAGATCAACAGTTCCGCGGACTTTAGCATAGGGCATTTTGAGCTGTCAAAGGGAAGTCTACCCTCCAGCGCTCCCTACTGGTCCGCCAGGCATGGTCATGCGCCAGGGATCGAGCAACTCGGTGAGACGTTTTTCAGAAAGTACTTTCTGCTCTTTGGCCATTTGCCGCACGGTCTTGCCTGACTTGTAGGCATCCTTGGCGAGTTTTGCCGCCGCTTCGTACCCGATTTCAGGGGCCAGGGCCGTACACATGGCCAGGCTTTCCTCGATCAGGCTCCGGCAGCGTTCTTCGTTCGCTTTAATGCCGTCGATACATTTGACGGCGAAATTGGTGGAGGCGGTCGAGAGGAGTTCGATGGACTGCAATACATTGTAGGCCATCACCGGCAACATGACGATCAGCTCAAAGTTGGCGGCCTGGCCCCCCACTGTGACAGTCACGTCGTTGCCGATCACCTGGGCGCAGACCATTGTGACGGATTCGGCAATCACCGGATTGACTTTGCCCGGCATGATGGACGAACCGGGCTGTGTCTCCGGCAGATTGATTTCGCCGAGTCCGCAACGCGGACCGGAACCGAGCCAACGAATATCGTTGGCAATCTTCATCAGGCTGACCGCGATAGTCTTTAATTCCCCGCTCGCCTCGACCAGCGAATCCTGTGCGGACTGCGCTTCAAAATGGTTCTTCGCTTCTTTAAACGTGCAACCGGTTTCTTTCGACACGATGGCCATGACCTTGGCTGGGAATTTCGGATGGCAATTGAGCCCCGTGCCGACCGCGGTGCCGCCGAGCGCGACTTCGCTGAGCGCTTCTTGTGCCCGCCGGACTCGTTGAATGCCCAATTCAATCTGGCGTGCATAGCCGCCGAACTCCTGGCCCAACCGCACCGGCGTGGCATCCTGCAAATGGGTACGGCCAATCTTGACGATCTTGTCGAACTCCTTGGCTTTGCGCGCGAGCGATTTCTGTAAACGGGTGAGTGCGGGAATGAGCTGCTGCTGCATCATCTCCCCGGCGGCAATGTGAATGGCCGTGGGAATCACGTCGTTGCTGGATTGGCCCAGATTGACGTGATCGTTGGGATGTACCAACTTACTGCCTCTGGCTCCGCCTAACAGCTCGGTGGCACGATTGGAGATCACCTCGTTGGTGTTCATGTTCGTCGAGGTGCCTGAGCCGGTCTGGAAAATGTCGACGGGGAACTCGGCATCGAGCTTCCCGTCGACGACTTCAGTTGCGGCCAGCTTGATCGCATCTGCCGGTTTTTTGTCGAGGAGCCCCAGCGACTGATTGACCGTCGCGGCAGCGCGCTTGACCATGCCCATGGCCCGGATCATGGCGCGGGGAAATCGTAACGAGCTGATCGGGAAGTTCTCAATGGCGCGGGCGGTCTGGACACCATAATAGGCCGTGGCCGGCACAGCCAGTTCGCCCATGGTATCGCGTTCCATTCTCGTCGCAGGTAATGATTGAGTCGCTGCCGCTATTTTCTTCATGCGTCCTACTCCGTTGTAAGTGTTCTCAACTGCCGCGGGCGACATGATAAACGTTGGCTACCTGCTTGCACAAGGGCGTTGGTCGATCGAGCGGACGCTGAAAAAGTCCGTCAGCTGCGCTCTCGACTCGAATGCATCCTCAACGTAGCCAGGGGCTACGCCTTCGGTGCATTCATCGTCTGCGGCCTTGCTGAACAGCCTTTTTGAGCCTCCTCAAGGTATTCCACCTGCAACGACTTTTCTAGCCGTCCTTGGGAATGGTGAGAGTCGTCAGCCAAAAGAAGAGGCCCGCCGAAGCGGGCCTCTATTCCAGCCGGAAGGGATGGGGACCGATTAGCCGACCGTAACCTCAATCGCTTTCGGCTTAATCTTTTCGGACTTCGGCAGCGTGAGGTTCAAGAGGCCGTCCTTGAACTCGGCCTTTACCTTCGCCTCATCGACGAGATCGGGCAAGGTAAAGCTGCGAACGAAACTCCCGTAGGACCGCTCGACCCGATGGTATTTCTTTCCCTGCTCTTCTTTTTCAAACTTGCGCTCGCCCTGGATGGTGAGCACACCATCTTCCAGCGTCACCTTCACATCCTCTTTCTTCACGTCAGGAATCTCCGCCTTGATCTGGTACGCTCCGTCCGTTTCGCTGACATCCACGGATGGCGCCCAGTCGGCGACGACGATCGCTTCCTTGCCGTTCGTCTGCGGCGGAGCCGGACGGCTGTACATTCGATGTAACCGATTCGACATCTCTTCAAGTTCATGAAACGGATCCCACCGTACGAGTGTCATAGCAGACCTCCCTCTCATATATATGGACTGTCTCAGAATGACTCTGTGCGCGCGCCGTTCGTCTCACCGAACGAGATAACTCTGGCTGCCACAGAGTCAAGGGGGGAAGGCTAGCGTTCGCCCATGGGGACATAGGTTCGGTTGTGCTCGCCGGAGTAGATTTGGCCCGGTCGGTAGAGTTTATTTTCCTTCAGCTGTTCCAGCCAATGGGCTAACCACCCTGAGACCCGAGCCATCGCGAACAGGGGTGTGAAGAGATCGGTCTCGATGCCCATTTTCTCGTAGAGAATTCCCGAATAGAAGTCGACATTGGGATAAATCCCCTTCCCCTTCAGCAGCTCTTCCGCGACCAGCTCGACCTCCAGGGCAACCTCATACAACGGTGAACTGCCGGATGCCTTGAAGAGCCGTTCACAGAGCGTCTGGAGGATTGTTGCCCGGGGATCTTTCACCTTGTACACCCGGTGGCCGAAGCCCATCAGTTTCTGCTTCTCGCCTTTCCGTTCTTCAAGGTACGATCGAACCTTCCCCGGTTCGCCGATCAGCTTCAGCATCTGCACGACTTCTTCATTGGCTCCGCCATGCAACGGCCCCTTCAGCGCCCCAATCGCGGAGGCCACGACCGTATAGGGATCGGCCAGCGTCGAAGCCGTGACCATGCCGGTGAAGGTTGAGGCATTCATCGTATGTTCCGCATGGAGGATCAGGCAGTCGTCGAAAATCTCGGCCCAGAGAGGAAGTGGCTCCTTCTCCGTCAGCATATAGAGGAAGTTTTCGGAAAAGCCGAGATCGTCGCGCGGTGGAATATATTCGTTTCCATGCCGAAGGCGCGCCCATGCGGCAACGATCGTGGGCAATTTGGCCACAAGTCTGACGGCCGACCAGTAGTTGTTCTCGATGTCTTGCACGTTCCTGCCAGGATAAAACATGCCCAAGGCCGCAACGGCTGCTTGCAAGGCATCCATGGGATGGCCCTGTTCCGGCAAGCATTTCAGGAGGTCGATGATCTTGAACTTCACGCGGCGGTGATGGACGATATCTTCCTGCCATTGTGCAAACTCCGTCGCAGTAGGCAGGTGACCGAAGAGCAACAGATAGGCGGTTTCAAGATAGGAGGATCGACGACATAATTCTTCAACACGAATGCCGCGATATTCCAGCACACCGCGTTGGCCGTCTACATCGCTAATTGCAGATTTGGCTGCAGGCACGCCCGCGAGCCCCGGCATAAAATCATGAGGCATAATCGTGCTCCTTCACCTACGTCGCAAGAGTGAGAACGCGTCGAGCGAGTTTATCATGTTTGGCCTTGGCGTGATCTTGAAATGGCTTCGACCGATTGGCATACTGCATTTGCCAGCTATGCATGAAGAGGGAACGCCCGATGTCCTTACCGGTCCTGTTCTTCGTCGGCAGGAACGAGCCGCGAGCCACGGAGGCATGGCCGCTCCCTCCCTTGCGACGTCCGCCTGGACCATCCAGGTGTGATCGATTCACGTAAGGAAGTGGGTATACCAAGGAGGGAAGCGATGACTCAGAAGCTGTCGTTACTGCTCGCGCTGTCCTGCCTGATTGCTGCCGGGACAGGCTCCTTGGCTCAGGCTGACGGAGAGGTTCTGGCCTTTGCCGTCGTGAGAGAGGCGCCGAAAGACAAGGCACGGATACCGGCGAAAGTCTCCATCAATGACGCAGTTTCTGATCTCACGCTACTGGCGTCGGAGACGATCCTGAATAATCTGATTTGGAAAAAGCTCGAAATCTGTCATGCGATGAAAATTCAAGGATACAAAGTGACTGAAGGCTTTCAGGTTGTCACGGTGCATGTCGTCAACGCCAGCATGTTGCCGATGTCGCTGCAGTCGTTTGCGGGCGATTGTCTGATTAAGAAAGCGATCGAGATCGCCCCGTTCGTCGACTAGATGAGCGTGGCTAGGCGCAACGGCATTCAGGACAAGAGGTGGGCTCTTCTGCGGCGTCGCATTCCTGGGCTGTCAGGGAGAAGAGTTGTTCGCACTGCCGGCAGGGGCGAATTTCGAAGTACGCAATGCCTTTGTCGTCGATATCGGTGGGTAAGAGCAGCTCCAGCGGGTCATACCCGATCGCACCGCCGTCGGAAAACTTCACGATGGCGAGGCGGTCGTTAAAGACCTCGAAGACGCCTTCCTGCCCTTTTCTAGCCAATACATGGCCGAGGACGAAGACCGGCTGTCCCTTCCGCTTCGTGCGGAGATCCCGTAAGGTATGTTGCAGGTCTGAGGCACAGGAAAACTGACCGGTGGAGCTCGTTCCGAAAATTGGTGTTGGCATAGTAGACATTCAGTCGAGGCGATCGATGATGATGTATCACATGGGTAAAAATGGCGTCAAGGCAGTGAAGACGCTGGAACAAGGAGTGTAGCATGGCCGAGGTCACAATTTACCAGAAACCGACTTGCAGCACCTGCCGCCAGGCGGTGCAATTATTAAAAGAGAGTGGCACACCCTTTACAGCCATCAACTACTACGAGACGCCATTCACAAAGGCGCTCCTTAAACGCCTATTAAAGAAGGCGGGGCTCACGCCCAAACATATCTTGCGGACCAAAGAAGAGATTTATAAAGAACTGGGGTTGGCCAAAAAGAATCTGTCAGACGATGAATGGCTCGACGTGATGATCGCCCATCCTGATCTCATTCAGCGTCCGATTGTCGAAAAAGGCGAGCGGGTCATCTTGGCCAGACCCGCGGAGTCGGTGAAAGAGCTGCTGTAGCCGTCACGCGACGTTTCATGTTGATGCGCCGGTCGAACCCGTCAGCTTGCTGCGATTGAGAGACCGTCCTGGGACATGCGGAGCGCACCGGAGGTTCGGTCTACGGTGATGATGACGTCGCCATCCAGCACTTTGAGGAGCAGGTCCCCGACCAGTTGCCGGCGCCAGCCACGAAGAATGGGGACATCGAGAGTGCTCCGGTTCTGTTTGGCTTCCACGAGTATTTGGAGATCTGAACTGGTGGCCAACATGGTGGGGGCGATTCCCTGCTCTGCCGCACGGGCCTTCAGCACGGCTTGTAGCAATTCGACGATGCCCGTCGACTCAGGGTCCGGCTTCCGTTCGCGTGGAACCTCAGGCCAGACCGACGGTGGCAGAGCCAAGGCGGCGTTGATGGTGGCCAACAGTTGTTCGCCATGCCTGTCGACCTCGGAAGCATGGACGCCGCGGAGACCACGGAGTTCATGCACCGATTTGGGCGGATGGCGTGCGAGTTGGAGCAGGACCTCGTCCCGCATGACACGTCCGCGAGGCACATTCCGGCGTCGGGCTTCCGCTTCTCGCCAGGCCGCTAATTCACGAAGCACCACGGCTCCTTTGGGCCTGAGTGTATCCCACCCGCGTATGCGCTGGTAGCGCTCTTGAGGCTCGCGACTCTTTTCACCGACCGCCGACTCGAGGCGGGCAAACTCCTCACTGACCCACTCCAACCGGCCAAGGCTGTTGAGGCGATCCTGTAAGTGCGTATGAATCGGCAGCAGAAACTCGACATCTTCTAGGGCATAGGCGATCTGGTCATCGGAAAGCGGTCGCGCGCTCCAGTTCGTAAAGGTATGGGCTTTCTCCAGCTTCGTGCCGTGGAGGCGCTGGACCAGGTTGGCATAGGCGACTTGGGCGCCATATCCGACCATGGCGGCGGCGATCTGCGTATCGAAAAACGGCTTCGGGATCTGTCCGGCATGGGTGGCAAAGAGATCGAGATCCTGCCGTCCGGCATGCACAATTTTTTCAATCTTCGGGTCGCAGACGAGCTCCCAGAAGGCGTCGAGCGATCCGCTCGCCTGCACGGCGGGAAAATCGATGACGGCGGCGGTTGCGGCCGTGGCGACTTGGATCAGTTCGAGCCGCGGGATAAAGGTGTCTTCCCCGACGAATTCCGTATCCAGTGCCAATCGAGGACTCTGCCGTAAGGTGAGGCAGAGGGTTTCAAGGGCATGCTGGTCGGTCACATACTGCATCGGTGGTTTAGATGTCACAAGGCTCTCATTCAGTTGGGTTATAGGTGGCGTCCGGCCTCCGTGGCGGCTCGACGTTACTGAGGCTCAAGTATTCCTTCAGGAACTGATAGGCTTCCAGCATGCGGCGGAGTTCCGGTTCGGCGCTCCGATCGCCGTTATTCGAATCGGGATGGAGCTGTTTCGCCTTGTGACGAAACGACGCGGTGACTTCGGCGAGCGAACTCCCGAACTCGACGCCCATCGCGGCATAGGCATCCATTGCGTTGTTGATGCCGCTGGGCCCTTGCGATGGGTCGCCTCCCCCACCGGCGGCTTTCAACATATCGGCCAGGCTGACTTTCTTGCGGCGGCGACGGGGGCGTTCTCGTATCTCGCTATCAAAATCGTCCCAGCGGTCTTCGACAAACTCAAGCCGGGATTCCAGGCGCATAGCGCCGGAAAGATCGCGAATCTCCCCAAGTTCTTCTTCAATCTGGACCAGCGTCTTGATGATTTCCTCCAGCCCCTCTTCCACACGAAAGAAGCTATCGACTCGCTCCTGCATCATCGTGTCGACGGCGAGATCCAAGCTCTCTTCGGCCTTCGGACGCAACGAATCGATCCGTCGCCTCATCCCGCTCTGAAACTTAATAAGTTTGCTTTGTGAAAATGCCATCTGAACCGGACTCGCTCCCTGGGCGCGCATTGTAGCACAGCCAGGTTGCGTGCCAGAAGGGCCAGGGAAATAGCGTGATCGACGCGGGATACGGGTCAGCGCGAGGCGAAGTCGTCGCTGATTTTGGTGCGGCGGCGGGCGACGCCCGAGTCACGTGCAGCGGCCGCCACGGCTTTGGCCACACGTGGCACGACGTCCTTATCGAACACGCTTGGGATGATGTAGTCCTCGCTCAGAGCCGACGCGGGAATGGTCTCAGCCAGGGCCTTGGCCGCAGCGAGTTTCATCGCTTCGTTGATGTCGCGCGCCTGCACATCCAGCGCCCCGCGAAAGATACCTGGAAATGCGAGCGCGTTGTTGATTTGATTCGGATAGTCCGAACGCCCGGTCGCAAAGATCCGGCAGTGGGAGGCCGCCAATTGAGGAGGGACTTCCGGGTCGGGATTGGCCATCGCAAAGACGATGCGATCAGCTGCCATCAGATCCAGATCTTCCGCTGTGACGACGTTGCCGACGGATAAGCCAATGAAGACATCGGCTCCCTTGAGGGCTTCTCGCAGTGAGCCCTGGGGACGGTCGTGAGTCATACAGGCGGCGAGATCCGTTCGGCAGGCCCGTAATTGTTCGCCGTCTCCTCGTAAGACGATCCCTCGAGCTTCACATCCGATCAGATGCGAGAGACCTGCCGCCAGCAACATTCTACAGCAGGCGGTTCCAGCGGCCCCGAGACCGTTGACGACCACGCGGATGTCCTCTATCCGTTTTCCCGTGACGGTGAGCGCATTGGTCAATGCGGCAAGGAGCACCACGGCAGTGCCATGCTGGTCGTCATGCATAACCGGAATATCCAGAGATGTCTTTAAGCGGCGTTCGATCTCGAAACAACGAGGTGAACTGATATCTTCCAGGTTGATCGCGCCGAACCCTGGAGCAATCGCCTGAACTGTGCGAACGATCTCATCGGGATCTTGCGTATTCAAACAAATCGGCCAGGCGTCGATTCCCGCAAATTCCTTGAACAGCATGGCCTTGCCTTCCATCACGGGTAACGCTGCCTCCGGGCCGAGATTCCCCAGGCCCAGCACCGCAGACCCGTCGGTGACTACGGCGACCGTGTTGCTTTTACTCGTAAAGGCATAGGCTTTGGTTTTGTCCTTCGCGATAGCTTGGGAGACGCGACCGACGCCTGGCGTATAGACCATCGACAGGACATTCCTTGTCGTAACGGGGACCTTGCTTTGAACTCGGATTTTCCCACCGAGATGCAGCAGGAAGATCCGGTCTGACGCGGAAAGGACTCGTACGTCTGGCAATGCCCCAACCCGGGCAAGCACCTTCTCCCCATGGGCTTCGTCCCGGACGTCGAAAGTCACGTCGCGTACCATACAATCGGCGGTGGCCGAGACAATGTCGACTGCGCCGAGGTTGGCACCTTCTTCGGCCAAGAGCGCAGCCACTTTTGCGAACATGCCCGGGGTGTTGGCGAGCTGGAGGCGAACAGTCAGGCGGTAGTTGGAATAGGGCCCAATGTCGGTCATGGTCGGTCCTTCATCAACAGCCTACCATAGGGGAAGTTCGAGCCGGAAAATCCTGTGTATTCGTGTCATCGGCTCGGCAACAACATACCGACATTCCCGGTTGATAACGGGGGCTATTTTCGCTACCGTGCGCCCGTTTACCCTACGTGGATGGGTAGACCGCATCCTAACACTAACATTCAACGGGGGTGACAGACTATGAAGAGCATGTTGATGGCAATCATGGCAGTGGCAGTGGCAGTGACGTTCAGCGCGCCTTCCTTCGCCGGCGAAGAGAAGAAGGACAAGGGCAGGTAATGACGGCATACGTCATTTGTCTGAGTAGGCAAGCCTGACTTGAACGACTCTGAAGAGGCCTGCAATCATGAGATTGCAGGCCTCTTCCTTTTCCACCGGTTGACCCCTCTCTGAGGCTGATGCTACCGTGAGCCATGACTAATCCATCGAACTCCGGCAAGACGAATCGCCTCATTCACGAAACCAGTCCCTATCTCCTCCAGCATGCCACGAACCCGGTCGACTGGTATCCCTGGGGACCGGAGGCCTTACAGGCATCGAAAACACACAATCGTCCCATACTCCTGTCTATCGGTTATTCGGCCTGTCACTGGTGTCACGTGATGGAACGGGAATCGTTCGAGAACGAGGCCATTGCCGCGCTCATGAACCGGCACTTTATCTGTATCAAAGTCGATCGGGAGGAACGCCCCGATCTCGACGAGATCTACATGCAGGCGACGGTAACCATGAATCGCGGCCAGGGCGGATGGCCGATGACGGTCTTTCTGACGCCAGACCAGGAACCGTTTTTCGCCGGGACCTATTTCCCGCCCGACGATCGATGGGGCCGTCCCGGGTTTCCTAGCCTGCTCAAGAAAATTGCCGAATCATGGGAGAAGGATGCCGCCGCGCTCACGAATCAAGCGCGTCAATTGACCGAACGATTGAAGAAGGAACTCACGGCGGTATCGCCCGTTTCCGTGAGTGCCTCCGTACTGGATGACGCGGTGGCTCAATTTCTCGAGGATTTCGACGAGCAGCACGGCGGATTCGGCAGTGCCCCGAAATTTCCACCTTCCGCGGGGCTCTCGTTGCTCCTTCGTTGTTATCGTCGAACAGGAGAGAACCGCACGTTGCAGATGGTCACCCGCACGCTCGATGCGATGGCGGCAGGCGGGATCTACGATCATATCGGTGGCGGGTTCGCGCGGTACTCCACCGACGAGCGATGGCTGGTTCCTCATTTCGAAAAGATGCTCTATGACAATGCCCTGCTGGCCAAGACCTACGTGGAAGCCTACCAAGTCACCCAACAAGCCTCCTATCGACAGGTCACAACGGACGTGCTCGATTATATTCTCCGGGAGATGACCGATCCTGCCGGAGGATTCTACTCCGCGACGGATGCGGACTCGGAAGGCGTCGAAGGAAAGTTTTTTATCTGGACACCGGCAGAAATTCAGGCCGTGCTGCAGAATGCCGAAGACACTCGAAGACTCTGCGCCTATTACGACATTACCGATCAGGGCAATTGGGAACATCGGAGCATTCCGAATCGGCTGCGGCCCATCAAGGCCGTGACGAAGGAATTAGATCTCACCGTCGATGAACTCGACGAAACCATCCTTCGCGTGCGCCCCCTCCTCTATCGCGCGCGCCAGGAGCGAGTTCCGCCAGGACTCGATGATAAAATCATTACCGCCTGGAACGGCATGATGATCTCGGCAATGGCTGAAGCAGGCCGAGTATTCGGAAATCGCCGCTACATCGATGGAGCCATGAAGGCAGCAGACTTTCTCTTGCAGACACATCGGACCTCCGATGGCACGCTCCTCCGCACGTCGCGGAAGGGCCGGGCCCATCTCGACGGAGTCCTGGAAGACTATGCCTATCTCGCAGAAGGATTGATCGACCTCTATGAAGCCTGCGGGCAGGAACGCTATCTCGCCGCCGCGCTTCAATTGGCAGAACGGATCGTGGACTCGTTTCGCGATGAGGACCAGGGAGGCTTCTACACGACTGCGAAGACGCATGAACCGCTGATTATCCGAGCGCGCGAGGGCGCGGACGGTGCAACGCCCAGTGGCAACGCCGTGACAGTCTCCGCCCTTGCCAGGCTTTCGTACCACTACGATCGCCAGGATCTGCGCGAGGCGGCGATTGCCGGGATTCGTGTCTACGGCCGCCAGATGGCCCGCTATCCGAGGGCCTTCGCGAAAAGTCTCGCCGTTGTGGATCTCCTGGCCGAAGGGCCGGTTGAATTAGCGTTTGTAGGAGCCCCGAACGATCCGGCATTGGAGGCACTGCAGCGCGCGGTGCGCGAGGTGTTCCTTCCACATCGTGTGATTGCCTCCAGCGATGGAACCGGCAAGCCGTCCACTCATCCCCTGCTCTCCGGCAAGGGGTTGGTAGAAGGAAAAGCTGCCCTCTATATCTGCCGCAATTTTTCATGCCAGCGTCCCCTCACCGATCCACAGGATGTCACCGAGGCATTGCGGGCCGAGTCGCGACGAACGGATCAAACAGCCCCACAGACACTGTTGCAAGGAACCGCACACCCAGGGGCCGCAAGCCCTGAAGGGACAGCCAGATATGCCGCACGCCTGGTCAGCCAATCACGCCATGCCGGTCACATGGAACATGGGTATGGCCGGTTCGGCAGCAGCGGCTTCACGACATCCCGGCTGGGATTTGGCACCTATCGGGTCGATACCAGGGAACCGGAACAGCGAGAGGCGCTGAAGACGGCGTTACGAGAGGGTGTCAATCTCATCGACACCTCGACGAATTATATGGATGGCGATAGTGAGCGCCTGGTCGGTTCTGTCTTAGACGAATTGTTCAAAAGCGGAGAGCTGACGCGAGAGGAAGTGATCGTCGTCTCGAAGATCGGCTACGTGCAGGGGCAGAATCTCAAACAGGCGGAGACGCGAGAACAGGCCGGACGCCCCTACCCTGACATGGTCAAATATGGCGAGGGCATCTGGCATTGTATCCATCCGGAGTATCTAGCCGATCAGCTGACCCTGTCACTGGACCGGCTCGGGCTTGCCACGCTCGATATCTGCTTACTCCATAATCCGGAATACTTTCTGTCCGAAGCCGCCCATCATGACGGTGGCGATCTCGTGATGGCGCGGGAAGCCTTTTATCGACGGATCGAACAGGCCTTCACATTTTTCGAGTCGCAAGTCGCGGCAGGACGGATCAGTTATTACGGCGTGTCCTCGAATACGGTCACGGCAGATCCGTCGAATGCCGAGGCGACGTCGCTCTCTCGCCTATACGACGCGGCACGATCTGCTGCGAAAGCACTGGGCCTGGAGCGCCATCACTTCGGGGTGCTGCAATGCCCCATGAATCTCTATGAAGCAGGCGCCCTACTGACGCCAAATACCGGCAGGGATCAGCAGGAGACGGTGTTGGCGCTGGCGCAGCAAGAAGGTATCGCGGTCTTGGTCAATCGCCCGCTCAATGCCATGCCGACGAAAAAGAGCGGGGTGCTTCGGTTGGCAGATTTTCCACTCCAAGGCGATCCCGTAGATTTCGAGCGGCAATGCCAAACGGTTGCAGCGCTTGAAGAGGAATACCGCAAGGACATTGCCCCAAACCTTCAACAGAGAGGTCAAGGCATGCCCCCTGCCGACTTCTTCACCTGGGCGAGTGAACTGACCCGCGTGCGGCCTCAGATTCAAGGACTGGAACATTGGGAGCAGATCGAGCATCAAATGATCGCGCCTCATTTCAATCAAGTGATGCAGGCCCTCTCTCAACAACTCACCGGAACGGCGACTGCACAGTGGGAGGCCTGGCGCAATCGCTATGTACCGCAATTGCTCACCCTGTTGGGTGGACTCCGCAGAGAAGCGACCGAGCGCAGTCGTACGAGAGCGGCCTCAATATCGGCAGCCCTCAATCCCCTCCTGCCTCAGGCACGGCATAACGAGTCGCTGTCACGAAAGTCCTTATGGGTGTTGGCCAGCACACCAGGAGTGACCGCGGTGTTGAATGGGATGCGGTCACCCGGGTACGTCAGTGACTCGATGGAAATTCTGCGGTGGGAAGGGCTCACGGACGTCACACGACTGTACGATACGATGAGCAAGCTCGGGCAGTAGTGCGCGGGAAATGCTTCTCTGCTATCGGCGGCTGCCGATCAGGTGCTGTAGGCTGTCGAGCGCATGGCTGAACCACGTGCCATTGCTGTCCGCGTGACGGATTCCATTCTTGAGACGTTTGTTCTGCACCGTCAATTGCTTCACCCGCGCAGCGGTGTCTTTAAACGCCGGACTGGACCGGACAATGCGCTGGTAGAGGATTAACGCCTCCTCTCTCTCTCCGATCGATTCCAGAGTTCGTGCGAGGAAGTACTGTACATTGATGACCTCATTGCGAGACCCGGACGGATCGCTCAATGCCCTGCGAAATGTCTCGATCGCTGCAGGGTATTCTTCCAACTCCGTATAACAGAGCCCCGCTTGTGCCGTAGCCTTAAACGTATACGATAGATCCTGACTGACACGATTGAACGCCTCGATGGCCTCTTTGAAGCGTCTCTCTTTTCTCAATGTCACGGCCTGCCCGTAGAGGACATCCGGAGCTACCACCGATTGGTGAACAGGGGGATCCTCGACTGATGCCTCTGGCCGAAACGACGGCACGTTCAGCTGGAGCGCCGCAATAGGAGTGCCCGCTGAGTCGTCAGTAGCGGTTGCCAGAGCACTGAGTTCGTCGACCTTGCCGAGCGGAAGAATCCCGCCTCTGGTTCGATCGAGGGCAGCCTGGGCGACGAGATTGTGCGTGACGACGCCGGTTTGTTCCGCGAAACCATACGTCAGTGAGATATCACAGATCTGATTGATCAAACGAGGGATGCCCTTGCTCAACCGATGGACAAGCACGCAGGCCCTCTCGGTGAATATGGTCTGGGTGCCGCCGGCCTTGTGCAATCGATGGAGGATATACTGGCTGGTCTCGTCCTCGGTGAAGGGCTCCAGGTGATGATCGACCACAATACGTTGGGCGAATTGTGTCATGTCGATCCGCTGCAAGAGTGTGTGGAGGTCGGGCTGTCCGGAAAGAATGACTTGCAGCTTCAGGGATTTACCGTCGTTCAAATTGGAGAGGAGCCGCAATTCTTCCAGCAGCTCGGACCCCAGACTTTGCGCTTCGTCGACAATGAGCAGCACGCGACGGTTTCGCTTCGATTCCCGAGTCATAAACTCTGAAAATACATGGTAGGCCTCCACGGGGTCCAACCGCTTCTGGCTGAGGCCAAGAGCAAGGAGGATCCAAGGCAGGAGATGCTCCACGTCGTACCGCGCATTGGTCACAAAACCAATCGAATACTTGTCGTGATGCTCCGCAATCAACTTTCGCAGGAGCGAGGTCTTGCCCATTCCCGGTTCCCCGGTCAGGACCATGAACGGCGCTTCGTTGACCAGGCCGTATTCCAGGAGGCTATAGGCGGCGCGATGGGTCGATCCTGGATAGAGAGACTCTCCGTCCGGCAGGAGCGCGAAAGGTTTCGCCCGAAGTCCGTAAAATGATTCGTACATACAGTGCTCGCGATCTGGCCTCGGTGATTTCCGCGCTACAGGGACAGTAACTGTTTCATGCTAGCAGGAGTCGCGGCCAATTGCCCGGCCTTATTCAGTACCGTTCCCAACACGGGACGGGATTTTTTAACCAGCGACAGGGCACGTTGCACCTCCTCGGTCGTCGTCTTTCCCTCCTCCACGACCAGGAGCAGCGCATCCGTGTAGGGAGAGAAGGCGAGCACATCGGCCGTGTGCAGCAGCGGGGGCAGATCGAATATCACGATCCGCGAGGGGTAGCGATGTTTCAGCTCTTCAACTAACGCCAGCATTTTAGGCGAGGTGAGAATTTCGGTCGAATTGGAGACCGCCCTTCCTCCCGGCAGCAGGACGAATCGGCCGATCCCAGGATGGACCAAGAGATCTTCAAGTGGCTGGTTGTCCAGCAGGTAGTCTGCAAGGCCTGGACAATCATTGAGGCCAAAGACCTCATGGACGCTAGGGTGACGGAGGTTCGCGTCGACGAGAAGCACCGTCTGGGCTGTCTCCATCGCAAGGCTCACCGCCAAGTTCACTGCAGTCAACGTCTTGCCTTCATTGTGGCCCGGACTGGTGACACCCAACACATTCCAGGCATTTTCACGAAGGCGATGCATGACCTGAGTTCGCAAAATCTTAAATGCGTCGACGAAGGGGCCCTTGTCGTATGCCGCCATCACTCGCCGCTGGCGAAGCACAGAAAGTGGAATAGCCAGCGACCTCGTCTTGGTATAGACAATGGGAGGAGGGGGCTGATGGCCGGCGGCATCCTTTCCTGTAGATGGCCTGTTTCCAGACTGACCCTGTTGGTCTTTGTGGAGCTGCAGTGCCGTTCGAAATCGGTCCATCAATGTCTCCTCCCCCTACTCTAGGCCAAATCGTTTGAGCGCGGCAAACCACAAGACATCCAACGGACGCCAAAAGAGATGCATCAGCAGGAGGGCGGTCAGCAGCACAGTGAGACCTGCCGTTTTCATGAGCCGATGCCGGGTGATCGCCCTGGCGAGGTCATCTTCGTTCGGCATGAAGGGAATCACGGATAGCGGAAACGCCTGAGTTAACAGCGCAAGCTGCTCCGGTGTCCGTATCGAATGGTCCAGCAATTCCGCGACGGCTCCGGAACCGATGCCACCGCCGATCGCGAACATAAACCCAAGAATAACAATGGCGATCCGATTGGGCTTATCCGGTTTCTCCGGCAGAGTGGGCGGGTCGATGAGAGAAAACCTCTCGCCTTTTTGACGAACCTCTAAGCCTTCCGAGACCTTCGCTTCGAGGAGCCTGGACCGGATCTCCTGATACTTCTGCCCCGAAGTATCACGGTCGCGCGTCAGGAAGAGGTAGTCGGGCTCCATCTGGGGAGTCCGTTCGAGGCGGGTGGCAAAATCCTCGAGCCGCTGCTTCACTGCCGCGCGCGTCGCCCGCAGAGCGCCGAGGGAAGAGGTAGCGGAGTTCAGCTGGGCCTGGAGATTGATGTAGGCCGGGTTCTCCGGTCGTTGCGCAGCGCTCTTGCGTGTCACCACGTTGAGCCGCCCGACTTCCGCTTCAAGCGCAACGATCTTTCTCTGAGCCTGCACGACATCTGGATGCTCTTTCCCAAGCCGCTCCGATGCGATGGCCAGCGTCGCACGGGCGTTGGTCAGCTGCTTGGCCGCTTCCTCAACCTCAGGGAGTTGCCCCGTCTCCTTTTCGAGGGACTCTATTTCCTGCTTCATCTTGATAATGTCGGGGTGGTCGAAGGATAGATTGGCCGATGCGCCGGCATATTCTGCTCGCAGGCCTCGCAAGCGCTCGGATGAGTCCAGTATCCGTTCTCCGCTTACGGACATGATCGGGGTGTTCGGTTTGATGGTTGCAAGTTCCCCCTCAAGATAGCTTTTGCGCTCCTCAAGCGTTCGAATCTGCTGGTCGATGTCCATGAGCTCTCGATCGGACTGACTCATGAGCTGCAAATTCAGCGGCATCAGTTCCGGCAACGCCCCGCTCGCCCGCCGCTTGAACTGGGCAATCTTTCCATCGATTTCGCCGATGTGCCTGGACAAATTCTCCGCCTCTTGTTGAAGGAAGGCGGTGGTCTCCTGCGCCTGACGCTCACGGCTCTTGAGATTTTCCCCCAGAAACAGACTGGTCAGCTCCTGGGCGACCTGCTGAGCCAAATCTGGCGAACTACTCTGGTACGCCACGGTGAAGGCAATGGTCGCCTTCGTGGGATGTTGGGTCCGTTTGTCCACGACGTCGGCGCTGATCACTTCGACGGCGATGTCTTTGGCGAATTGCTTCACAACTTCTTCAACGGGGCTGCTCCGCCGCATGTCCGGATAGAGATTGAATTGCTCCACGACCTTCCACAGAGTCGTCCGGCTTATGACTTGTTGTTTGATGGTTTCGATACGCTGATCGGCATAACTGGTAATCGTCGAATGGACGAGCTCTGATGGAATTTCCTGTTCCTCGATCAGTATCATCGCCATAGACTTGTAGACCGGCGGCCACAAAAAAGCGACGGCGAGACTGAGGACACACAACACCGTCGCAACCAGGACAATCAACGTCCGGCGACGATGAAACATAGCCACGTAGGACTGGAGGCTCTGGCTGGGTTCGGATTCCTGTGTGCCCGGTCTGTTTGTCATCATGTAAAACGTCTAGTTGGAAAACGACAGCTTTGGAGGGTAGTAGGTTAACATGAACATCGTGGCATTGGACATCGCTGAGTCCGAGAAGCCATCCACTTCGCGTCGTCGCCACGTATAGGAAACCTCAAGCTTCCACCACTCCAGAAACTTCCAGGCGATCGCGGGAGTGGCCGTGAAGTAGCGGGCATCCGGAAAGCTGCTCCCTCCCGCGAGCTTCGTGATGCCTGAGACGAGATACCCTGATCCGTTGATGGAGCCAGTCAGTGTTTCGGAAATATTATGCGACAGGGTCACGCCTGCACGGTCCGTTTGAAGCAGCAAGCCAAACCCGCTCGGCACAATATCCCGAGCCATGTTCACTTGAATCGACGTGCGTTCAAACTGTTTCGCGAGGCTGGCGCCATACAGCCAAACGGTGCTCTGAGACGTCACTTTGTCGTTGACCGCCGTGACGGATGAACTCACGAAACGAGGGCCTCCGTACACTGTCCCGGTCAGGGTCTCCGTAAAGGCATGGGTCAGGCTCAGGTTTGCACCAGGAAAGCTGGCGCGAAATGCAGAGGGGGCGTTGGTCGTATGGAAGTTCACGTACGAACCGGTAAGTTGGAGTTGGTCCTGTTCGGTCAACTGATAGAGCAGCCCACCGGCTCCACCAAGGAGTTGATAGTCTGCCAGGCCAAGACGCAAGCCATTCTCATACGTGGTATCGGTAAACTGAAAAGAGCTTTGTACGGAAAGCTTCTCCGTCAAGGTCCGAGTCCAAGTTGGTGCGGCATTCCACTGGTTCCGCTGTGTAAATCGCAAGACAACGCCGGTCGTCAGAAGCTCACCCATCAACGTATTGTCGCGGGTAAATCCCCCGGTGAACCCAAGTAGATCTCGCTCGGTCTTATAGCGCACGGCCACCGGAAGAAAGACATTGGTAAATCGGCTGTCCTCCCCTCCATAGTAGGACACGAAATCGGCAGCGACCCGGCCACTGACTTCAAGGCGTTCCGTCTTCCCTGCCAGTTCGGCTGCAGGTGACACCCAATAACCATAGGTCTCGCTGTGAGGCAGTGGCGTCAACAGCAAATTGTCGTTGTACAGTCCCTTGACTCCAATCGAGGGCAATACTGACCACTCGGCCGCCTCGCTTTGGCCTACCACTCCACATCCTAGAAGACAGACCCACACGATCGACCGACAGGCGTTCTTCCACCTGCTCGAACGACCACCGACTCCACCCACATCATTCCATCGCATATAACTCACAACCCTTAGGGCACCATGACGACGTCGCCGCGTTGCAGAAGAATATTCTGTTCGAGATCATTCCCCCTTCGCACATCTCCATATCGAAAGGGAAAGGTTTGTTGGCGTCCCTTGATCCGACGCACGATCTTGATGTCATTCTCCGCGGCAAACGGGGTTAACCCGCCGGCTAAGCTTAAGGCCTGAAGCACGTCGGTATAATGGCCGATCAAGTATTCGCCGGGCTTATTGACTCGCCCTACCACATAGACTTTGTAGCTGAGCACCTTCGTGACGGCTACCGAGACATTCGCATTCGGAATGTATTTGGACAAGCGCTTCACGAGGTCGAGACGAATATCCTCAACCGTTCGATCTTCGGCCTGGATATCCCCCACAAGTGGAAATGAAAACATTCCGTCCGGCCGCACCACGATCTCTCTGGTCAGCTGCTCATCTTTCCATACAGAAATCAGCATGACATCTTCAGCTCCAAGACGATAGCCAGGATCGACATCGGGTGCGATGGGGGAGGATCCCAGGGCATCAGACCCATAGGGGACGCCACCGATCGCCAGCATGACGAGAAACAGGATTCGCAATTCTATGCGGCGAAACATCTCGTGATAATAACCAGACATGACCTCTTTATTACCCCCTCATTTGTGACATGATCCGCTCTGCTTCATGACGCCCATGAAACGCCTCAGCACTCTTCAGCGCTTTCGAGAGGTACCGTCGAGCCTCTGCTGTTTTCCCGGATTGATGGTACGCAACCCCGAGATGATAATTCAGAATGGGGACTTCAGGCGATTCAGCAACCGCTTTCCTCATGAGACGAAGTCCCTCTTCCTGTTGCCCCATTTTGAACCGTACCCAACCCAGCGTATCCAGAAATAGCGGATGCGGTGCATCTTTCTCGAAATCCTGACTGAGCGCAAAGGCTTTCTGTACACTCTGTGGATCCCCCTTGTAATCAACCAACATGACCGCCACGTTATTTGCAGCCAGCACGTTGCGAGCATTCAGGCGCAACGCTCCATCATACGCGTCGATGGCAAGATCGATCAGGCCTTGAGTCGAATAGGCCGATGCGAGAAGCATGTGCAACTCCTCGCTGTCCGGGTTGACCTTGAGGCCAGCCTGAATCACTTGAACCGCCCGGTCCGGCTGTTTCTGTGACAGCCATAATTCTCCCCGGTCGAGCCACGGCGTAATCCATTTTTGGTTCAACCGGACCGCCTCTTGAAACTGGATCTCGGCGTCCTGAGGATAACCGGTGAGGGCGAGCACCTCGCCCATGAGCCCATGGGCGAACAGATGGTCCGGTTGTGCGGCGAGCACGGCATCGAGGCGAGTCCGTGCACGACCGCCATCTTGTTGCACCATATCCAGTTTCACCAGATTCATCAACGGCTCAGGATCGTTCGGGGCAAGAACCGTCGCACGCTCATACGCCGCACCGGCCTTGTCGAGTCGGCCTTGCGCCTGACGCAGTCGTCCCTCCGCCATGAGGGGGACGACAGGATCTTTCGAGAGGGCTTTGAGACGAGTCAACATGCGTTCCGCTTCGTCCCAGTTCTTTGTGACCAGGTCGAGGTTCAACAGCAGCTCAAGTGCGTCCACGTCGTCGGGCCGTTGCTTCAGGAGGTCCTCGAGTCGGACGCGGGCCTCCCGGTGACGACCGCCCTGGCTCTCTAAGGCCGCAAGCAAGTGCCGGGCTTCGACTTGTCCGGGATACAATGCCACCGCGCGCTCGAAGCTTCCCTTTGCAAGATCGGTCTCTCCGGTCAGTCGGTAGGCCTGGCCGAGTAGAAAATGCAGCGCTGCAGATTCTGGCTGGCCTCGCAAGACGGTGCGAAACGTCTGAGCGGCATCGTTGCCATTTCCCCTGGTTAAGGCGAGCCTGCCAGAGAGTATCAGTCCGTCAGCCGAATGAGGGCTCTCCTTCAAGATCTCTTGAACCTGTCGTGCTGCCTCTGCCTGATTGCCTGAGATAAGATCCATCTCAGCCAGTTTGATCTTGGCTTCGAGGCCGGCCGGCTTCTGTGTATTGCCTACGACCACCTTGACATATTGCTCACGCGCCTTGGCAATCTTTCCTCCTGCTTGATAGATCGTCGCGAGCGCGAATTGAATCTTTGTCGAATCGGGCAACAAGGTTGCCGCCTCAAGGAGTACCAATTCAGCAGCACCAGGGGCCTTCCTGATGCCGAGGAAGTCGGCTAATACGAGATGCCGTTCTTCACTTTGTGGATCAAGTGCGCTGGCCTCGCGTAAGATCCCCTCTGCCTTCTCATGCGCCCCTTGCTCGTCGAAGAATCGGGCCAACCTGATCCGATGACCAAAAATTGCCGGTTCTGCCTCAATCATCTGCTGGGCTACCCTCTCCGCACCATCCATATCCTTCGCCTGAACCAGGATCGTACTCAGATTATTCAAGAGATCTATATCTTTTGGGTGAGCTTCCAGCGCATGGCGCAAGATAGTCTCCGCATCGCGATAATGCTGCTGTTTGCCGTAGAGAGTGGCCAGTAAGATCGCCACGTCTGGTTCAGCTGGAAACTGCGACCGAAGCGCCTCGGCTTGTGCTATTGCCTGAGACTGTTGTCCGGCTAAAGCCAACACGGCAATCTTGAGAGCGTTCGCTCGAGAATCCAGTGGGTCCATCGCGAGTACCTTGTCGGCCGTCACGACGACCAGGTCGGTCAGACGTGCCTCCAGGTAATATTTGGCCAGCCTGATTAACGCGTCGGTATGATCAGGAGCAAGCTGCACCACCTGCTGATACAGCCCGACTGCGTTTCGCCAATTCTTTTCCTTTTCCTCGACCTGCGCGAGGAGATAGTAGGCGGCGACATATTTCGAATCGACGATGAGCACATTCTGCAGAGCCACCCGAGCTTTTGGAAAGTTTCCCGCTTCAAGGTATCCCTGCGCGCGCGCGAGATACTTGGTCTTCCGTTCCGCTGGCCCGCCGCAGGCCACGAGTGTAAGAGCGACACCTACTATGATGATGAACTGGTTATTCATGGTGTGAGCCTAGTCGCCGGCCTGAAAACAACTGCACCCGTCGAACGGTTATCAATCAACCATTCTTCGACGACGGTTCCGACGTTCCCCTCTCCTACTAGAGCCACATCCGGATGCCCAACCCAAACAACACCCACAAGGATACGAGTCCGAGTTGTTTCACGCGATCCGAGAATGCGTGTAGCAGCAACTCGAACGAAAAAAACAACACGATGAGCTTCGCCGCAAAAAGACCAAATGCCGAGATGTCCGTATGTATCTCTGGAAGGAACGGGACGATCACGGCGAGGCACACCATGAGGTAGTCCAGTGGCGTCGTCTGAAACCTGCTCTGACTGTCGAACCGCATGCACAGTAAAACCATCACAGCCATTGCGCCAAATAACATATGGTAGGTAAATGGGATCGGAGGACCTGCCTGCATCCATGACGCATCACTCACATACAACAGGAATGTACTCCCCATGTAGAGCCCCCCCCGGACAAAGTAAGGAGCCAACTGTGGCAGTAGCGAGAGGCCGAGGAGCACGACGCAAAACAGGACGACTGACATATAGCCCACATCATCAGGAACGTAGGCAGGAAGAAATACCGTCGCAACGAGAAAGAGAGGAACCACAGCGGCCAAGAACCGAATCGGTAGATCTCGTACCCATGAGCGACTGAAAACATCTGAAAGCCATCTCTCCGATCGGACCCGCGGATGATCCGGTTCCGCAGCAGGAATTAATCCTCTCCCGGCAGCGACAAAAAGAGCCAGGACGGCGCCGGACAGAAGGAGATAGAGCAACATAATCAACGAATCGGATTGCCAGCGAAGGAGATAGGCCAACGCCACCATACCTGCCTGAAAGGCATAAATCACCGTCACAGCCTCATAGTGCGAGAGTCCCACGGCGAGTAATTTATGATGAATATGTGTGCGGTCACCGACAAAAGGAGATCGGCCCTCCACGAGTCGTTGTCCGAAGACCCCGACTGTATCCAGGAACGGCAATCCCAACAGAAAGAGCGTCAGGATCGGACTGAATGGACCATGGGTCGAGTCGGTTAAGTGAATGGCCAGCACGCCAATGATAAATCCAAGCAATTGACTGCCACCGTCGCCCATGAAAATTCGAGCCGGATATGTGTTGTACCGCAAAAAACCCAAAAGTCCCCCCAAGAAGGGGATGGCGAGGATCAATACCGTCGAGTTGTTCGAGAGATGGGCGAGGTATGCCGTGCCGGCAAGCGTCAAAAATGAAAGGCCGCCGGCAAGTCCGTCAAGCCCGTCTGCCAGGTTTACCGCATTTGAGGCGGCGACTAGAAAGAGAACTGTGACGGGAGCTCCAACCCAAATCGGCAGTTCCGCATCAAGCAGGAATGGGACGCTTTCGAAACGAATCCCACCAAACGCAACAACCACAAGCGCCGCCGCCAACTGCCCAAGTACTTTGATCCGGTAGCTGAGATTCGCCCGATCGTCCCATACGCCGAATCCCAAAATAATTGATCCGCCACAGAGAACTAACAGCGTGGTGCTGTCTGGGACAGCCCACCAGAGGATGCTGGCATAGGCGCCTACCGCGAACGCAATGCCGCCTACCCGGGGAACAGGGTATTGATGCACTTTTCGTTCGCCAGGATGGTCCATGATTTGGAATCGATCAGCCAAGAGACGCAAAGGCGGAATCAGCGCCACGCAGATAAATAGCGACGTCATAAAGCTGAAAAAAAGCGCACTATTCATCGCCCCGGGCTCCCCTCCACCTTCTTGGCTCCAACTGGAACCCGACCAACTTCATTCGCTCTCTGCCTTCAGCCGCTCACCACTCATTTCGCATTCCAACGGCGCAAATCTTCGGTCGACGATATTCCTGGCTCCACCAGGCACAATAAGCGAACGATCGAGCGGGTATACCTACCTTATCAAGCATAGGCGAAATAACGGCACGGACATCCCACATGACAATCTCTACTCCCGATCAAGCAGCCGAACAGACAGACGAGGCGGCCGGCTGACAGATATCCCGTTGTGAGACTTTCCATGAGTGCGCTGACGCCAGGGAAAGGATTTCTCCTCATACGAATAGGCCAGATGTAGGTAAAAGGAGCCTAGCGCAGGATAACCCTGTAGAGAATATCTGCACAGATATCGGATTGCGGCTTGCGAGGATAGACCCTACGGTATTGCATTAAAGCCCTGTTACTTTCGTACTTGCTTGGATTGCAATCTGTTTCCCACGCGTGAAGTAGGCAGATAGAATTCTATCCTCAGTTGACATGTGGTTGTCGGTCACAGAAAAACAGACTCCCGGATTTACCGGATCACAGTGAGAAGACGGATACCTCCGTCTACGCTTGAGTCACCCTGAGATTTCTCAATCCTCCCGCGCCAAGCCCAACGAGCGAGATAAGTCCGGCTCCGAACAAGAGAGCCGCTGCCGACAACGGCGCCGTCGTGAAGCTATTCAAGGCCCCACGGATCGTGAGCACATCCCCATCAGGATTGGCAAAAACCAGCCGCCACCTGTGCGCTGTGAGGGATGCAAGGCTTGGCGGGTGCTCCAAGCTGGCAAGCCGCAAAATGCTCCCGCCGTCGCGATCCGGCTGAACATCATCCTTGGGTGAGGCAGAGACATTGGGAAGAATACCCATGGCCTCACTCACCAGCCTCCACCCGTCTTGCTTGAATCCGTCTCCCTCTTTTCCATATTCAGAAATCCTCACCGCGTTCGCTCCGTACGCATTGGAAGGCCTGTAGCTCCCAATTACCACTGGTATCCCTGTGGCGGCGCTTGATTGATTGTGGCCCCGGCTTCCAGAGACGTGAGCGAACTTAATCGAACCAGGCGCGGATGAACCCAGGGGGGTCGTGCTGGGCAGTGATGCCAGACTGATAGTGCTGATGCCCTCCGTAAAGGAATAGGCCACCAACGCTGCCTCAGCTGTCTCCAAGGACAGGAGAACGGAACTCAACATAATCGCCTGAAAAACAACACCCTTGATTGACCTCTGCATAGCAAACTCTCCTCGTAGACTTAGCTTATCCGCGATAACCTGTTAACACGCAAAAAACAGACCGTAAAAGCATCTCCTATCTCGTTGAAAACATATAAGAGATAAAAGATAGAGCACCGGCACTGTCTGCAGAACCCTACAGTGGTGGATCACTACTGGAGGACGTTGCCACAAACTGTTTCCTGTTTATTGATGCGATTCGGATAACAGCGCACAACCAAAACCATGCGGAGGACTGAGTCTCATGGGTGACCGTATCATTCCGCCTACAGTAAATTACGCAACCTCCCTATCAACGTCCGGCATTACGCCCCACCAGCGTAATAAGACAGACTCCTTAGAAGAACTCCGGTAGAGGAGTTGCCGAGAGTCGGATCAGAAGCAGCGTGGATAGGCGAATGCCTAAGCATGTGCACGTTCTGGTCGAGTCTATCTAACAAGCAGTCGGCAATCTGTTCACAATTGCTCAGTTTGAGTACTTCATCCGACGAACCGCGTCGTGCATATCCCGCTCGCAATCAACGAGGCCTCAGAGAAGAGACACAATGGCCTCGTCCGTGAGTCCGTCATACTGCATCTCCCTCACGCCTCCGTACGGGGACATGCTGCTCATGATGCCTGTGCCTAGTTGGAGAACAATCCGGCCTCGGCAAAACATAGAAGTGGAGAAGTCTACTGACTCCACTCCGATGCCTTACCAGAGCCTCACATGACGAAGCCTCAGTAATATACCGCTGTCTGATGAAGTAGCCGAAGACCCTACTGGAAGGAAACCAGCTCTCTTCTGTACCGACCGCTACATTCTACCGTAATTAGGAGACCTATGCTAGAGAAAGGCAGTATCATACTTCGAAACCGATAGGTGTAATCGAGGGAGTATGGTGTGAGGCGAACCCTCGGCGAGATCGGAACTCAGTAACCGTCACCTTCTTGGTGGACTCCAAACAGTAGTAGCAGGTTTATGCGAAGTTCAGACGGAGGGTAGAGATGATTCATCATTCCCCGCGTATGTGGGATCTCTGATTAAACCCCTCCGTCTCACCACAACCTATCTCCCAGGCACTCTCCCCAGTAGATGCTGTCTGAGCACCAGCCAGACGAACGTCGGAGCTGAAACAGCGTTTCGCTGCCACATCCGCTTCGGCTCCAGTACGAATCGGTAGGCCCATTCGAGACCAACCCGGCAAATCCATTCCGGCGCTCTTGCGTAGGTGCCTGCATAAAAATCAAACACCGCACCGATCGATCCGATCACCGGCGTATTCACGAGCCCACGATTCGCCTCTACCCACTTCTCTTGCTTGGGCGCAGTCATACCGACCCAAAGCACGTCGGGCTTCGCGTCACGAATGATCTGCACCATTCGACGATTCTCTTCGTCGTTCCACGAACCGAATGGCGGAGACAGCGTGCCGCATAGTGTGAGGGAAGGGAAGTCAGTGGCGAAACGACTGGCGATACGATCAAGGACTCTCTGCGACGACCCAAAGAAGAAGACGCGTCCCCGACCACGCTGCTGGAGAATATTCAAGACGGCAAAGAAGTAGTCGCTCCCCGTAATCCGAGGACCGATCGTCACGCCGAGCAATCGTGCCATAATCGACACCCCGACCCCATCGGCAACAACGAGGTTGGCCCGCGTCAGAGCTGAATGGAAACTGGGGTCTCGCTGGGCCACCACTAACGAGTGAGGATTGGCGCAAGCAAAAATGACCGGCAATCGTTTCCCCTCTACGGCACGAAGCGCCTCCTGCGCGGCTGCTGGCAGGGCTATACGGTCAATCGGAATGTTTAGGAGAAACCCTGCCTCGCGAGCGGCCATCGGTCACCTCGTAATGTGCGTGTGGGTCCGGATCGTCGTTTCGTAAATCGCCATGATGGCGGCGAGGTTGCTTGAAGCCGTAAACTTATTATCAAATGTGGCTCGAGCTATTCCACGCATAGACCGCCGCCGTCCAGCGTCATCCCAAAGCAGCTGAATCTTTGCCGCCAGATCTCGCGGATTGCCGGGATCAAACTTCACACCCGTCACACCTTCTTCGACAATCTCATTGAGGCTGCCGATTCGGGAGCAGACAACTGGCGTACCACACGCATAGGCCTCCAGGACCACCATCGGAAAACCTTCATAACATTCAGATGGAACGACTTGCAGCACTGCTCGTCCTATGGTGTCGATAATTGTCGAACGATCGCAGAATCCCAGAAATTCCACGGGCAGGTTCTGTTGAATAGCAAGATCGATCAACTCTTGGCGTAGTGGACCATCACCTAAAATCTTCAGCGGTACCCGCGGAAGGAACTTCCATGCAGAAATGAGGGTGCGAAGGCCCTTCTCTTCACTCAAACGCCCCACATAGACGGCATAACCACCGTCTCCCGCACCGGGGTTCGGGATATCACCCACGAAGTTGGATTTCACGGTAATACGTTCTCTCGGGAGGCCCCCTTCAATTAATCGGCTCGCGGCGAATTCAGTCAGCGCGATATACCGACTGACGAGGGTCTGGTAGGTTCCACGCCAGCGGTTCTGCAACAGCATCCAAACCAATGCTCCTGTCGCTGGAAGTGATCCTCTGTAGCAGCGGTGACGCAACGCGGGGAGCAGCGTTGTTCCAACGCAGTCTTCACAGGGGCGGCCCTCACGAAGCAAGAGGCCACCAGGGCAGATCAACCTGAAATTGTGAAGGGTTTGCACAACAGGAACATCGTTGTCTCGACAGGCAGCATAGGCACTGGGGGAAATGAGGGGAAACGTATTATGGAAATGGGCGATGTCCGGCCGATGCTGCCGGATCAGTGCCGACAACTCTCGATAGGTGCGCGTTGACCATGCCCCCTCCAACGCCAGTTGAAACTTTCGTGTCAACGTCGATTCGTCGATGTTGTCGTTGAAGCGCTCATACGGCACCACCTCACAATGGCGCTCCAAGAGTGCTCGCTCATTGCGGTACACGGCATCCTCTCCACTGGGAGCAGACGAGCGGTAAAAGTTGTGAGCCAGCAAGACTTTCATGGAGACCTATTGCCGCATACCGTTATTCAGATTCTGCCGTCCACCGAACAAACCAGCGGATCCTGCCCAATAGCCGATGCAGACCTGCGCAGAGGGGAAATTCGTTTCATCGTAACAACCTGCCCATCACTCCGGGCGCTCTCTCATCGATGCAGTAGTCATAGACCTCTAGCAAGTATTGAAGCTCTATTGAAATGTCGTACAACGGGGCTGCGTGACTTGAACCGGTGATGCTTTTCCCATGGACGCTACGTACCCCCTAAGCCCGGAATGCGCAAGCTCCATGCGTCCTATTAAGGCTCCTTACCCACGGCATCCCCGTCATCTTTCAAGGCCAAGGCAAGACCTAATACCCATCGAGAAACTAGACACCATATGATCTAGGGTACAGAGGTCAGCGCTGCGCCGGCATCCCGACTGAAGTCGTTGCTGTTGTTCCTCCGACTCAAAAAACCTCACCACGGCATCTGCATAGAGGTGCACATGACAGGGGGTCATGACCCCGTTTACTCCATGCTCCAGGTATGAAATTTCAGGGCTATGCGACCGGAGGTCTGTCGTGAACAACGGTGTCCCGGCGACAAAACTATCCACGATGGCCAATCCTACCAAGCCCGGCATCAGTAGGGCGCGGCTGGCTCTAAAATACACTGCCCTATCCCCTCCAAATTTGGGGCCAACGTAGTGAATCCAGTCGTACTCCAGGGCTGCCCGTTCGACGGTCTCCTGTTCTGGGCCGTCGCCGATGAGGACCACGTGGAAATCGTGGATTCTCTCACGGATCATCTTGCATGCTTCGAGCAGAAAACTCAGTCGCTTGCCTGCATACATACCGCCGCAATATAAGGCGACATGCTCCTTCGGTAAGCCTAAATAAGCGCGCAAAGCACTCAGGTCGTCTTGCGTCACAGCCGCGAGCGCGGATCCCAGTTCATTGGTATCAATCGCATTCTGCACGATGGTGATTCTATCCTGGGAGAACCCAGATTCCCGGACGACCGAACCGCTGGCTTCCGTATATGCAAACCACCAATCGACTTGATTGATGAATAGTTTCTTCAACTCCTCTTTTAACGAATGCCCTGAGCCTGCTTGAAAGTTGCGTCCATGTCCCCAAAAGGCCAATCGATGCTTCCCCAGTCGCCGACGTAGCAATAGCCAATAATTCAGCAGCAAGGAATTCGTCTGTTCAAACACGATGAGATCGGAATCCTGCAGGCGGCCCAAGCAGGATTGCCACACGAGTCGCCCGAAGGGTGTGTTGAGATATCGGTTTTCGATTCTGACGGCCCAGGGATGTTCCAGCAGCTCTGAGCGTGGCACAGTTCCAGGGTATTCCTGTCCATAAATCAACTGCAGTTCGATGCCGGCATGGGCCAGCTCATGATACAGCGATTCAAAAAACGGAACGCGATAGTGGGGAACAATCCGCTGAATGATCGTAACCTTGGACATGGCTAAGCCTGCTTATTCTTACCAATTAGAATCGTGCCTGAAACGATGGATAGTCGCGGTGAAATGCTCAGCGGCACCTCCCAACGGCGCCTCCGTCGACTGTCCCACCACCATCCAGGGCCTCGACATAATGCGCCGTGACGCGCACACATCGGACAACCATCTATAACTGCATAGATATCATGCCGGTCCCGAAGCACTGGCAACCGAATCGGGCAAGGTGGGCTCGATCGATGCATCATCGATCTGGATGCGTTGTGACGACACGAGCAGCCGACCCTGCCGTTCAATCAATATTGCAAACGAAAATATTTCTGCCGAAAACCCTACCAGGGAACCTTGCTTAAAAGACAACAAAAATGCGAACGCGAAACATGCCGACAGAGTGGCCAGGATGCCGCGCTGGACTTCATCGTCCTTCGCAAGATGGTAGGCCCTCCGCGTGGAGCGGATGGACACCCAGACGGCCAAACCCAAGAGGCCCACCCCCAGCAAGCCTTCTTCCCCCAACACCTCCGGAAGCATCATATGCGGGTAAAACCCAATGATGCGTGGCGAAAACGACGCGGAGTTTCCGAGTCCGAGAACAAGAACCGCTGGGTCACCATTCGACGCCTTCAGCCAGTGATGGAGAAGCTTGTCGATATTGTTCACTCGGAGGTTCCAGTCTGATTGGAACTTGCCGGAGGACCAGCGCTCGTCCTGGTGCGTGAGGGAATCGTAGGCAAAGATCGTTACGGAGGCCAGACATGCCACCAACAGAACGCCCGACACATACGTTTTCATACTCGTGAGCGTTCGGCTTATGGGCAAGAATATGATGGGCAACGTCGCCATGAGTACGAATTGCCCTCGTGTTCCTGATTTCACGACCAAGACCACGCTGCTCGCGATAGCCACTCCTTTGAGGAGCGTCCAGAACCAGCTTCTTTGATGGTTCAGAAGCACTGCGGCGATCGTGACATAGCCAGCCATTTGCGCGAAGGCCAAGGCATTCCAAAATCTCTCGTTCGGGTTATAGAACGACACGATGAACCGTTGGTCCCAACGGACGAATGCATCCACGAGAATGGCCAACACCGCACCGAGAACTAAGACGGCGCTCAGCCCATGCTGCAAATCGATGGGACGTCTGATGAGGAGCGGAACGAGACCGGCATGAAGCAACATATACGGCCAATACTTACCCCATTCCCCAAGTCCTTGCGTGAATGCCGGCGACCAATACAAGGAGATTCCGGCCTCAAGCCACAAACAAACGACCACCACCTGTACCCACGGAATACCGCGTAATTTTTCGCACGAAGTCTGTTGCGCGCGCAGTAAGCCGATGGCGACCAGGCCGACCACATAGAGATTTGTGAACTTCCCGTTTTCAGCTAACCACGGTGACGACAACTGTCCCCAAAAATCCAGCACCTGGATACAGACCAGGCTCGCAAGACCAATCGCCGGACGGTAGAGCGTGCCAAGGAGGAGGGCGAGAAGAAGTCCGATGTAGATGCCAAGATTCATGATGAAGTCAGCTCATGTGCGTCGTCGGGCATGTTCGCCATATTCGTTCTCAGATATCTCGCGCCACCTGATGGGGTTACTTCGGTAAACCCATATCGGGAAAAGGCACAGCCTCCCAGCCAGGAAGCATGGTTCGAATCGGAGTGCGTGGTCTGGCTGGGGAATGTTGAATGGCCCGAGCTGGCAATCCCAGGTCGGAATCCGAATCCTGCGGGAGTTCAATAGAACCGTATGGCCGCGCGAGTGGATTGATCGTTGATTGCTTGCAGCGGTAGGAAACGTTCCGCTGCAACACATTATTTTTTGGAATGATCGGCTCGTCCTGAAGCAACGTCGCGAGCTGCGGATACCGCGTGCTCCAAGGGGGACTTCCGAATGGCATGGCCCGAAGCCGCTTCATATACACACTGTTTTGCGACATGATCGAGAGTGCGCCAGTCACCCCTCGTGCATCCAAGGAAATCGCAATGTCACAATTGGCAAATACGTTGTTGGCAACCCTGTTGTCGCGGCCCCCTCCGACAAGTATCGCTCGATGAACGTCAGTGACCACATTGCTAAAAATATCTACGCCGCTTACAAGATCGTCGAGATAGATCGCCGTCACATCATTTTTCTGGTTCTTGCCGTACAGGTCGTGGATGAAGTTGTATCGAATTGCATTTCCACGCGCCGTCCAATCCCGCCCCACGTAGATTGCGCCTGCATCGGAAGTCTCCTCGCACACGTGGTGAATCTCATTAAATTGGATGAGGTGCTCATTGCCCGCAAAGAGAATACCCACATGAGGGGCATCGTGAACATGATTATGCGACACCTCTATCCCTACCCCATCGATATCGATCCCGGCTTTGGTGGTAGCAATGCGACGGCCATAGTGATGCACATGGTTGCCGAATATCTTGTGCTCGGCGGCTTTAAGGGTCTTTCGGTCCCCACCCGTCGCCACGATACCGCGTGTGCCGACGTTATAGACATGGGAGCCTGTAATTACTTGTTGCCATCCCCCCTGAATCACAACCCCGTCTTTGCCAACATTACGGATGATGCAATCGCGAATCTGGTTCCCCTGCCCCCCACTTATCTGAATACCATCGTCGCGCCCCTCTTCGATGATGAGCCCCTGGAGGGTGACGAAGGCGGCGTCCCGTAACGCAACAAGCGGGGTCAAGAGCCGCGAGACAGTCACACGGTTTCCCGCCAGCGACGCAGGAAACCAGAAGTATGCGACAGACGTCTCACGATCGATGTAGTATTCGCCCTCCTGGTCAAGCTCTGACAGGACATTGAACGCGAAGTACCTTGCCCCGGCCTTCAGTCCATAGACCGAGGGCGTTGCCAGCGCGACCGTACGGCTGACAGGATCGATCGATCGAACAGCGATGGTTTCATCGTACCAATCCCAATACCAATAACCTTTGAGCCAAACGTTCGTATTGCCCCATTGCGAGATGCGGGGATCGTCAAGTCGGAAAGCCCCTGGACGGCCTTCAATATTGTTGCCGGCTTTCCCGGCATCCGTGACAGAGGCAACCACAGCCCATCCCTTGTTCGGCCAGCGAGCCACCTGCATCACCTCATCATTGACAAAAATCTCTTCGGGACTCGGCCTTTCAGGCTGTCCAGGGGCGCTTCTATTCCAGCGCGTGTCCTGAGCGTTGGCCAATCCTAGCGCTTTCAGATCGGCTCGACGGACGTGAGGCATGGCGGAAGAAGCCAGCCGCTTCACCTCTTCCGCCTGCGTAACCGGCTGAAAGGCCCCGACCGGTATCTTGATGCTTCCGGACAATCTCACTTCCTCATGCTGATAGGCTGCATAGACGATGGGGGCATCAGACAGGCCGGAATCTTGTTCGCTCAGTGTAAATGTCTCTGTCAGCGGGTAGTCCCCTCCTCTGACATACACGGTGACTCCGGCTGTGCCGAGTGTCCCGCGTACTTTGAGTTCCCGGATCTCATTGCGGGCCCGTTCGATGGTCAAGAAGGGTTTGGCGTGCGTGCCGGGATTACGGTCGCTCCCGGCGCTTGATGACACATAATACGTCAGGCCGGAAGTCTCGGCCATCAGCGGGCTCCCGAGAAGGAGCGTGACACAGATCCCGATGATAATTGGACAGGTACACATATCTCAGCAACCAATCGCCTGCAGAAGAATCCTTGCTGCTTCAGCTTCAGTGTGTGAAGCATAGGCCTTTCGTCCATTGCTGCCGAATTCATGTGCACGACCGGGAGTTTCGAACAAAGATTTGATCTCTCTCGCCACGATCGCAGGGTCGGATATGGGGACCACCACACCGGATTGATGCCGCCTGGTGAGCCAGCCTATCAGCCCTTCCTCACACGCGATATTCGGGAGACCCATCATTCCCGCTTGCACAAGGACCCCGCTCATTTGATAGTGACCCAGGTAGCCAAGCCACACAGCGTCGGCAGCTGAGAACACCGTATTTTCTTCATCTTCACTGAGGTAATGCGTGAGTTCGTGCAATCGACCCGTTTGCCGTAAGCGCATCGCTTGAGGCGACTGAAGAATAGGTATCGCATCTGGTGCCTGTTTTCCAGCCAGGAGCAACTGGCAGCGGGAAGGAAAGTCCGGATGTTGGCTGGCCAGCAACAATGCTTCGATCCCTTTTCTTTTGGCGAGCGATCCGTACATCAAGATGATCAACGCATCTTGTCCGAGTCGCAGGCGCTCGCGCGCACTGGGTCGATCGATTGACTGTTTGGTGACAGCAAGATCCGGAAGATAGACCAGACGTGAACGGGTCTCTTGGGGCCATTCGCAGGCGTATTCGTAAAGCGTTTCATCTATCGTGAATAATACGCGAAGATGTGGATCGCGCATGAGCCGGCCAAACAGCCATTTCTTGACGGACTCAACCTTACCGGTGGGAGCTTTGACACCCATGGCTGAGTAATGAAATGCCGCCCTCATGATAATTCCCCCCCATGGGGTTATTCCGAACGGTGAACCTGCGACCGCCAATGCATAGGTGCAATAGTCGAGATAGGGCAAGAAGACAAAGTCGACTCGGCAGCGGTTCGAAGCCAGAGCATAGAAATGTCCCAATAATTGTCGAAACGCCATCATGTCAGCGGTCATCCGAATGAGATTTCCGTCGAATGTCCCAAAGGCGCGAGCCGGCCTGCTGATGACGGTGAGTCGTTCTCCAGAAGTAGACAGCAAATCCTGCATGGAGGGATGCGCCAAACTTGGTTCAAACGTGGCGAGCTGAACCGAGTGGCCGCGAGACAGGATGGCTCGAATAATCCAACGAAGATATGCACCATGGTGACCCTGGACAAACGGTTCGATGATCAGCACGTTCATAACGGAATGCCTGCCTTATTGCTGCGCATATTCACACATTCGCCGCGAGGGTCCTGGAACGTCATATTCAATGTTTTTCCTGATGCGTTTTTTTGAGGCCGCATAGCTCGGCTAGACCGTCAAGAAGGAATGTTCGTATGCGATGGTGCCACATTGAGGGGGCAACCAAGGCACCAAAAATGGCACAGACCAATACCGCAACGGTCCAGAGCGCGAGCGTATCGCGCAGAAAATAGTACAGGAGCAGTCCCCCGACGACCCCCGACATGCACCACAGTGCCAATCCTTTCGATCCCCGTGAGACGAGGCCGTGAAGGTCAACGTGGTGCTCTGCATGAAACGTGAGGAGCGTCATCACGCTACCGGCCACAATGGCGAGACACGTGCCCACAACAACGCCGATACTGCCCATCATATACCCGAGGATGTAGCCTAGGAGTAGATTGGTGACGCCCATGAGCAGATGAGACCATGTATTCCAGCGGAGCTGTCCGGTACCGACAAAGGCAAGGTACGCCGGTACAGTAGTGGTGTTCAGCGCCCAGCTTGCAATGAGCAGGAATGCGAACACGACGAACACTGCCTCATACCTCCCGATCCACGCCTCGGAGATGAGCGGAGTGACCACAAAGAGAAAGGAAAAGATAGGGATGGACAGATAGAGCATGATGTCATAGCAGCGCTTGTATGTGTCCGGGATATGGGTAGGTGCGCGTTCTTGCTGAGTCGTGATCACAGGCACCATGACCTGATTGGCCGCGACCAGGAGGCTGCGAATTTGCATAATCATACGGCTGGCCATTTCAAAGTAGCCCACATCCGAAAGCGTGCCCCATTTACTCAACAATGCTTTAGTTGTCGGCTCGAAGAAGAGCTGTGCGATCCCGTTCACTTGAAAATTGGCCGCATAGCCGAACATCTCACGGAATACGGTGGCGGACCAACGATAGGGCATGATGCTCAGCCCATCGAGGCTGACTTTGAGCACCATCCAGCTCACGAGTAAGCTCCAGAACGATTGGATCAGTTGCGCTTGAGCCACCCCTTCAAGGCCATTGGCAGGAACGAGATAGAACACAGTTCCTACAAAAATCAGTTGGCTCGACATGAGCACGACACTTCTCAAGTCCGTTCTCTGGATTCCGTCCAGCCCTGAGTGAACAGTTGAGGCCATCATACTGCACCACAGCGACCCAACGGTGAATGGCAGAAGGCCTATGGCCTCCGGCAATAGCGCGGGCGGAATCAATCGCGCAACGGCCCACTCAAGAATCGGGTACAACAGAAACAGCGCGAGACCGCCGAATCCTGCCACGGTGATGATGGCAGTCTCGATAACCCGTGCCGCCCGCAACGGTTCCCCCTTGGCAAGGTAGCGCGAAACAAATTGAAGCACGCTGTTCGCAAAGCCTAGTTCGCTGATGCGAGTCACGTTCGTGGTGGCCAACACCAGAGACCAAATCCCCACGCGTTCGATGCCGATTGTTTCCAGGAGGAACCGGAACAGCACAAAGAAGGCAAGACCAATGACCACCACCTGAGCGATGGCCATGGCAGCATTCTTGAGTACGCGGCGTTTAACCGTCATCGTGTCATTCTGGCTACTTCTGCACAGATCGCATGCGTTAGGAACGGATTATTCACTCAGTGGATGGCGCAAATGAGATCTGGATATCGACTCACCGGTGGGTCACTGTCTGCCTCGGCGGTCTGAGCTGGTTATGATGAAAGAACGGCCACCCGATACATCACCTGCCTGGACCACAAATAAAGCTGAAACAAGCTTGGCGTGATTGTCGAACCCCACCACTACTCAGGCCTAATGACTGATCCTGGAATAGCGGCCGAGCTTCATGCAAACCCTCCACAGAAACATTGATGCCACGAGCAGTTCTCCACCACATTTCGAGGGATCGCGATTATTTCCATTGCCCTGCCACCAGGTGACTCGCTCCTTCGCTTCTAGAGAGACCGCAACGGGTGAGACTCTACCTGCCAGAATTGTGAGAATGCGAGCCCTGCTGGAGAAAACCTAACTGATTTATTTGGGTTCCACAACTAACAAACGTCTTAGATGAGGCGTGACGTTCCGTTTTGCAGAAGGGCCCCACCACAGTTTCAATGTCTGTATGGCTCTGCGACTGTCCCTTAGGTTAAGCGGTTGTTGGCGGGCATTCGTCTAGTGCTTAACGACTCGATTCGCATGGCCACATCCCGATATTGGGGCGCTTCACGCCGGAGCCAGCGATAGGTCTCCATTGACTCTGGAATACGCCCGAGTGATTCCAATGTTCTCCCTAAGAGATAAAGAATCTGAACTCGCTCCTTCAACGATGTCGATGGCACTTGGAGGGCCCGTCGAAAGGCCTCAACGGCATCGTCCTGTTTCCCGCTTTTTTTCAAGCACAAACCCATTTGGGCAAAGCCCTTCAGTGCATATCGTGGATGCTGTGCGGCTTTCTCATAATGTTCTGCTGCCTGTCTGAATAAACCAACATTCTTGAGCGCTGTTCCTCGTTCGTACGATTCGTGCCCGTCCGACGGGTCTATTGAATCCGCGGCTTCGACGCTCTGATTGGAGATTCCTGGCATCGTGACGAGGCTGTCAGTGCCCGATAGGATCGGGAAAGAGGCAGGACTCTGTTCCTGTTTCAGGGGTGACGGATCGAATTCTTTCATATGCAAACTTCCTGAGGGGCAAGACACCAAATGGCTGTACCCGAGCAAGTATTAGGCCATTCACATCAATTCACAAACACTTTAACTTTCAAGGGCTTTACACCTATTTTTTTCACGGCTGATCAAGCACCGATGGGCAGGCCCTGGCAGTTCGTTCAAAAGTGCTCTCGGACTTCTCGGGATCACTAGTCATAGCGACGGTCAGGAGATGAGGGCAGTTCTCAAAAGCTGATTTGGCGGAGATTGTGACGATTGGTAACAAACCATTGCCACGTCTTCTTGAGCCCATCCCGGAGTGCATACTTCGCTTGAAAGCCAAAGAGTTGCTTCGCTCGACTGACATCCAGGCACCGTCTGGGCTGACCATTGGGTTTGCTGGTGTCCCAGACGATCTGGCCCGTAAAATTGGCCTCCGCAGCAATCATAGTGGCAAGATTACGAATCGTGACCTCCTCCCCTGTTCCCAGATTAACGGGAAGACGGCCTTCATAATGTTCAGCTGCGAGCAGGATGCCTGCTGCTGCATCCTCCACATACAAAAACTCACGAGTCGGAGATCCATCCCCCCACAATGTAAGCGTGGCCTGCCCGGCTTCTTGCGCCGTCATACATTTGCGTATCAAGGCCGGGATCACGTGAGACGTTTCCAGATCGAAGTTATCGCGAGGGCCGTAGAGGTTCACCGGAAACAGCACAATTGAGTTAAACCCGTACTGATCACGATAGGCCTGGGACTGAACCAGCATCATTTTTTTAGCCAGACCATAGGGCGCATTGGTCTCTTCAGGGTAGCCGTTCCAGATATCGTCTTCCTTAAATGGAATGGGGGCAAACTTGGGATAGGCGCAGATGGTCCCCAGCGCCACGAATTTCTTCAGTCCACGCTGACGCCCGACTTCGATAAGCTGAGCACCCATCATCAGGTTATCGTAAAAAAACTTCCCGGGATTGGCTTGGTTCGCTCCAATTCCCCCGACGCGTGCAGCCAGATGAATGACTATATCGGGAATGCTATCGCTGTAGAGCTGTTGGACCGCGTCCATCTGAACGAGGTCATAGTCGTTGCTTCGAGGAACGACAATATCGTGGCATCCTTTGGTTTGAAGCTGCTCAACCACGAAGGATCCAAGAAAGCCTGCTCCGCCTGTGACGACGACCCGCTTATCTGACCAGAAAGACATCATTACTTTTTCCCATGGGTTCCTTCGAGCCGTTCTTGCTCTAGGGCAAGATCCGCGTCCACCATCATATGGGCCAGCTCCCTGAACCGAACCTTCGGCTCCCATCCCAAATCTTGTTTGGCCTTGCTCGCATCGCCGATCAGAAGATCCACCTCCGTGGGACGATAGTAGGCAGGATCGATCTTCACATATTTTTCCCAATCCAGTTGAAGCCGATCAAAGGCCAGCTCCAAGAACTCACGTACCGTATGTGTTTCTCCCGTCGCGATGACGTAGTCCTCAGGCTTTGGGGCTTGCAGCATCATCCACATGGCCTGCACATAGTCTCCCGCAAATCCCCAGTCTCGTTTCGCATCCAGATTCCCAAGAAAGAGATCTTTCTGAACACCGAGCTTGATTCGCGCCGCCGCCTTCGTGATCTTGCGCGTCACGAAGGTCTCTCCCCGTCTGGGAGATTCATGGTTGAATAAAATGCCGTTACAGGCAAAGAGGTCGTAGGCCTCTCGATAATTAACCGTAATCCAGTAGGAGTAAACTTTGGCCGCACCATAGGGACTACGAGGATAAAACGGTGTGGTCTCGCGCTGGGGGACATCCTGCACTTTACCGAACATCTCACTGGATGAGGCTTGATAAAACTTCGGCTTCAACCCTGCTTCCCGAATGGCTTCCAGAAGGCGGATCGTTCCGAGTCCGGTAATCTCTCCCGTATACTCAGGAATATCGAAACTCACACGCACGTGGCTTTGCGCCCCTAGGTTATAAATTTCATCTGGCTGGACCGTTCGGATGATGCGATTCAATGAACTCGCATCGTTAAGGTCTCCATACACAAGATGGAGACGTCGATGGGGAACATGGGGGTCTTCATAAATGGGATCGATTCGTCCCGTATTGAACGAGCTTGATCTCCGGATAATGCCGTAGACCTCATAGCCCTTCCCGAGAAGGAACTCCGCCAGATACGATCCATCTTGACCTGTAATGCCACTAATCAATGCTTTTTTCACAAGACCACTCCTTCGTTTGCACAAGGCAAGCCTGAAGTATGTCTCAATTACATGATGTTGTCTACCTGCGATAGCGCACTGTGGCCTTACATCTATTCATGTAACATACTGCTGCGCTACCACAAATGCCCGACTCGCGTCAGAAGGGAAGCGGGTTCTTCTTGCACGGGGCCTTTGCTTCGCACTAGAATATGTACGTAACTAAGAGGAATGGTTTACCGTCTGTTTCGAAGCCTATGAGTATGCGCAGGGGAATCATATTCGCTTATATTGTGTGCGGCACTTTGCTGGTGGCGCATATCATCAATGCAGTGATTGCGGAGGCGTTGTCTGTTCCAGGAGGGCTGGTACGGCCAGCACCGGTTTCCGACCAGGAGACTGAGGTGCGAACCTCAGTGCCCGCGATGGTCGAGCATATTCGGACGAGCGGACTTTTCCCCCTCCCCTCAGATCCCCTCAATATGAGCGTCATCGCAGGGCCTGGCGCAGTCATCCCACGAGTTTCGTTAAATCTCGCGGCGAAGCTTAAGCTGCTCGGAGTGGTGATCGGCGATCATGGAGGGGTCTCAGTCATCGTCGAAGAACTTTCCAGTAAACGACAACTATTCTTCCGGTTGCACGATTTCATACCCGATGTAGGTGAGATCAGCGAAATTCGTCGGGATGGGATGGTCATTCGGCAGGGCGATCAGCAAGAGTTGCTTGAACTCACTGCCTCGCAGGTTGAAAAACCCCCGGCTCCCCCCGTCACCGCGGGATCCGCCGTAGCGCCAGTGCCTGGGAGTCCTCTGCGTACCGTCCTCGACCGGAGAGATGTCGAGCAAGCGATGGGCGATTTACCAAAGTTATTGTCTCAGGCGAGAGCCGTACCGTACCTGGTGAATGGAGCCATGGATGGATTCCGACTGGATTACATTGCCCCCTCAAGCTTTTATGAAAAGATTGGGTTGAAGTACGGAGATGTCCTCCAGCAGGTCAATGGTGTGAATATTCGTGATCCTGGCACCATGCTTACGCTCTTCCAACAGCTTCGTAACGAGAAGACGGTGAAACTTGACGTGCTACGTAACAATCAGCGAACCGCGATGACGTTCGACATTCGCTGAGCCTGCTGTATCTTCATTTACTTCAGCTCCTTTCTGCTTTCGACAGTTCGCTGTCACGCTGGAGCCTTTGTGAGCGTAGGAGCAGACACAACTCCCGTTGAAAGGCGAGAGAGAATGGCCGTCATGACCTCGTCAGCGATATCGAGCAGAAACGCTCCATCTGCGTCGCAAGGGTCTGTGGTCTTGCTCCAAGGCCTGTGACCCTTCCAGAGACGAACAATCTCATCATGGATATTCTGAATGAACGACGAACACAGTAGTCGACCGCTGCTAGGGGCAATACTCGAGGACCGATTCGGCGTGCTCGAGTCCAAATTGCTTGAGGCGATTAATATTCAAGGGACCAAAGGGGGACGTCTCGGCGAAATCTTGATCCGCCTCAGGACGATAACCGAAGATGTCCTGTTACAAGCGCTCGCGATTCAGTTCGAACTGCCATGGCTCCCGCACCTTGATGTCAGCCAGGTCGACCACGAATGGGTCAAGAAGGTTCCAATTCACTTCGCGCGCCGTTATCACGTCCTTCCCATTAAAACAGAGGATGGCGCGGTACTGGTGGCAACAACCGACCCCATGGAAACGGCTGCCTTGGACGACCTTCGTCTGTTGCTCGGGCTTCCGATCAAACCGATACTGACGACCAGCCTTTCGCTCCTCGCCTGCCTGAATCGTGTCTATGACGACGCGGCGAGTCCTGCAGGCGCAGAGCAAGTCATGGAGGATATCGCCGCCAGTGAAAGCCTCGATCAAATTGCCCATGAGCTAGATGAGCCGACAGACCTGCTCGACGCAACAGACGAAGCCCCCATCATCCGCTTAGTGAATTCCGTCCTCTTCCAAGCGGTGAGACAACGGGCAAGCGATATTCATTTCGAATCGTTCGAACGGGGACTGGTCGTGCGGTACCGCATTGACGGGGTACTCTATCCCGTCCTTACCCCGCCCAAACATCTACAGGCAAGTATTATCGCGCGATTAAAAATCATGGCCGGTCTGAACATTGCAGAAAAACGTTTACCCCAAGATGGCCGGTTTCGAATCCGGACGGCTGGGAAGGATGTCGACCTACGTGTCTCCGTACTGCCAACCTCCCATGGAGAACGCGTCGTTCTGCGTCTCCTGGAGAAAGAGAACCGTCTCCTGAATCTCTCAGAAATGGGATTTTCGCAGGATCGGCTGGGGATCATCCAACAACTGATTCACTTGTCACATGGCATCATTCTCGTGACGGGCCCGACCGGAAGTGGGAAGACCACGACGCTGTACGCCGCGTTGACTCAGATCAATGCACCGGACAAGAACATCATTACCGTTGAGGACCCCGTCGAATATCAGCTCGTCGGTGTGGGGCAGATGCAGGTGAATCCCAAGATCAACCTGACGTTTGCCGCGGGACTGCGATCGATTCTCAGGCAAGATCCCGATGTCATTATGATCGGGGAAATCCGAGATCGTGAAACCGCTGAAATTGCTATTCATGCCTCGCTCACGGGGCATTTGGTCTTTTCCACATTGCATACCAACGATGCCGCGAGCGCGGCCACTCGATTGATCGATATGGGCATTGAACCGTTTCTCGTCGCCTCCTCAGTGGTTGCCGTCTTAGCTCAACGGTTGCTGCGGCAACTCTGTTCGGACTGCAAGCAGCCCTATCAGCCGGCTGACGAAGAACTGATTCGTCTCGGCATCGTCCCCCCAAGGGTGCGCCCCACCTTCTATCGTGGAGCCGGGTGCCCTGCCTGTTCCCAGACCGGTTATCGAGGTCGAACCGGCATATTCGAACTCCTCGTCCTCGACGAGGAAATCCGTCGCCTCATCGGCAACAAAGCGGATTCGGCTTCGATTCGCCAAGCGGCGATGGCAAAGGGCATGGTGACGTTGAAAGATGAAGGCGCGGAAAAAGTGTTTCTCGGGCTCACGACGACCGAAGAATTGATGCGAATTACCCAGCAGGAAGTCGAGATCTAGCCGGATGCCTGTCTACCACTACAAGGGGTATAAGAACGACGGAGGGTCTGCCACCGGCATCATCGATGCCGAAAGCCAAAAGGTCGCTCGTGTCAAATTACGGAAGGTCGGCGTATTTCCGACCGATATGGTGGAGCAAGGCACTGCGTCGAGCACAGACACTCCCGGTGCCTCGTCCTCGGTGATCGGTCGCTCCCCTGCCCTCAGCACGACGGATGTCGCGATGATGACCAGACAGCTGGCGACATTACTGGTAGCAGGTCTGCCGCTGGTCGAAGCGCTCGGGGTGATGGTCGATCAATCCGAAAAGAAACCCGTGAAAAGCCTGATGGCCGATATCCGAGAAGGAATCCGTGGAGGCAAATCCTATAGCGCGGTGTTGGAAGGTTATCCGCGCGAATTTTCCCAGATTTACGTACACATGGTCCGAGCCGGTGAAGCCAGCGGAGCATTAGATCAAATATTATTCCGCCTCGCAGAATTTCTGGAAAAGCAGTTGGCGCTCAAGCACAAAGTCACCAATGCCATCCTCTATCCAGCCCTGATGTTGATTGTCGGGGTGTCGGTACTCTTTTTCCTCATGACCTTTGTCGTGCCGAAAATCACCGCGGTCTTTACGAGTTTGAAACAGGCCCTCCCCTGGCCGACCGTCGTCTTGATGAGCATGAGTCATTTCCTGGCTGACTACTGGATATTCATTCTTGCTGTGGTGGTGTTCATCGTCTGGTCGGTGCGTCGAGCCATGCACACGGAAGCGGGGAAGCTCAAGTCCGACCGATGGCTCCTCAAAATCCCACTCATCGGCGAAGTGGCCAGGATGGTCGCCATCTCACGCCTCACGAGTACATTGGCCACGATGTTGGCCAGCGGTGTGCAATTACTGGATGCCATGGATGTCGCAAAACGTGTCATGAATAATCGCGTGCTGGAACATGCCGTTGAGGGGGCCCGACAAAATATTCGCGAAGGGGAAACGATTGCCGAACCGTTGAAGCGCAGCGGAGAATTTCCCGCCCTGGTCACCCACATGATTGCAGTCGGTGAGCGGAGCGGTGAAATGGAGGAGATGCTGCGTCGAATCGGGCAAATTTACGATGGGGAAGTGGACCGGGTCATTACACGGTTTACATCGCTACTGGAACCCATCATGATTCTCGTTATGGGTGTGTTAGTGTTTTTTATTGTGGTGGCTATCCTGTTACCAATTTTTGAGATGGGACAAATGGTCCGTTGACGACCGTGCTCAGTGAAGAGTGATGCGTGATGGGTCAAATGGGAGGTGTTCGATGAGAGGTACGGAACGGTTCGAGCGCGCGCAGATGACGTGGAACAACAGGCACCGGTTACCTGGTCCTCACCTATCACGCCACATCCTCCAAAGCGAACGTGGCTTCACGTTCATCGAGATCATGGTCGTCGTGGCCATTCTCGCAATTCTTGCCGCCTTAGTCGTTCCTCGCATCATGGGACGAACGGATGATGCCAAGCGCACAGCCACCAAAGTGCAGATTCGCAATATCGAAGGAGCTTTACAGCTCTACAAACTCGACAACGGGATCTATCCCTCAACAGAACAAGGCTTAAAGGCCTTGGTCGAAAAACCTTCGGTCGGGGTAGTTCCGAAAAAGTGGAAGCTCGGAGGCTATCTTCCGAAGTTGCCGGAAGACTCCTGGCAAAATCCATACAAATATTTAAGTCCCAGTCCAAAAGGCGATTACGAGATCACCTCCCTCGCGACCGATGGTGAAGCAGGCGGCGAAGGAATCAATGCGGATATTACCAATTGGAATCTCGATAAGGACTAGAAGATGTGGCAAGAGGCGAGGGGCATGGGGCGAGGGATCTGGGAGAAGCATCTGTTGTCTCCCCTCGCCTCACGCCACGTGCCTCATACCTGCCTGGCTACGGCAGGATTTACCATCCTCGAAATCATCCTTGTACTCTTTTTGCTAGTCGGCCTGCTGGGCATCGTGTTGCCCCGGATATCGCTGGAGGAGAATCTCGGCTCAGTGGGCCGGCGGATGGTCGGGACCGTGCGATCCCTTCAAGGCATGGCCATGTTGACCCAGAAAACGGTCCACCTGTACGTTGATCTGGATCGAGGGATCTATTGGCCGGTAATCCTGGATGGCAATCAAGAAAAGGTGCCGACCGACGCGACCTGGGCCACGCCGTTGAACCTCCCCGACACCATTCGCTTCTCAGACATACTGGCAAGTCAGGGAAAAAAAGAAACCGGCCGAGTCGATCTGTTCTTTTATCCTACCGGAAGGATCGATCCGATGACGATGCATCTGGCGGATAAGAACAACAACATCCTGGCCATTGCTATTGAGCCGGTTACAGGAGCGATCCGCATGAGCGATGAACGGATCGAGCCCTCAAAGCCCCTCACCATTCCCGACCGTGTGAGACCGTTGCTTCAAACCACGGTGGCAGGCAGGTAATGAGACGACGGTGAGGACGACCGGTCGCACGTAGGATGCGTTTATGGGAAACGAACGGGGGTTTACGCTATTAGAAGTGCTGATTGCGCTCGGCATTCTGGCGTTGGCGCTGCCGATCTTGCTGGGGCTCCGCAATTGGGACCTCGATCTCCATGCAAGGGCCAAGGAACTGACGACCGCCACGGTCCTCGCGCAGGAAAAGTTGATCGAGACGGAGTTGGGGATGCTGTTGCCCCTCGGTGAGACGGGTGGAGAGTTTCAATCGATCCCTCTGGGATCGCAAGCCACTGCCGAGACCACGAATCGACCGGCCAATTATCGGTGGAAACGAATTGTCGCACCCACGCCATTGCCGATCGTACAGGAAGTGAAGATCCAGGTGCTGTGGCCACGAGGCGCCACGGAAGAAATGGTCGAGGTCAGTACCTATGTGTTTTCGGCAAACACCCCCCAGTAGTGAGGGCGGTTTCACGCTCATTGAAGTGCTGCTGGCCGTGTCTCTCGTCGCCATGATGGCGACCCTAGTCTTTGGATCGCTCTATGTCACGACCAGTGCGATCGATGCCGCAAGGGCCAGCTCGGCCAATGAGCAGATTGTTCGAAGCACGTTACGCGTGATGACCGATGAATTGTCGGTCGGCGTGAGTCTGCCGTCTGGTCCTTGGATGGGAATCAACGGCCAGCAGGATGGTCAACCGGCCGATTCGATCGCCTTTCTCACCATGGGCCAATTTCGAGGGGCGGAGTCAACGAAAGATACCGAATTGGTTCGCATCGTATACACCAGAGAAGGCGAACGGCTCCTTCGCTTTGTGCGGAGAAACCTCTACGGGCTGACCGACGAGTCTATCGAGCAAGTCGAACTTGCCAGCAAGGTCAAAGCCTTCAACGTGCGCTTCTACGACAGCAAGACCAACCTCTGGGTGGACGAGTGGGATGGTCGTGGACGATCAGGGACTCCGAAAGCCTTGTTGATCGAACTGACGTTACTGCAAGACAATGCCGAACTCCAGACCGTCCGCCAATGGGTTGCGGTGGGGGCATCATGACGGCATGGCCCATCACCTGGCCGGAAACACCGAGACTCAAAGGCCCCCTAGGCTGGGGACTGGCGACGCTAGCCGGCTTCATCCTCTCGCTGCTCCTGACCTTTCCCTATGGCCCACTCCAGAATCGTCTACTGGCTGAGTTTCACCGGATGAGTGGATGGGAGATCCGGGCTGCGGATTGGTCGGTCGGGTTTCCCGCGTCCATTGAGTGGCGTGATGTTGTCCTCGCTGGCCCCACTAACGGAGCCATTCCGCTTGAAGCCGTACGGACAACAATAGGAGTCTTTCAGGCATTGTTCGGCCGCATGGTGATAGACTATGCCGTGCAATTACCAGGAGCAGTCCAAGTGGGCGCTGGGCGAGCCACCGGATCTCTAACAGCGGCCTCGTGGGGCTTACGCGGTCCAGTTTCCGTCAAAGGCCATCTCCAGCAAATGGATCTGACGACGGTCTTGAAACCCTACGTCAGCCGAGGCACCGCGCAGGGAGATTTCATGCATCGATGGGATAACACACAAGACGCCGCGGCGGGCCTCAAGGGTGACGGGACCCTAACGGTGGAGATCAAGGATCTTGTCGTTGATCGCGTCGCTGCCGGCTCTGCTGCACTGCCCTCGCTAGCGCTCGGACGCATACAAGCGTCGATCGCCTGCCATGATGGCGTCTGCGAGGTGACGGAATTAAAGGGTGACGGTGTCGATGGATCGTTTACCGCTCAGGGGCAGGTCACGTTGCGACAGCCGCTTCAGCAAAGCCTTTTGGAGCTGACGGTTACGGTCATTCCCGGCCCTGGGTTTGCGCAGAAAGCGGCAAGCCTGTCATTACCACCGTTTCAGCCCGGTACCCCGTTAACGTTTAAGCTGGCCGGGCCGATCATCAATGCGAGAGTGGCACTGTAATCACCCAGAGAAGTAGTTCTTCTCTCCTCTCCCAGAGCCTGGTACAGTACGGATAGTACAGGTAGATATACGCACGTGGTGACGACATTGAGGAGTACAGGTAGTTGTCGATGATTGCTGAATGTGTCGGACTTGATATCGGACAGACGGCCTTCAAGGCCGTGCGGTTCCGTCGCCGTCTGAGCGGGCGTGAATCGGTCGAATATTTCCACCTGCCCGTTCCCTATGGGCGACCGGAACAGATGGAGCCCGCTCATCGCGCAGGCATGCTCAGAGATTTCCTCTGGCAGCATGGCTTGTACGGCAGTGGAGAAATCGTCACGGCACTCCCCTGCCAAGACGTATTTGTCAGAACCCTCTCCTTTCCCTTTCGCGATGCCTCCAAACTGGCGCAGGTGGTTCCCTTCGAAATGGAAAACCTGATTCCGATGCCCTTGGAGGACGTCACCGTCGGCAGTCTGTTGTTACCGGCTCGCGAATCCCAGGAAGGAACCGCAAAAGCCAAAGGGTCCGACGTCCTCGTCACTGCAGCGCCCAACGAAAAAATCGCTGAACATATCCGGTTTATGGCCTCCGTCGATCTCAACCCCTCTGCGATCACCATTGACGGCATGGCCTTATTTTCGGTCAGCCAATTCCTCAAGGAGGAAGGGGCGCAAGTTCCTGGCGATATGGCGATTATCGATGTCGGGGCCTCGAAGACGACCTTGTGTCTGATCCATGAAGGTCGTCCGGTACTGTTGCGGACCGTGCAATGGGGAGGAAATCATCTCACCCATGCGCTCGCCGTCCGTCATGCCTGCAGCTTCGCTGAAGCAGAACGACGGAAGCGAACCCTGGCCGTGAAAGAGATCGACGCCTGGCTGGAACCAGTCCTCAAAGAATTGCGCGTCTCGCTCCATGCCTACGAAGGCAGTGTCCATCAACGGTTGACCCATTGCTGGGTATCGGGCGGTGGCTCAAAATTGAAAGAGCTCAGCGGATATATGGCGAACCAGCTGGGCTTGAAGCCGGTCGGTCCTCGGCAAGGATTCGGAGCGAGCTGCCCTCGCGCCTTTTCCATCGCATTCGGACTGTCCATCCATCCGAATATCGTGCGGCCCCGCTGGAAGTCGAGATTGGCCGGATCTGGTCTCGTCCTGGACTTTAAAGCCGGTAGCCAGGATGCATCGGCCACAGGAGATGCCTCGAAACACGATCGCCGATTGGCGTTGTGGGGCGGACTCATCCTGGCCGTTCTGGGTCTGGTAGATCTCTCCACACGCGTGATGCTGAAGGATTCGACGGTCAAGGACCTCAAGCGGGGACTCCAAACTCAATACGAGCAAACATTTGGTCCTGGCGCGAGCCCCGGAGAAGAGTTGGATCAAGCCCGCTACCGAGTATCGCAAATAGAGAAAGGGCTCTCGGTGGTCGACGGGAGTCGCTATAACGTGCTGGCCAGCCTCGCGGAACTGGTGAAACATGTCCCGCCAGGGGTGCCGCTGAAAGTACGAGAGCTGACGATGGACGGAGCCAGCATCCATCTGGAGGGAGAAACCACAACCTTCGATGCCGTCGAGAAGATCAAGCAGGCCTTCGCGGCAGTCGAAACACTGCAGGACGTGTCTATTAGCGACACCCGTGTCGGGGCTGTCCCGAACCAAGTCGTATTTCGGCTGACCTACATGGTGCAACGGCCATGAAACAGATGCTGAAAGAACGGTGGCACCATTTCTCGCAACGTGAACGGATCATCGTGACCACCGGCGGAGCGGTCATCGCGGCAGTCCTCGTGTTTCTGCTGATCATCGATCCGCTCACCGCGTCGATCGACAAACTCGACCGGCAGGCAAGCCGGAAAGCGAAAGACAGCCAGGAGTTGGCACTGGTGGCACAGGAATATATCACCAAGCAGGCGCGGATCGCCAAACTCGAGCAACGGATGCCGAAGCCGCCGGCGCAGTTCTCCCTACTGGCGTTCATGGAAGAAGCGACGACGACGGCGCAAATTCGCGATCGTATCGGCGGCATGCAGCCACAGGCTCCCCTCGTCGTCCAGGGCTATCAGGAAACCTCGGTCGACCTACGGCTCGACGGCGTCACGCTTCCCCAGCTCCTCGCATTGCTGATGGCCATTGAACAGGCCCCCTACGACGTGCAGGTGCACCATCTCCAAATGAAACCGAAATACGACAACCCGGTCAATCTCGACGCGACGCTGAAAATCGTGACCTATGCCAAGGTCTGATGAGCGCGGCATTGCCCTTCTTCTAACCCTCCTGGTTCTCACCCTCCTGGTTGCGCTGATTCTCGAATTCGATGTCGAAGCGAGGCGGGAATACCGCGACGCCGCAGCGTTCCGCGACAATTTTAAAGCGACCGTGCTCGCACGTGCGGCGGTACAGGCCGCCCGTGGCGTGTTGCAGCAGGATTTCATCAAGGACAAAAAAACGGGACAGTTTTTCGATGCCCCCACCGACATCTGGGCCTTTCCCATCTCCAACTATGCCATCGGTGATGGCGTACTGAGCGCGAAAATCGAAGACGAACGGGGCAAACTCAACCTGAACGAATTAGCGGCCGGCGGAGATCCCATCGCCAAAAAGGCCAAGGTCCTGCGGTTCAAGAGACTCTTCGAACTCGTGCAGGTCAATCCTGATCTGGTGGACGCCATCGTCGATTGGGTGGATCAGGACGAGGTGCCGGAAGCCTCCGGCGCAGAAAGCCCCTACTACCAAACCTTGCGCCCCTCCTATCGCGCGGCCAATGCTCCCTTGCAGACGCTCTTAGAATTACGCCTGATCAAAGGGATGACACCCGACCTCATCGAGAAGCTCTCGAAGGTGGTAACCGTCTATCCTCAAGAAGGAGAAAGCCGGGTGAACGTCAACACGGCTAATCCCCTTGTCCTTCAAGCCCTCGATCCTCGTATCTCGCAAGGCGTGGCGTCAGATATTATCCAGGCGCGTCCTTTCAAGACCATTCAGGACCTCGATCGCGTCAGTAGCTTCGAAGAAGTTGGGAAGGAACTCCGGCTCCAAAACCTGTACGACATCAAAAGCGATCTGTTCTTGGCCCGTCTGATCGTGAGCGTCAACGAGGTGACCAGGAATGGGACCGTGGTACTCCGGCGCGATGCCAATACCGGAGTGAGCTCGGTGCTGTATTACCGTGTGTTGTGATGTGTGAATCGTGCCTCATCGTGTGATCTTCCATCTCTCGACCCGCCCCATAGCCTCCTGATTACACCGACATAAACATGCCCCCCATCAAAATTTAACAATTCTGTAACAGCGCCGTTACGGATTCTTTATGTGAATCCAGGATACTCCCTTCTGACAACACTGTGGACTCACTGGCCTGCACAGGCCAGACAACAAGGGGGGACGAAGCGTGCAGATCTGGCCACTTCCGCAACAATCGAAAGATGAGAGCACGACGTTTTTACGTGTAATTTTACTACGAGCCTTTGTCCTGTGCCTGGTTCTCACCTTGGGCATTAACAGCACCCTGGCCGCAGTTGCGGCAGAACCAGACATCATCGGTCCTCAATCTGGTTTGACCGCCACTCCTGTTGCCGACCCAAGCCAACGGGCAAGTGTCGGTCAGCGCCTCACCATAGAAAGCACCAATCTCGAAAGTCTCCTATTGGAAAAGGGACTCATCACCCAGGATGATTGGATTCGCCTGAAAGCGGAAGAAGAACGCCGCGTCTTCGAGCAGACGCCGGAGATGCAGATGGCTGGCAATCCCCGCTGGTATGAGCGCATCCGGATCAGCGGGTACACCCAGTTTCGTATCTCTGCCGGACCCACCGACGGCAAGATGAGCATCCCTCTAGGCGATAGCAATGCGACCCACCAGCCACGTGAATTCTACATGCGGCGCATCCGCCTCGTGTTCCAAGGGCAGGTTTCAGAACGGCTCGCCTTCTTCCTTCAGGGCGCCTTCGAAGGCGATCAAGGAACACAAAATATGTTCAATAAGGAAATTATTGATGCGTACGGCGACTACTACCTGACAAAAGACAAGGTTAACCGGCTTCGATTCGGCCTACACAGAGCGCCAAACTCCTTCGATACCTACCGATCAAGCACTAATCGGCAAGAACTCGACCGGCACGAATCGGTTCAAAGCGGGGCGCCGGGGGAACGAGACCTCGGCATAGCCTATTATTGGAGCCCCAAAATCGCCCAAGATCGGTTTTCCCAATTAGCGGCTTATCACAACGGACCGGGCGATTATGGCGTCTTCGGCGTCATGGTTTACAATGGCCAAGGCCGCAACAAGGCGGAATTGAACGGCGACAAGCATGTCGGCGTACGATTGGCCTATCCGTTTGAGTTGCCGAACGGGCGACTCCTGGAAACCGGCGTGATGGCCTTTCGCGGGATCTACTCAGTCACCGGCGCCGGATCCCCCACCAGCACCAGTTCGGCGGCGAAGTGTTACGACGCCTTGAATAAGGAAGGCGGCTGCGACGTCAACGATCAGCGCCTCACGGCCTACCTCTGGACGCCACCGCAACCCTGGGGACTACTTGCCGAGGGCACGATTGGACGTAATGCGAAGCGGAACGCGAGCAATAACACCATTGAAGAGTCGTCGCTTCGAGGCGGTTATGTGCAGGGGTACTATACCTGGCAATACTCGGATGTCGGCCAGCTCACGCCCTATGTGCGCTTCGGTGAATATTATGGTGGGATCAAATCGATCAGCGGTGCACCAGATGGCCAATCGCGAACCTGGAACTTCGGTCTAGTCTGGGAACCGGATACTCACTGGAGGTTTGTCACTGAACTCATGTTGAAGGACGGACTCAACGAGACTCTGGTGCGCAATCAGGTGCAGGATCAATTTGATGCCTCCCTGTTGCGATTCCAGGCCCAATTCTTCTTTAATTAGAAGAACCGTCTTACTCGAGAAGAAAGGAAATGATGATGACACATAATGTACAACAGCGGATCTGCTCTGTCCGTCCAGCACAATGTCTTGCCCTTGTACTCGCTCTCACTTCCTGGTGCCTGTGGGACGAGAAGGCTACTGCAGAACAGGCCAATATCTTAGTCCAATCAGGCAATGACTCGATCGCAGAACAATACCAGCCTGCTCAAGGCATCAGCGGTCGAGTCACCATTGTCGGGTCTGATACGATGCAGCCCCTCATGGCGAAGCTCGCCGCCGCGTTCAGATCGTTTCAACCCAACACGAAATTCGGTGTCGAGGGGCAGGGATCCAGCGAGGCCATACGCGAATTCATGCTGGGCCTTTCCCTCCAGCACCGCGGGGACAAGTCAGGCGGCAAAGGCACACAAGGTGCCAGTAGTTCCGATTTATTGGCTTCGTCACGTCCGCTGACCGACCAAGAACGAAAGGGGTTTGTCAGCCATCATGGGTACGAACCAATCGGCATTCCGATCGCGATGGATGCCGTTGCTATTTATGTGCACAACGACAACCCAATCGAACACCTCACACTCGAACAAGTCGACGGCCTCTTTAGCTCCAGCTTGAAGCGAAGCAAGGGAGGACGCCTCACAACCTGGGGCCAGGTGGGACTTAAAGATCAATGGAGCCAACAGCCCATTCACCTGTATGGACGAAACAAAAAGTCCGGGACCCGCGAATTCTTTAAGCATGTGGCATTGATAGATGGGGAGCTCCGTGACGACGTGCAGGAGCAACCTGGGTCGGCATCGGAGATTCTCGCCATCGCTCAAGACCCTCTCGCAGTCGGCTATGCCGGCGTAGGATTCCAAGGTTCCATGGTCAGAATTATCCCCCTTACAAATGAGGCCGATGGGGCGGCGGTCCTACCCAGCGCTGAGAGCGTGGCCAATGGACAATACCCACTGGCCAGACCGCTCTATCTCTATGTGAACAAAAATCAGAAAGAAAAACTCGATCCCGTGGTATGGGAGTTTGTGAAGTTTGTGAATAGCCGCCAAGGGCAGGAGACCGTGGCCCGAGCGAGTCTTTATCCGTTGACCGCCGCGCAGATCTCCAAGAATTTTGAAATTTTGGGGCACAGTCTAGTGACGGCACAAAACGACGTGCGCTGAAATCTTCCCTCTGTTCTGCTATCGTTTGAAGATGAATCGAAGTATGGATAGCCTCGGCGTCATGAGAGGGAATAACATGCAGGGTTGGGTGGTTTGTGCGTTAGGAGTCGTCGTTTCTCTCAGCGTCGGATGCACAACTGCTCCGCCTCCGCGCGCTCTATATCATGACACTGCGACGGCCATCAGCCTACAGCTGGATAGCAAGGCAGGTATAGGCCACAGTCATCCGGCCAAGGTTAGTCTCGATGAGCTACGGTACATTCTCGCGGGGATCAGGATACAGTCACGGAACTCGTTCATTCCCTCCATCCTCAGCGGAGAAGCATCCCTCGTTGCAGCATTCTCCAAAGAGGAACAGGTCCTCTTGGCTCGCCATCTCAGTCAGGCGTTGCCAGAGGCGACGCCTGGAGAACTGGTGACGTTTTATCGACGCGTTTCGACTTCAGCCATCGGGTTGGCCATCACGTCGGGCGGTCTCTTTGTCCATGGTCAGCATCTATATTTCATTCTGGCAAATGACCGTACTTCGCCCTCCGAAGGCATGAGCCAGAGTATCGTGTCAGAGATCGATCCTATCGAGAACCCGCTCCTCCCGATCAGCCGGACAAGTTTCCGCGCGACCTTTGTACCTGCGACGTCTATCGTACCGGAGGATGAACAATGGCCTTGGCCTTACATCGACCCAGGCCGTGTGGTGGTCATAGATCTTGTTCAACTGGCACGGGAAAAGAAACTGCAAACTCCAATTCCAGAACAGTGATTGCCGTCAGCTCCCCCTAATCTGAGACGGTTTAAAAGGAAAACTTTTTCCTACGAGGCTGCCACTGTCCTTCCGAGTTAACAAAAGACTTACACATCTGTGACAGTACCGGAATGGACATGCTGTAGCCTCAGGATCCATGAAGAAACGGCCTGCACTAGAGCTGCGTCAAGATGGTGTGTCACAGGGCCATGAGAGGCAGACAGATTCATTGAGGATGAGAGGAGCGCGCATGCTAGTTGTCCGGTTGGTATCCTGTATGGCGATGGCCGGGTTTCTCGGAGTCTTCGACTCAGGGACTCCTCTGGCACAGGGCACCCCAACAGCTCTCATCAAAGTCGACGGATCGAGCACGGTCTATCCCCTCACGGAGGCGGTGGCGGAAGAATTTCAGAAAGCGAACCGGGGCCGCATCAGAGTGACCGTGGGCATCGCCGGCACAGGCGGTGGATTCAAGAAGTTCTGCCGGGGTGAGACGGACATTGCGGATGCCTCCCGGCCGATCCTCAAAGAAGAAATGGACCTCTGCCGGAAGAACGGCATTGCCTATTACGAACTGCCCATCGCCTTCGATGCCTTGACGGTGGCGGTGAGTCCGAAAAACACCTGGATTACGTCCATGACGGTCGAAGAGCTGAAGACAATCTGGGAACCGGCAGCCCAGAGTAAAATTACCAAATGGAACCAGATCCATTCCGACTGGCCGGATGCCCCAATTGTGCTCTTTGGCGCCGGCTCCGATTCCGGCACCTTCGATTACTTTACCGATGCCATCGTGGGAAAGGCTAAAGCCAGCCGAGGCGATTACACCGCCAGTGAAGACGATAACGTGCTCGTGCAGGGGATCGAGAATAACAAGAACGCGCTGGGCTATATCCCCTTTGCCTATTATGCCGCTCAGATGAAGAAGCTAAAAGCGGTCGCTATTGTCGGTAAAAATGGCCCGGTGCTGCCTAGTGCTGAAAACGTCATCAAGGGCAGTTATCAGCCTCTATCGAGGCCCCTCTTCATTTACGTCAGTGAGGCGGCGGCAAAGCGCCAAGAGGTCAAAGACTTCGTGGAGTATTACCTGACGGAAGGGCCGAAGCTGATCGCAGAAGTCCGCTATATCCCTTTACCGGAACCAGCCTATGGCATGGCCCGTGAGCGCTTCAAACAAGGTGTACTGGGTACCGGTTTCGGTGGTGTGCCTGAAGTAGGACTGGCGGTTGAAGCAATCATGAGCCGTCCTCCGAAACGGTAGCGCTCATGAGGTGTTCGTGCAGGCTCTGGCTTGAGGTTCTCTCTAGCAGGCTGCGGAAAACCTCGGTGCATGCGAAATAACGGCCAAAATACTCGGAGTGGCACCGCGGTCAGAACATCCACAGGATGCTCAAAAAGGCCGTCCAGCAAGGCCGCAGCGAGCGAAGAGGCGAGTCGTACCCTTGTGGTACGTTGAGCCTCTTCGTGAAGCGAGAACGCCGCTGGCGGACTTTTTCAGCATCCTGCTAGAGGAAAGGCGCAGTCTACTGATGAACACATCCAGCATGGCAGAGCAGGAGGCGATGCATATCAGTAAGCCGAATGCCTTCGAGGAAGCGGCTGCCCGTCGCCATGCGCGCCAGCGACGCGAGCGAGTGATCGAGGGCGGGCTCTTTCTTGCCGCTCTGACATCCGTTGCGGCGACGGTGATGATTATCGCGGTGCTGTTGTCTGAATCGATCGGGTTTTTCAAAACGGTCCCGCTTACGGACTTTTTTACCGATACACTCTGGACCCCCCTCTTTGCCAATCCTCACTATGGGATCTTGCCACTGCTGGCCGGTACCCTCGTCACCAGTGCGGTTGGGTTACTCGTGGCCATTCCACTCGGAACGGTGGCAGCCATCTATCTTTCTGAATTTTCCTCGTCGCGTGTACGGGAAATCATGAAGCCCGCGCTAGAGCTTCTGGGTGCCGTTCCGACCGTCGTGTACGGGTACTTTGCGTTGCTCGTCGTGACCCCGGCGCTTCAACGACTCTGGCCAGACCTCCCGGGATTTAACATGCTCGGTCCCGGTATCGTCATCGGGATTATGATCATGCCCTTCGTGATCTCGCTCAGCGAGGATGCGATGCGCGCCGTACCGATGGTGCTGCGGGAAGGCTCCTACGCGATCGGCGCGACTCGACTCCAGACTGCCTGGCGTGTCGTCGTGCCGGCGGCAACCTCCGGCCTCGTGGCCGCCTATGTCCTCGGAATTTCGCGAGCGGTCGGCGAAACCATGGTCGTGGCGATCGCAGCGGGGCAGAATCCGAATTTAACCTGGAACCCCCTGGAGCCGGCCGCGACCATTACCGCCTACATCGTGCAAGTGGCGCTCGGCGATCTTCCCCACGGCAGCATTGGCTATCAGAGTATTTTTGCCGCCGGACTCGTGCTGGCCGTGATGACCTTTGCCTTCAACATTCTCGGACATGTTCTGCGGAAGCGATTTCGGGAGGTCTACTGATGTCGACACAGTCGCTGTCCCATTCGTCCCCTTCCATCGCACGGCGCAAGTTTGCCGAGGCCCTATTCAAAATCGTGGGACTTGGCTCATTAACCATCGCAGTCGGAACCCTCGCCCTCTTATTCGGGGCGCTGCTGTACCAAGGTGCCCGTCAGATCGACTGGCAGTTCCTCATGTCATTTCCCTCTCGTCACGCCGCGCAAGCCGGCATTCTACCGGCCTGGGTCGGCTCGACCTTGATCATGCTGGTCACGGCGGTCGTGGGCATCCCGTTAGGCGTTGCAGCCGCCATCTACTTGGAGGAGTACGCACGGAAGACATGGATGACCGAATTGATCGAGGTCACGGTCACGAACCTGGCCGGCGTACCCTCGATCATTTATGGCTTGCTGGCGCTCGGGTTGTTCGTCTACATCCTGGGACTGGGCGAAAGTATCCTGGTAGCCGGCCTCACGTTGGCACTCTTGATTCTGCCGGTCGTCATCGTCACCACGCGTGAAGCGATTCGCGCAATCCCGGTCGAGATCCGGGAGGCGGCTTATGGATTGGGCGCCACCAAATGGCAGACGGTCTCGCATCACGTCCTCCCCTATTCGGCGGCCGGCATCCTGACGGGCATTATCCTGGCGTTGAGCCGGGCTATCGGTGAGACCGCCCCCATCGTCACCATCGGTGCTCTGACGTTTATTGCCTTTCTGCCTCCGGCTCCGTTCACGACACAACCGCCATATATCTCCTTCGACTGGCTCTTTTCTCCCTTTACGATCATGCCCATTCAAATGTTCGGGTGGGTGTCGAGGCCAGGCGAGGACTTCGCCGGCAACGCCGCAGCAGCCGGGGTGCTGTTGGTCGGGATGACCTTGACAATGAACGGCCTGGCGATCTACTTGCGATACCGAATGCGAAAGCAGGTGAGCTGGTAACATGGATGTCGCCGACTCGACGTACCCTCAGGAATGGCCCACACCCCTCAAGGCGGAGACCCGTGCCCTCAGTTTCTCCTATGGAAACCGCTTGGCGCTGAAGAACCTGTCGCTCCCCATCGCCGAATATCAGATCACGGCCTTGATCGGGCCATCTGGCTGCGGGAAATCCACCTTTCTCCGCTGCTTTAATCGGATGCACGACCTCTATGCGGGAAACCGTTATGAAGGTGAAATTCTCCTGTACCCGGATCAACGCAATATTCTCGCGCGCGAGGTCGATCCGATCGAAGTGCGGATGCGGATCGCCATGGTCTTTCAAAAGCCGAACCCCTTTCCCAAGTCCATTTATGACAACGTCGCCTACGGATTAAGAGTACGAGGGACCAGTGAACGGCAGCTCTTGGATGAAAAGGTCGAACAGGCCCTGCGAAACGCCGCCCTGTGGGAAGAGGTGAAGGACCGATTGACGGCTCGGGCGACCTCGCTCTCCGGCGGCCAGCAGCAACGGCTCTGTATCGCCCGAGCGTTGGCGACCGATCCCGAACTGTTGTTGTTGGATGAGCCGACGTCGGCGCTCGATCCGATCGCGACGGCCAGCATTGAAGAATTGTTGCTCGACTTAAAACGTCGTGTGACAATCCTGATCGTGACACACAATATGCAGCAGGCGGCTCGGGTGTCCGACTGGACGGCCTTCATGTACCTCGGCGAATTGGTGGAGTTTGGCCTCACCAAACAGCTCTTTACGACACCTTCCCAAAAACAGACCGAGGACTACATCACCGGACGATTTGGTTGAACCCTATGAGACAACGCCATTTTGACGAAGAACTCGTCGAGTTGAAAACCAAGCTCCTGCGCATGGCCGGTCTGGCCGAAGATCAGATCGATAAGGCGCTCACCGCATTGGTGAACCGCGACTCAGCCCTGGCCAGACAGGTGATCGAGCGGGACCACCAGGTCAACGCCTTGGATGTGGAGATCGACGAAGATTGCATTCGCCTGCTGGCCCTGCATCAGCCTGCCGCGCGAGACTTGCGGCTGATCACCACCGCGATGAAAATCGCCACCGAACTCGAGCGCATCAGCGACCTGGCAGAAAATGTCTGCGAGCGTGCGATCGAGCTGAACGAAGAGCCGCAACTGAAGCCCTATATCGACATCCCGCGTATGGCACGGTGGGCGCGAACGATGGTGAAAGAAAGTATCGATGCGTTCGTGAAGGACGATGCCACCCTCGCTCGGAAAGTGCTGACGGACGATGACTTCGTCGACGATCTCATGGAGCAACTATTCCGTGAACTGCTGTCGTTCATGCTCGAAAATCCTCACACGACGTCACGTGCCATTCGCTTGAGCTTCATCGCCAAATACCTTGAACGGATGGCCGACCATGCCACCAATATCGCTGAACTGGTGGTCTATCTCGTCGAAGGGAAAATTATTCGCCACACCACCCCACCAGCACCTTCCACCAACGGCCTCTCACAGCAGTAATATATCTTACTTTTTTCTTGCCGAGCCAAGTCCCGGTGATTGTTGCCCCCCAATACACATAGGAACAACGCAAGAATGGTCCGCACCCTTGCTTGGACCGTAGGGCGAGGCATGAGAGAAAGGCGAGAGGGAGGTGTGTCTTGCGCGGTGATGTGAATGAGGCCTGCTGGCAGGTGTTCGCCCGTGAACGGTGTGGCTAGGCCAAGAAGTCTGTCGAGAAGAGCGTGTAGACGAATCGGTGTCGGCGCAGGACGACCCTGTTACATCTGGCGAGTTGGTCGACGCAGTGGAAGATTTGATTCCAGGTATATTCAGGCATGAGACAGATGAGCGTGTCCAGACTGATCACGGTCTGCTCACTCAGATGGTCGAGAATGGTTGCCGTGAGCGCATCGGCATCGTGCCGCGCTCCGCGCAGCGGATGGATGGCAAGATCTGCTTCAAGAAGAACACTGATCGACATAGGCACCTCCTAGTGAGATTGTGAACATGATGGCCCTGATTGACCGGTCTGCTGCGTACCGCCCGTTGGCGACGGGCTGTATTGGATCGCCACAATACGCATGAGCCCCAAGGTGATGACGATGCCGCCTAATATCGCGAATTGATGCCATTCCCCGCCTGTAAACCATCGAGAGATGATCTCCGTCAGCATGACGACAAGCACGGTGTCCACGATAAAAGTGACGCGCACTCGTCCGTCTGAGCAGTAGGTCAGCGTGGTTCGCAACACTTCCACAACGGCGAGTAACGTGAGTGCATCGACAATAATATGCCGGAGCGCGACCTCAAGATCGGCGGTCAGGAGAAGCCGCAAGTCGAGAAACGTTTTCACCACGCCGCCTGCGAGACCAAGAAGAATCGTCAGGGTGAGCAGGCTCAGGATGAATCGCGTGCCGGCTTCCCAAACTCGTGTCATGTCATAGGCCGTCAAGGTCGTGACGAACCGTCGAGGCCAGGTTGTGTCCAGAGTCTGTTCCATGGTGGTTTGCGTCATAGTCCTATTCGTGTTTGGCGAAACCGTTCCAGGCATCCCGTCCGAGCGCAATGATGAAGAGCATAAAACCGAGGACGAGCGCACAGCGCATGCCCATTGCAAAGAGTGGGGTGAAGAGATCCAGTGGCATGTCGTAACTCCCCCTTCCTTCTGACCGGAACTGCGAACGCTTAAAACTCATCTATTGAAACGGGATGGAGTAGATCGCGCACCGATAATATCCCCACGATCGACGCGTCCTTGAGCACGGCTAAATGACGCGTGCCATGCTGCTCCATGAGATCTGCGGCGTCGGTCACGGACCGGCGGCCGTCAATGCCAATGACCGGACTGCTCATGATCTCTTCCACGGGGATGTAATAGGGCACCCGCTCAGCCCCGACGACTTTCCTGACAATGTCCGGCTCGGTCACGATGCCGACGATGCGGCCTTGCTTTGTCACGAACAGACTTCCTATTTTGTGAGTGGTCATGAGCTTCGCCGCCTCAATCGCCGAGGTGCCTGCTTCGATATTAACCATTTTGCGAGTCATGAGCCGATCGACGGTGATCATAGGGCCTCCCTTGGTTGTGTCCATGCGATATGGCGCGAGTCGACAGGGCGATCAAAGGACGAGGCGCAGTGGGGGCAGACGACCACCTCCATGCTTCTGACGGACATCATCAACGTGCTGAAGCTCTGCCCTGTCTGCATCCGAAGCACAGGGAAGATGACTCGTGCATGCATGGCCAATAATGTTTGAATGGCCCGAACGATCGGAACGGCCAGCAAGAGAGAGATCGTGAGCACGAACAAATAGGCTTCTGTGTTTTTCATGATCTGCTCCATGGTGGTGTATGTGTCACGCTGCATCATCACGTGGCTCTACCTTACCCCTGGGACATTCCAGTCCTGTGAATTCCTCGTAACGTCTCTGTAAACTCTGTCGTGAAAGGAGCCAGTGGGTTATTCAGGAGGTCGCGTACCATTACCACTCCGGCTTACGCCGGAGTGGTAATGGTCGGCAGAAGACACACAGAAGTCTGAGTAGAAGATCCTTGATGAGGAGGGGAACGAGAGGGAGATACGGCTTCTATTTCTCGATCAACCGCCAGCCTTCTTTTTGGATGCAGCGTTCGGTGGCGTTGATGACGAGGAGCTGACTGCCCTGCTGGAGCTTGGGATCGCGAGATACAGCTATCCCGCATTTATTGTAATCGTTGGTGTATTCTGACGAAGGTTTGTTGGGGTGAACCCATTCGGTTGAGGCGCAAGCAGTGAGTAGGAATCCTGCCGCGACCAGGATCCAGGTTGACGTCTTACGCATCAGCTCCTCCTCAATAAATGAATCATACGAGGCACGATAAACCTGTTATCGAGGAATCGTCAAGCCAGAGAGCCGCGTTGTATCTCAGCAGATGCAAGACCTGGCGGGCAAGCCTGTCGGTCATGGATAGAAGTAGGTTAGCCCTGAACTATCCGTGAATACATGACAATATATATACATATTTTCATGTATTTACGGTCAGTAGATTAACCATAACATTATCTACCCGTTCGTATCATTGTTGTGTGAATCACAGGTCTGTTACCGTGCGGTCTCCATCACATGAATGGGGGGGGCACCTGTGACAGCTGTTGATAGCCTGATGCTGGATGCGAAGCAAGCGATCATGGAAGATCATCATCGCCGTTTTCAAACCTTTCAGCAGGAAGGACGCTGGGAGGAGGCACTCCAACAAATTCACGTCACACTCAGTTGTGCGACAGACCTCTTGAACGAGTCGCTCCGAGTCCTCGACGAAGCCATTGCAACTCACGATTCTATTCCAGCCGGCGACGCCACTCCCCCTCCAAGCGCGACATTGTAATTGGACCGTGCAATGGCTCTCCCGGCCTAAACCATCAATGAAAATAGGCACGCCAATGACGTCGACCGTCATTCTTCTACGATGGCTGGAGTGACCTAGATCACAGCGTCATACCACACCTGTGCTTGACAGGTGCTCACGCAGTTGTTAGGTTTTCGCTCACGACTGTCGGGGTTGGTGTTTGGTCCGGTACATTCAGGCTGGCGTAGCTCAATGGCAGAGCAGCGGTTTTGTAAACCGCAGGTTGGGGGTTCAATTCCTCTCGCCAGCTCCACAGATTCCGCCGACGACTCGATCGCGTTCCACCTGACAGACCCCCTCCATTCCACTCACAACTGAGTTGCCGGTATCGCGGCTGTCGAGGCAAGATGACTCATGGACGGTTCGATTCCGTCGAATCGTTCAGCGCATGGAATATCGACCTACCGTTCGGCTTCCGTGAGATCCCCTGCCTCTTCCAGATCTTCAAGGTCGGCTTCCGCTTTCGCCTTCGTGGTCGAGGGATGCAGGCCATATTTCTTCAGCATTTTGTAAAAGTCTGCCCGATAACGACCGGCAAATTGGGCGGCGCGTGAGATATTGCCGCCGGTCAGTTGCAGGACGTTCTTGAGATAGGTCTTCTCGAACTCTTCCTTGGCTTCGGTCAGTGGCTTCAGCGGCGCGTCCGGTGAGCTGCCCATCGAAGGCAAGAGGTCCGGAGTAATCATGTCCTGGCGCGTCATCACAGAGGCCTTTTCAATGACGTTCTCCAGCTCACGGACATTGCCGGGCCAGGGATGCGTGAGCAGCCGATTGAGCGCGGCCGGTGTAAACCCGCGCAAATCTTTATTGGCTCGTTTGGCGCTCGCGGTCAGGAAATGTTGGGCCAACAAGGGAATATCATCTCGTCGGTCACGCAGCGGCGGGATAAACAACGGGACGACGGAAATACGATAGAAAAGATCGTTTCTGAATGAACCATTCTTCACCGCTTCGCCGAGGTCTTTATTGGTCGCGGCAATGATCCGCACATCGATCTTCGTCGTCGTTTCAGAGCCCACTTCGCGGACTTCCCGTTCCTGCACCGCCCGCAAGAGCTTGACCTGCATGGACAGCGGCATCTCGCCGATCTCATCGAGAAACAGCGTCCCGCCGTTGGCACATTGAAAGAGGCCGCGCTTAGCGCCATGAGCACTGGTAAAGGCGCCACGTACATGTCCAAAGAGTTCTGACTCGAAGAGCGCTTCCGGAATGGCCGCGCAATTGAGCGCAATGAAGGGCCCCTTATTCCGTCGGCTGTTCGAATGGATCACGCGGGCGAAGACTTCTTTCCCCGTCCCCGTTTCGCCAAAGAGAAGAATGGTGGCATCGGAGTCTGCCACCTGCACCACTTGTTGAAGCAAACGCTGCATCGCAGGACTCCGTGCGACGATGTTTTCCATGCCATACAACTCGTTGACGAGAGACTTCAGGCGCTGGATTTCGCCTCGCATCCGTTGCGGCGAAAGCCCCTCTTCGATCTTGGCCTTGAGCTCCTTATCATCGAACGGCTTGGTGAGATAGCCAAAGGCCCCGCGCTGCATCGCCTCCACGGCATTGGGAATGCTGCCATGGGCCGTCAGGATGATGACCGGAAGACCTGGCTGCATTCGCAACAATTCCTCCGTCACATCTAACCCGTCTTCGTTACCCAGGCGGAGGTCGGTGATGACCAGGTCGAACCGGTTGCTCTTGGCTGACGCGATCGCGTCGCGCCCACTGGTGCAGCCGGTCACGGCAAAGCCCATGGCGGTCAACCGCATCTTCACGAGATGCAGGAGGCCCTCTTCGTCATCGACTACGAGAATATGTTCTTTTTCCATGACATTCCTTCTACGGTATCGTCTGTTCGGGCGCAGTCGGAGGCGGTGCAACCGTCGATGGGGGACGAATCGGACGAACTTTATCCCGCATTTCCTGGTCGATACGCTTTAGCGCCTCCAACTGGCTCGTCAATTCATCTATTTTCTTATCTCGATCCGTCAATTGCCTTTGCAAGGATGACAGAATACCGGCTTCAGCCGAACCCTTTGCGCTATCCCTTTTGCCGCTCACGGCGTCCAACTTCCGTTCGCGTTCGGCTAACTCTCGCTGGAGACTTTCCAAAGTTTGGGCATCGGCATCCTTCATCGTCCGCAATTGCTGGATCGCTAACTCCCTATCAAGCAAGTCCCGCACCAGACGATCTGAGGCCAGGGCCAGGATCGCCTGATTCTCTGAAATAGCCGGTGCCGCCAGGACCGATTGCACCCAAGATTGCTCAACGGGAACGACACGATGCTGAAGCAATTGTAGCCAGACCTTACTGGTGGAAGCCGCATTGCTCTTGGGCGCGGCGGCGACCACTTTCTCAAAGTACCTGATGGCACTCTCCCGGCTTTCATAGAGCCCCAGAAGTGCCCGTAAAAAATAGACGTGATCGCAGGAGTTGTGCTCGACACATTTTGGGGCGAGCGCATCCTGCTTTTTCGCCAGCGCATGGAGGGATTTCGCCTCTCCCGCATCGACGAGGAAATAGGGCTGCGACATGGGCGGGGGCGAAGGCCATGTCGAACATCCCGTGAGAAAGAGACAGGACAGAATCACAGCCATACATCCGTGCCGGAGAGCCTTCACACCGACCCTTCCGGCTTTGCAACCCGAAGAATAAACCGTACGGTCGTCCCCTTCTTGGCTTCGCTTTCGATCCAAATTCGTCCTCCGTGTGCTTCAACCACTTTTTTGGCCAGGGCCAACCCGAGACCGCTCCCCGGCGTCGCATGTTTGGCCTTGGTACGTCCTTGATAGAAGCGTTCAAAAATATAGGGCAGGTCTTCGGCCTGAATGCCTGGTCCGCCATCGGACACACTCACTTCCAGCACTCCCGCTTTCGGGTCAGGCTTCATCACGACCTTTACAATGCCCCCTTCCGAGCTGAACTTCAAGGCGTTTGAGAGCAAATTGTCCAGAACCTGTTCAATCCGAAGAGCATCGGCCTTCACCCACACACGCTGTACCGGCCCTTCGACCAACAGCTGCACATGTTTGGCATCGGCCAACAGCCGGACTTTATTGACGGAGATGTCCGTGATGCGTTTGAGATCCGTAGGGACAATTCGATATTCCATCATCCCGGCATCCATCTTGGAGAGGTCGAGAATCGTTGAGATGAGAGTGATGAGCCTGCGGCTGCTGTCCGCCATAATACGCAAGGTCGTGCGTTGTTCTTGCGTTACGGGACCGGGAATTTCATCCAAGAGCAAATGGGTACCTTCCTGGATAGAGGCCATCGGCGTGCGCAACTCATGGGAGACGTGGGCGAGAAACTCCCCCTTCATATCGTCGAGCTCTTGCAGTTTGGCCCCCATCCAATTCACCGCATCGACGAGGTCTCGCAACTCGCTGGGGGCTCGTATGTTGAGCGATGTGCGAAAATCCCCCTGCCCGATTTGTTTGATATGGCTCTGTAATTGACGGAGTGGGCGAAGCACCGTGTAGCTGGCAAAGCCGGCGAGCGCAATCCCGAACACAAGCGCAAGCAGCACCAGCTGCTCCGTGACGGCCTCGGCTTGCGCCGAACTCTCCCGCGACCGGCTGACCCCGACACTGATGCCCGTTTCGTGCAGATCGATAAACTGTTGCAATGTCGCGCTCATGCGGTCCATCAAGGCGTCTCGACGCCGTTCATAGTCCACGGATAGGGCCGCAGGAGACGCCTGGACGTGATGCGATTGTAATTCCTCATGAAAGATCGCGAGCCGTGCTTGCTGGAGATGTGTGACCTCCTTCAGCAGCTGCAGGCCTTGAGGCGCAAGTTCCTGCATTTCGAGACCCTGGATTCCCCGATGGAACTCGTCGACCTCTTCATCAAAATGCTGCAAGAATGTGGCATCGCGTACAGCCAGATACTTCTTTTCGCTATTGAGTTGGGCATAGAGCACGGTGAGCAGGCGTTTAGCCGACTCGATCGCCGGATAATGATGTGCCGCCATATTGGCACTCAAGGCCGTCAGCTGGCGCAACTGAAACAGGGCATATAAATTCACGCCTGCCATCATCACAATGATGACAAGAGAGGTGAGAACGATTCGCCAGAAAATAGACAACCGCACGAGTGACGCTCTTTCTCGGCTTTGAGGAGCGAGGATAACTGTAGGAACTGTAGGTATTTCCATACACTATTTCCCCATGCCACTCAAGGGATCTGGCAAACAAATTCTTGGAGTGTCATGTACCCTGGCGAAGGCAAAGGGGCCAGGAATAGCTGAGCAGCATCTGAATCAGGAGTGGCGGAAGCTGAAATATCCTACCACATGCTTGTCCCTACTTGAATGGCGAGGCAAATCGGCGCTGGCGCCGCGACATGCCATGGAGTGATGCAAAGAGATGGCCACGAAACAGCAACATGGCAACGGCAAGCGGCGGGGTGAGGAGCAGGCCGAGATACCAGCTGATCCATGAAGGAATTCCCACATAGTCCAGCCAACTGCCGAGAATCGTGAACGGCAACACGAGGAGTTGGAAAAAATCCAACCCCGCCCCTCTCCCCACTCGGCTGGAGAGCGAGAAAAACGATTGCAGGCCCATGGGCGAGAGGACGATCGGGATGAGGATCAGAGCAAATGGAAGAAACCACTCAATCCAATTCTCCAGGACAAACTCGTACGAGGTCTTGAAGACGTCGAGTGGAGAATCATGCCGCACTTGATAGACAATTTCCGGTGCCGGGTTCAGCAGCAAAAAAATGAGCAGGAGGACGGCGTAGGACAGGAGTTGCCCGAACGGATTCGCCTGCAGGCTCATATCGAGGGCCATGAGCGGCAACCAGAGCACAAACCCGATACCGATCACATCCCAGAAATAGTGGCCGACGCTGGCAACAATATCGTGGAGCGTGAGCACGCGTGAATGGGTAATCGATTGTTCGACTAAGCTCAGAGTGGCGCCGACCAATAGCGCGTTCACCGCGCCAAGCAAAAAGCCGCCGATCATGCCGAGGGGTGAAGCAATTTGGCTGGCGAGAACCAGCAGCAGTCCAAATCCAACTACCGCCACCATCGTCATCCATCCGCGGGCAAGAGATTCTCCGGTTTTGCGGAAGGCGCTTCGATAGAGCTCAATGGTTTCAGCTACAATACGCGACATGAGAGACAATAGTCTGTGAGAACTTCTCGGGTCAAGCCGCGGCGCCCCTCCTGGACCGTTGACTTCCACTATCCTATGATTATGTGGGAAGAAGCAGTACACACCGATGTGCGAAGAGGAGTGATTCAATGGACATGAACCGCATGACGATCAAATTACAAGAAGCCCTCCAAGCTGCATCGTCCCATGCCGCGAGGCGAAGTCATCAAGGCATCGATGTGGAGCATCTGCTCCTTGCGCTCATGGAGCAGGAAGGCGGTCTCGCCTCCTCCCTCCTTGAACAAGCAGGATCATCGGTGCAATCCGTTCGCCAAGCGGTCGAGCAGGCACTCGCCAAATTGCCGCAAGTCCAGGGTGCCGGGGCAGCGCCAGGACAGCTGCATGTCGCATCACGGCTTAGCCAGGTGTTGAGCAAAGCCGAAGACGAACAACGAGCCTTGAAAGACGACTATGTCAGTGTCGAGCATGTCATCCTCGCCATGGTCCAAGAAGGAGGCGTGTTCAAAAAGCTGGGGCTGACGAAGGAACGGTTGTTGGGAGCCCTGCAACAAGTACGAGGATCGCAACGTGTCACGAGTCAGGATCCGGAAGGCACCTACCAGGCGTTGGAAAAATATGGCCGCGACCTGACCCGGTTGGCAGGACAAGGGAAATTGGACCCCGTGATCGGGCGCGATGAAGAAATCCGCCGAGTCGTACAGATTCTCTCGCGGCGAACCAAGAACAATCCCGTACTCATCGGCGAACCGGGCGTCGGCAAGACCGCGATTGTCGAAGGACTCGCCTCTCGCATCATCAAAGGGGACGTGCCTGAAGGACTGAAGAACAAGCGCGTGATCACCCTCGACATGGGATCGTTGGTTGCCGGCGCGAAGTTTCGCGGAGAATTCGAAGAACGATTGAAAGCCGTCCTCAAGGAGGTGCAGACATCGGAAGGGCAAATTCTGCTCTTCATCGATGAGCTGCATACGGTCGTAGGAGCGGGCGCAGCCGAAGGGGCGATGGACGCCGCCAACCTGCTCAAGCCCATGCTGGCTCGCGGCGAATTGCATTTGATCGGCGCGACGACGTTGGATGAATACCGGAAACATATCGAGAAAGATGCTGCATTGGAACGGCGCTTCCAGACGGTGCTGGTCGATCAGCCGACGGTGGAAGACACCATCTCGATTCTGCGAGGACTAAAAGAGCGTTACGAAGTGCATCATGGGGTGCGCATCAAAGACGCCGCGCTGGTCGCTGCGGCAAAACTGTCGAATCGCTACATCTCCGATCGATTCCTTCCCGACAAAGCCATCGATCTGGTCGATGAATCGGCAGCCTGCCTGCGGACGGAAATCGATAGTTTGCCGGCAGAACTCGATGAAGTCTCCCGGAAGGTGATGCAGTTGGAGATCGAGCGGGAGGGTCTGAAGAAAGAACAGGATCAAGCCAGCCAGGCGCGATTGGCGACGCTGGAGCTGGAACTGAGCGAGAAGCAAGAAGAGCGGCAGGCGCTCAGAACGCGCTGGGACTCGGAGAAAGCCTCGGTAGCCCGCCTGCGCAAAATGCGAGAGGCCATGGAAGAGGTCAAGCAATCGATGGAGCGTGCCGAACGGGCATACGATCTGAATCGTGTGGCGGAGCTGCGCTACGGAGAGCTGCCACGCCTTGAGCGCGAACTGGCGTTAGAACAGGAACAGCTCGGACAGAAACAGGGCGAAAGCCGGTTGCTCAAAGAAGAGGTGGATGAAGACGACATTGCGGCCATCGTCAGCCGCTGGACTGGAATCCCCGTCTCCCGCCTGGTCGAAGGCGAAACGGAAAAGCTCCTCAAGCTGGGAGAACTCCTGCATCAACGTGTGGTCGGCCAGAATGAGGCAGTGGACGCAGTGGCCGATGCGGTCCTCCGCGCACGCTCCGGCATCAAAGACCCGAACCGGCCTATCGGTTCATTTCTCTTTCTCGGTCCGACCGGAGTGGGAAAGACAGAATTGGCGCGGGCACTCGCCGCGACGCTCTTCGATGACGACGCCAATCTCATTCGGATCGACATGTCCGAGTACATGGAAAAACATACGGTGGCCCGTCTGATCGGAGCCCCGCCCGGGTATATCGGCTATGAAGAAGGAGGCCAACTGACGGAAGCGGTTCGGCGCCATCCCTTCTCGGTCATCCTGTTCGACGAGATCGAAAAGGCCCATCACGATGTCTTCAATGTCCTGCTTCAAGTCTTGGACGACGGTCGATTGACCGATTCTCAGGGCCGAACCGTCGATTTCAAGAACACGGTCTTGATCATGACATCGAACATCGGCAGCCCGCAGATCCTTGAGGCACAGCAACGGCGTGCGTCCTATGACGAGGTCTGCGCCCTCGTTATGGTGGAACTCCGAGAACATTTCCGTCCTGAATTCTTGAACCGCATCGACGAGACGGTGGTCTTTCATCCGCTGGAAGCAGAACAACTGGCGAAGATCGCGGAGATTCAGCTGGAGCGGTTACGGGCTCGGTTGGCGGAACGGCGGATCACCCTCACCATCACACCGGCGGCCTTACGGCATTTGGGTGAGCGGGGGTACGACCCGGTCTATGGAGCGAGGCCTTTGAAGCGCTTGATCCAACAGGAATTAGAAACGCCGATGGCGCGTCAGTTGATTAAGGGCGAGTTGCGCGATGGCGATACGGCGACCGTCGACCTGAAAGACCAGCACATCGTGATCGTGCCGACGGTTACAGCCTAAGAGCGGGTCCGCCGTCCTGCGTCTCAGCCGAGGACGACAGATCCCCCCTTCAGATCCTGGGTGGTGCCGGTGGCGCGAAGCTTGTCGATTTTCCATTCTGTGGGAGAGACTTCGAAAAGGTGCCCTTTAATCGTATGGAATGACCCGTTCGTGAAGGCTACCAGATCCGGTGCCTTGAGCTCCAGCTTAAGGATAATGGCTTCCGAGTCCAGATGTGTGAGCAGCAGACTCTTCGGGGTCCTGCTCACTTCGTAGGCTCGCTTCACATTGATCATCAAGGTACTACCGATAAGCTTGGCCATCACTTTCCCATTCGCATCGAACAACGCAAAATTTACGAGCAATGCACCCGTGGTCGGTTTCAAGGTGATCTGAAGCTGAGGAATCCCTTCGACTTCAATCGTACCGTCGGTATTGCGATACAGGTTCGAACCTACTTCCACGTCCATGTCTGGCCTCATTTCACTTCAATGTGAGTAAGAATCGGTTATGACTTTTTAATTCGATCCAGGATCAATGCGAGACAGCCCCCGAGCAGGCCTCCTCCCATGATGGTCGTCAGCAGCTCGACTAACTTCAGCTCCCACACCGATCCCTGCGCCTGCATGACCTCCCGAATGCCGCCTTGCAGGAGGATCACGGCGAGCGCCATGGTCGAGCCGACCAGAAACCACCAGAGAAACACTTTCAGGGTCAATACCATCTAGGCCTCAAAAATCCATTCGACGGTCGAGACTGCGATATTGAATCGCCTCGGCCAGATGTACAGGCTCAATCGTATCAGAACCCGCGAGATCGGCAATGGTCCTCGCCACACGCACGATACGCCCATGGGCTCGCGCAGATAACCCAAGCTTCGTGAGTGCCTGCTCCAGAAGCTCCTGAGCCGGAACCGACAGGCCACAATACCGCTTCAGGAGCCGCGGCTTCAACTGGGCATTTGTGTGGATCCCATCTTGACGATACCGGTGGAGTTGCCGATCACGTGCCGCCAGGACGCGCGATCGAATGGTGGCGGAACTTTCCGGCATAGGCCCACGATCGTGCAAGTCACGCACAGAGACCGGGGGAACCTCAATATGCATGTCGATACGGTCCTGGAGCGGCCCCGACAATTTGGCTCGATAACGGCGGATTTGCTGCGGGCTGCAAAGACATTCACGCGTCCGATCACCATAATAACCGCAAGGACAGGGATTCATCGCCGCGATCAACATGAAATGCGCCGGGTAGCGAAGCGAGCCGCTGGCCCTAGTCAAAGTCACATGCCCGTCTTCCAGCGGCTGTCGCAATCCGTCTAAAACGGGACGTCGAAACTCGGGAGATTCGTCTAAAAACAACACACCATTATGGGCGAGCGATACCTCTCCAGGCCGTGGAATGGTCCCGCCTCCGATGAGACCAGCATCAGAAATACTATGGTGTGGTGCGCGAAAGGGACGGACCGTTAATAACGGGCGATCAGCGGTCAGTTGTCCCGATATGCTATGGACGCGAGTCGTCTCGATCGCTTCTTCTTGCTCCATGAGGGGGAGAATCGTCGGGAGGCGTTTGGCCAACATCGTCTTGCCGGAACCGGGAGGCCCTACCATCAAGAGATTGTGGCCTCCAGCCGCAGCAATTTCCAGGGCACGCTTGGCGTGATCCTGCCCCTTCACATCGCCATAGTCGTCATCTTCCGCAGGACGCGTGGTAAAGAAACGGTCCCGGTCTACCTGGGCCGGAGTCAGCCTCACCGTACCATTCAAAAAGGCTACGGCCTCGGGGAGCGTGTGGAGTGGATAGGCCATGACGCCCTGCACCATCGCGGCCTCTTGGCTATTCTCAGCCGGCAAGAGCAGGCGATGGTCAGACCGACAGGCGATGCCAATGGATAAGGCCCCGGTAATGGCCTTGATCTGTCCGTCCAGCGAGAGCTCACCGACGCAGACGCAGCCCCGTACATGCTCGGTCGGAATCACTTCTTCCGCAACAAGAATCCCAATAGCAATCGCCAGGTCGATCCCGGACCCTTCCTTCTTGATGCCGGCAGGAGCGAGATTGACGGTGATTTTCTTGGCGGGAAAATGGAAGCCCGTATTCTTCAGCGCGGAGCGAACCCGATCACGGCTCTCTCTGACGGTGGCATCTGGAAGACCAACGACCGAGAATTGCGGAAGCCCTCCGGCAATATCGACTTCCACATCGATCAGATGTGCGTCGATTCCAACGAGTGCCGCACTCAGAACCTTAGCGAGCATGGATGACTCCGGTGCAAGACGGAAGGCTGATGGATTATAGAAACCCTCTTCCCCTGTTTCAACCGAAACAGCCAGAAACCACGGGATATGGTTCCATTGAGCTTGTACAAACGCGTCATCACAGCAATGTAGACTCTAGTACCCCCTCCTCCCCTTCTGTATAATCCCTCCTATGCCAGTCCCCTCCCACTCCCTGCAGTCGCTTCTATCGAAACCTACTTCACCAATCATATTGCCTGGCTCCCTCCCTGTCTGTGTGCTCCTTGGTGCCATCATCATGGGGGCAGGTAGTCCAGTCCAAGCCCAAACGCCTGGTCGAACCGGCACCGCCGCCGGACCAATTGGCGCGTCGATGGCCGTACTCGCGATCTTGCAGGATGCCGAGGTCCTTCCACCTGAAGGCACTCCCGAGGCGAATCGCGTCATCAAGGTGGTCATTCAATTTCAATCGGTGTTCATGAAGAGCACCGATCCGAACGTGTATCTATTTCTGAATCAGGCGTTGGAGGCACAAGAGAAAGGCCCTACAGCCGAAACCCTGTTACGATTCCGTTCGTCAGGCTGGACTTCAGAGGTACTGGAGGCGCTCAATCAAAGCTGGAGCGTCATGGCGATCGATCAGCGTGAGCGGTTAACGCCAGGCTTTCGTCAATTCAATGTAAGCCTGGAGGATTTCGGTTGGTTAATGGAGCTCGTCGCAAAGGCACGTATCACCTTCGAGCAACGCGGGCAGCATATTCACCAGGTCTTTGCGCAACGACGGCGGGAGATGCCGGGCGGCGCACAGTAACCGCAACAGGAGGACAGAATGGCCACGAAAGCTTATATCCTAATCAAGGTCAAAGCAGGACGAACGAAAGATGTGCTCCAGGTACTCAAACGCCTGCCCGGCGTCGAGCAGGCCCATTCCTGTTTCGGGCGTCCTGACATCATTGTGTTCATCAGTGTTGCGGACGAACGCGCCCTCTCGGATGTCGTGATCACGAAGATTCACCAAATCGAGGGAGTAGAAGAAACCGATACGCACATCGTCGCCGATGCCTAGCAGAGCCCCAAGAGTATGCGTCGTTCGCAAACGACGCTTCACGCTTCACGAGTGTTGAGACCGACGACGGCCCCGCCCTGTTCTGCCGAACGGTAGCAGGCATCGGCCACCTCGACAGCTCGACAGCCATCACGCCCGGTGATCGGTGGAGGAGTCTTCGTCTCAATAGCATGGACGAAAGCCCGGAGCGTGGCAAGAATGGTCTGCTGCGGTTGAACCTCCCATTCCTGAGGACCGCGGTCACCGATGACCGCGGTCACTCGATGGTGACACCAATCGGCGCTAAGCTGCCCATGGGTTCCCACCCATTCCGTTCTCGCCACCCGCCCTGCTGACACTCGTGCAATGTCCATGACGCATCGTAGACCGTTCGTCGTCTGAACCTGCACGATCGCCATCGTCTCGGGTCCAATCGTCGGGAGCTGGTCCAATTCACACCGGACATGGACCACTGTCTCGCCGGTGAGAAAAGGCACCAAATCCAACAGGTGGATTCCAACTTCCAAGAGCGCCCCGCGTTGGCCTGCTTTCGGTGCCTGGACCTGAGCACTGGCTTTCGTTTCAATCCGACTGGTGAAGGTGGCGTACCGGAGCCGGCCGATCTCCGGCAAGTGATCTTTCAGCAACAGAATCGTTGAGTCGAAACGCATGGTCTGTGCGGTCATCAGCAGCACGCCGGCCTCTTCTGCTGCCCTCACCATTGCCCTAGCTTCATCACCTGTCGGCGCTAACGGCTTTTCGATAAGAATCGGCTTCCCCGCTTTCACCGCCTCGAGACAGACCTCAGGCGAAAGCCACGGAGGGGTCACCACAACGATCGCCTCTACCCGTGGATCGGCGATCAAGACGCGATAGTCCCCATAGAGAGGAATGTCATTCGTCGAAAGTGACGACAACCCCTCTCCGGTTCGTTTGCGGCAGAGAGCGACGAGGCTCGCTTCTGGCAGATCATGGAGCAGATGATGGATATACCGACTGCCGTGCCGACCGACACCAATCAGACCAATTTTCAGTGACATCGTCGTCCTCCAAACCCAATCGCTGTGAAAACAGTAGTCGGCCGCACAGGCGGGGTCAACTCCCCCTCACCCCGTGCTGGAAGATTGACAACCCGACAACCTGGTCCCTATAGTACGCCCGCATCGCATGAATCCCGTCTCAACACGACAACACTCAGCATGGCCTTAGACGGAAAAGAGATTGCCGCAATGATATCCACCATCGCCCCCTTTACGTTAGATCAAATCGGTACCGGCACAGCACGCTTTCCGAGCGGCATCGCCATTCCTACGCTGACAGATGCCGCCGTCGATCCCTATATCCAGACACGCGTCTCGAAACATGTCCATGTGGAATGCGTCCAGTTTTGGCCTCAACCCAAAGGACTCTACCCCGGGCTTGTGCTCTTGCACGAAGAATGGGGACTGACCGCGCAAATCAAAGATCTCGGCGCCAGATTGGCTTGTGAGGGATATGGCGTCATCATCCCAAACCTGTACGGGCGGCTAGGCGGCATGGTCACGGCCAATGCAGAAGTTGCAGATGCCCTGATGAGCAAGCTGAATGAGACGCTCGTCCTCCAAGATATCAATTCCTGCTGTGAGTTTCTCAATACGCGCGACCACATTAAGCAAAATATCCATGGCGTCGTCGGCTACGGCATGGGTGGATCGTACGCGATCCGGTTCGCCTGTCTACGGAAACGACTTCGAGCCGCAGTCTCCTACTACGGGCGAGTGCCACAATCGGAAACAGAGATCAGCAGCCTCTATCCTCCCCTGCTCTATCATCAAGCCGGGCTGGATCAGTGGGCGCCGGCTTCGCATGTGGATCGGTTACGTGCCGCTGCAACTGAACATAAGAAGCGGGTCGAGATCCGGACTTACCCCAATGCCCCCCATGCGTTTTGCAATGAACAACGTGTGGAGAGCTATCGTGCCGATGCGACAGCGGAAGCCTGGGAAGCAACCGCGGCCTTTCTCAAGACCTGCTACCAGGGCCTTTAGCGAAATACCACTTCGTACAATCTGAAGAGTCCAGGCTTGAGCCTACCTATAGAGGCAGGGTACAGTAACGTCATGCGTCATAATATCCCGTTCATTCGACCAGCCCAATCTCCTATCGGCTTCGTCATTACCATCCTGCTCGTCTCTGTATTCGGGGCATGCCTGAATGCCAAGGCAGACGAATCTCTTCCAACTGCCATACCGGGTTTCTCGTCGATCATGCAGGCTCATTCCGAGCAACTGCTTAAACTGGAGTCTGATAAGGGAGCCCTCACCCTCTTTGTATCGACGATCGGTCCCGCCATTCACATGGTGGATGCAGCGCGGACAGTGGGAACCACCACGTTGCCTGCTAAGCTCGCGAAAGAGCTGCTGATGCCGGACTTAACCGCAGCGGCCCAGCGACTGATGGGCAGTCTGGCAGCCTGGCAACTTGCGGCGACCATCCGGCAGGCTGTGAAAGAACAGCAATTGACTACCATACCCGAGCGACTATCCGGAACCACCGCATCTCACGCCTGGCTCAATCAACAAGGCAATGCCTCCTGGCATGAGGCACTCCATCAACTCGCTACGGTGGTGACCTCCCCGGAATGGACCAAGGCGAATCAGGGAGAATCTGCATCGCCCCTGTTGGTCACGGTCTTAGAACGAGCCACACGCCTGGAAGTAGACGCCATGCAAGCCAGCTATCAGGAATGGGATCGGATACGGAGCTGGAAAGATCGAGTGCGCGAGCTCCGCGGGCAAGCCCGCCTCTGCGGAACCTGGCAATGGATTATCCATAACCATCAGCAACACCATCAAGAACAAAAGCTGTCCTTGCTCTTTCCGCCAACTGGACATATGCAGGCGACGGTGCCGGGACTCGTGGAAACAATCGTATTGGGTGAGAACGTCTACCTACGGTGGGAAATCGATGGCCGAGTCCAAGAAGATAGTCTGCAATTCAGCAAAGAAGGCAAGCGGCTCGAAGGGACCTTTGTGAATTCCCAAGGAGGCTGGGGATCCATCAGCGGGAAGAGAACCGCCGGCTGTACGCCCTAACTTACGGACCTCCTGAGACCAGCATCCCGCCAGATTCTCCAGCCCAAAAGAACCCAACCTGCCAAAAACGCCAATCCGCCGATCGGGGTCACCGCTCCCATCCATCGTATCCCTGCCAGGGCCACGACATACAGACTGCCTGAAAACAGAAGAATCCCGAGGGTAAAGAGCCATCCTGTCTGCTCAAGCCGCTGTTCCGGGTAGCGATCAATTGCCCAAGACACTATACAAAGCCCAAAGGCATGATACATTTGATACCGGGTGGCGGTATCGAATACTTGCAGGCTATGTGCGTCAAGAATCTCCTTGAGTGCATGGGCGCCAAAGGCGCCTGCGGCTACAGCAGATCCAGCGAAGACCGTTCCCAGTACCAGAAAACGTTGAGAGAGCGACCGACTGATCATGAGATCCTCTGAACAGATTTCCAGAACGCTCTTGTGGCAAGAGAGAACTCCGATGGCGGACTTGACCCACATCCCGAGAGCCGCATCGGCGATGGATTCTAGCAGAAAGCACTGAGTCTCGATATGCCGCTCGAATGCCCCCGCTGTTTATTTACCAATTTCGACTCCGCCTCCACTTGCGAATGTGGGTACGACCTGACTCCGCAGATCCGCAAAGTTACTGGTACAACGACCGGCACCTTCCGAAGGGTTGAGCGTCGTACACAAAATTCCGGCATGACCCAAGAGGGGTTTGCCATCGGAATGATTGTGGTATGGATACTCCTGACGATCGGTGAATGGATCCGCATTCGTCCGGAGCTAGGGATGCGGAAATCCCTCAGTCTCGTGCAGGACAGCATCCTCCTCAGCCTCACCGACTTAGCCGGTGCCATGATTATCGGAGCACTCGGATGGATCGTGGTATGGATTATCTTATCCTATGAGGGCCGCCGTCTTCGCCCCTGCCCGAAGCGTACGACACTTGCGGTCACCGTCGTATCGGCCGGACTCTTATTTATGAGTCGATGGATTGCACCGGATGTCTTAGTGCAGCATGTGATCCAGATGGCGATTATCCTGAGCATCGCTGTCTTTGCCTACTTCGCAGGCTGTCGAGGCTGGCTGGGAAAATGGTAGCGGTTGGTGCCGGAGGCCGGGATTGAACCGGCATGGTCCTTTTGGAACCGAGGGATTTTAAGTCCCTTGCGTCTGCCAATTTCGCCACTCCGGCAGCAAAAGCCGCAGTGGCCGGACTCTAGCATCGGGGTCCAGGTCGGTCAAGGCCGGTGTTGCGGCGCAAACAGCCCGTAGACAAGCTGTTTGCGCCATCAGTTTCTTCGCTGCGCGAACCGCTTCAATTAGACCGCTTCAATCCGCAGTCTCTGCGCATCCTTTTGGATCAACGTCTTGCTGCGATCCATCACTTCCTTCACCCCGGATTGGACCGTTCGGCCCCAGCGAGTCGCCTGGACTTGGGCCTTCTTCGCATAACGACCGATCTCGCGCCTGGTTTCGGCTCCCGTTTGCGGCGCGAACAGTAATCCAATCCCCGCTCCGATCACCGCCCCACCTGCCACCAACGCTGCAACCTTTGCGACCTGACGTCCCTGGTCTGACATGGTGAACCTCCTTGAAATGGTGAGATGAGAAACATGAACATGATTGTCGGCCCGCTGCATATTCATGTGTATGCACTTCAGCAGTAAACATGCCAGACGAATAACCACGAAAATACCCCACAATTCGATGCAGGCCTCGCCCGACGATTAAGAGCCATTAATTCTCCGTTGTGTTTTCCTCACAGATCGCGACACAGGCGTGACAGAAAACCAACATACGAAAGTATGTAGACGTCGCAAACTGGCCTCTGACAACGATCAGAAGGAACATTCCCTGCGGTGCATCCACGTGCTTGCAATGATCAAGGTCCTCACCTATGATCCTGCCAATTGGCCACACGAGGCAGACATGAATTTCTTGCAGGCAATACCCTACCCCTCCATCAGTCCCGTCTTCCTTGAGCTGGGTCCGCTACAATTTCGCTGGTACGGTCTGATGTATCTGATCGGACTGACGGGCGCCTATTTCCTGATTATGCGTCGAGTGAGTTCGAGGGGACTGCCCCTCACGAAAGATCAGATCTACGATATGGTCGTGTGGGCTGCGTTAGGGGTCTTCATCGGAGGACGGATCGGCTATACGCTATTCTATAATTTTTCATACTATTCACAGCATCCGATCAAGATCCTCGCAGTCTGGGAAGGGGGCATGTCCTTCCACGGAGGCCTACTCGGCGTCATTGTTGCCTTGTATTGGTTCAGTAGACGTCAGGCCATCCCCGCTTACACCGTCGCAGACCTAGCGGCGGCAGCTACACCAATCGGGTTAGGATTCGGGCGACTCGGGAATTTCATCAACGGAGAATTATACGGTCGAGCGACCGATGTCGACTGGTGCATGGTGTTTCCGAACGGAGGGCCTGCCTGCCGCCATCCCTCTCAACTCTACGAGGCAGGTCTTGAGGGAGTCTTGTTATTTACCGTCTTATGGATCATCGCGAAGACGATGCCGCCCCCGGGGACTCTCTTCTGGGGGTTCATCGGCGGTTACGGAATGTGCAGGATGATCGTGGAGTTCTTTCGCGAGCCGGACGCGCACCTCGGATTTGTCCTGGGCTCCTTCTCGATGGGCCAACTTCTCTCCTTCCCCATGATCCTGGTAGGAGTCTTCATGCTCACGCTTGGATATCAGCGTCGAACCCTGGTACAGGCTAAAATTTAGGTCATGCCTGGGGTAACTAGGTTAAAGGCATTTAGGGGGCTTGGCTAGCTTCAGGATGCTCAAAAAGGCCGTCCAGCAAGGCCGCAGCGAGTGAAGAGGCGAGGCGTACCCTTGTGGCACGTTGAGGCTCTGAGTGACGCGAGAACGAAGCTGGCGGACTTTTTCAGCATCCTGCTAGTACGGCATCTCTTCGTCATCCAACCCGACATGGTGTCCCAGTTCATGGACCACCGTGTCGCGGACTTCATGAATGACCTCCGCTTTCGTCCGGCAGAGACGGAGGATGGGACCTCGATAAATCGCGATTCTTGCAGGCAACTCACCGGCAGGTTGAAAGAACGACGTTTCGTCGATAGGCGAGCCTTGATACAGCCCCAGTAGATCGTCTTTCGAATCCAATTCAAGATCCTTCAGCACTTCGACAGAAGGCTCTTCCTCAACCACGATGGAAACGTCGTCGGCAAGCGCTGCAAATGGTGGCGGTAACTCAGCGAGTGCCTCCTGAATCCAGGCCTCGAACTCTTCCGGCGAAACAGTCAATGGCTGTCGAGAACGTGACATCGCAGGAATTCCTCGCGAGGACTAATAGGGCTTAGGATCCAGATAGGACTTCTTATTGAGGTTATCGTTGAAACTGCTCGCACGAAGTGGGGGCGCATCCCAGATCACTTTATTCCCCGGAGCGAGGTTCGCTGCTTCCATGTAATGTTTTTTGGCTTCTGCGACCTTGCCTGCACGATGCAACGTAGAAGCTAAGTTGTAGTGCGCCTCGGCCAACGTCGGTTCGGTGGCGATGGCTTGACGGTAGATCTGCTCAGCCTCAACCCACTTCTGCTCTGCGAACAGCGCGTTGCCCTTATCGAGTTGCATTGCCACGGCAGGAGAGACTCCTGCCGGAGCCTCCAAGACCGTGAGAGGCTTCGGTAACGGACTCGTGCAAGCGGTGAGAATCCAGAGTGCAATAATACTGACGAATCTGGGGTTCATGGGCGACCTCCTCCTAGACATTCACCGCAACACCTGGCCGTAAAAATATAAACTGAAACGAAAGAGCCGACAATCCTAACGCACTTGCGACGGCACGCGAATATCGCTCCGCTTGGGACCGATAACGATCGGCTCTGGCCGGGACGTCAGCCGCCGCCACATCGTCCGTCTTATAGTCGGCAATCCAGATCTGGTCGTCAAGCCGGTAAATCACGTCGATCACCCCTTCCATCATCTGATCCTCGCCCACAGGCATGACGAAAGGAACTTCTCGTCCCAGCACCGTCGCGCGTTGCAGCCTTGCGTAGGGCTCTGATGAGAGAAAGGCTTCAAAAATCCCGGTGAGATCCGCCATCACGGCAGCGATCAATTGAGGATGATCCTGTGCGACATAGCGACGACAGGCCTGTTCAATCACCATACTGACGTCTAACCGAGGCCTGGTGAAATCCCACTGTTCGAGCACCGCATGAGCACAGACTCCGATCAAGCGGGCCAGATCAGCATCACGTGTAGAGACGGTCCGATGCAGCCGAGTCTCGGGCTTGCTTCCTGCCAGGCCGGACGGGGTCAGTCGTCGCGGCGTCGTTCGACGCTGCTCCCACTCGACCTGCCTCGCCTGGCGACGAGTCAGAATCTGGCCAAGGGCTGGAGCAGGAGCGACCGCCGATCGCGGCTCCTGCCTATGACGTCTCGCGGCCACCGTGGCCTCTGTGATGACACGCGTGAGGCGGCTTGTTCCGATACAAATCTGGCCATCCATCGGTGACGTCGGCTCGTCTGATATGACCTCGCCCAACAGAGAAAGGACCGTGTCATGCCCCGGCTTGCTGGTCTGCCCACCTGATAACACGAGCAGATCACGCGCCCTGGTCATCCCGACATAGAGCAGACGTCTCTGCTCGGCCTCCTCCCGCGCCGCCATCTTCATGTCCACCAGCAGGGCTCCGAGGTTCGATTGGCCTCCCATCTGCAGGCTATAGCAGCGACTCGACCAATCATGATGGATGGACGGTCCCTTGCGGAGATTCTTGGAACCCTGGTGCAGGCCGGGAAGAATCACCACAGGAAATTCCAATCCTTTGGCCTTATGGATGGTCAGCACCCGAACCGCATCGAGTGATTCCTCGGCCAAGGCGCTCTCTGCTTCATCTGGCTGTTCAGCCACTCTGGTCATCATCAAGTTGACGAACCCGGTCAACGTCAGATGGGGACGATCAGCCAATGTTTCGGCCATATCTCTGGTCTTCCGTAAATTGGCCACAGCTTGCTCACCGTGGAGCGATGCCGCGGCCAACTCGAGGGCCGGCAATCGTTCGAAGACCAAATCGATAGCGTCAGGCACTGGCCGCAAGGGGGCGAGCTGATGCAGTTCGGCCAATCGCTCATACAGCTGCGTCACCATCTTCGCCTGAGGATGGGTCCAGGATGACAGCCGCTCTCGTTGCTGATAGTCCAACCCCTCTACCTGTTGAAGAGCCAGCAGATCGCCATCCGCCATACCGCCAAGGGGTGAGCGTAAGACCCCGACTAACGCGATCGTATCGTGAGGATTGTCGATGACCCGGAGGAGGTTGACCACATCGATAATTTCCTGCCGCTGATAGAAATGCTTTTCCCCGTCAGTAATATAGGCGATGTCATACCGACGAAGAGCGTCGAGATAGATCTGTGCTTGGGTCAACTTTCTGAAGATCAGCGCAATGTGGCCCGGCTGGAGCGGGCCTTCGCGGCGGTCGCGATCTGTGACGATCGTCCCGACGAACAGCTCCTCCTTCAGCCAACGCGCCAGCGCTTCCGCCTCCGCCCTGGTTGCCGTCTGCACATCGAATTCCTCTTCGCCCTTTCCCGGCGTGACCAGTCGAAGTTGCGCCCCGGAGACTGAGACTTCCGGCTTTCGTTGAGGCCTCGCGGCCAACCGTTCATTGGCCGGTTGCACATGTTCCGTCGCATGAAAGAGCCGGTCGAACACATTGTTCACCACATCGAGCACGGCCCCGTCACTGCGAAAATTCGTGACCAGAGAATAGACACCTCCCCCGCCCGCTCGAATTTTCTCCACGACCCGTTCGAAGGCTTCGATATCGGCCCGGCGAAAGGCATAGATCGATTGCTTGGGATCCCCCACGATAAACAATTTCCCCGGTTCCAAGTCGACGTCTTGCCACGCAGTCTGATGGCTGCCCGCCCGCTCGCCGAGGTAGAGGATGATCTCGTACTGGACCGGGTCCGTGTCCTGAAACTCATCGACCAGAATTGCACGATAGGTCTGCTTGATCCTGGTACGGACAGCCGGATGGTCGCGCAAGAGAGTTTTGGCCCGAGCCAGCAACCCGTCGAATGCGATCCACCCGGAGGTGTGAAACCCCTGGCGGACCTGATCCAAAAATGGCCGGACGAGCGTGATCACCTCTTGAAAGTAGGTCTGATTCACCGTCAGAAGTTGTTGGGCGAGTCCGATGATCGCTGATGTCTCCTGGAACGTATCTTCATCCCATCCTGCAGGCGGCTTCCCGAGATCTTTCCCCAGGACAGCCCGTTCATCCGGAGTGAAGTCATCAAGTCTCAACGGCCCCTGCTCAAGTAAGAGTGCCAGCAACTGCACCGCAGCGGCGAGCATCTGCTCCGCCTTACGCCGTTTAGGTCGATCCTGTGCCGCAAGGATCGTGGTCGCACGGCCATGGGTTGCCGCCACCCAATCACGAAAGGCGCCCTCCAGAGCGTTGGATCGACATTGACGTTCCAGCTCATCCAGATCGACAAAGTCCCCGACGAGGGCGGCGGTAAACTGCTGGAGATCGTCGAGGGAGGCCCCGGCGAGGACCAGCCGCCAGCGGGCATGTTGTGGTCCCCCTGATCCGAGTTCATCGTCCAGCCAACGATCCCAACTTGAGTGAAATAGTTCTTTGAAGCGCGACCCATCATCCTCTTGGAATGATGGGTCTACTCCTGACTCCAGTGGATGGAGTCGCAGGAGGTGTGCGGCGAAACTATGTAAGGTGCCGATCTGCGCCTTCTCCATCTGCTCAAGCGCCGTCTTGGCCCGCTCGGCCACTTGTTCAGCCGAGAGATGATACCGGGTCCGGAAGATGGCGCTCAGATCATCGGCCTGCTCAGTCAGGCGAAGAAGCTGCGCGCGGAGCCGTTGCTTCATTTCAGCGGCGGCTTTATTGGTGAAGGTGAGAGCCACAACCTCCGTGATGGCCAAGGGGTTTGGCTCTCTCAGCAGCAAGTTGAGGATACGGTTGACAAGGATCGTGGTCTTGCCGGTTCCGGCTCCTGCTACCACCACGACATTGCGATCCCAGGTGGTCTCTGCCAGGAGCCGATCCTGGGAGTCCATCAATGTCAGCGATTCACTCATCCTGTACTTTTTGCTTTCTCAACTTGCGTAAGACTCGGGCCTGGGGGGAACGATAGGAGCGCCACCAGGCCATGGCATCATGGCGACGACAGGCACCGGAGAACTCGCAGTAGTCGCAATACCCATCGGGGAGAATAAAGAATTCTCTGTTCGCGATACCCTGGATCAGGGCAGAGAGGGTCTGCCCGATCAGCGCACCGGTGTGGCCTGTCCAGAGTCCGGCCTCAAACGTCGAGCGAGAAATCTGCTGCTTCCATTGCGGAGCCAGGAAGAGCAATTGCACCTCGGTTGCGGCTGGTAGCGACGGCAGTGTCATGCGAGCATACAGCGGCGGTTGCAGACGGAATCCGCGCACCGCCGACAGGGCGAGGTTTCGATCCACAGGGCTGATTTCATTTCCCTGCTTAAACTTATAATCCACGATACGAAGCGCAGGCGGATCAGATCGATAATCGACACGGTCCAAGGTCCCGTGAATCTTCAGCGAAACCGTTGGCCCATCGGATTCCAGCTGGACGATTCCTTGAGCTACCGCTTCAAACGCAACGGGGCGGAACCCGGTTGCCAGATATTCTGCCTGGTCGGAGGCCACAGCGGCCAACACCAACGCTGTCACCTGCTCACAGGCCATGGTCCAGAGTAACGCATGCCTCGTCCCCTGACTTGCCGCATGGGCGGCAAAGCGAGCGAGGACGGCTTCCTGCACTGTGGATTGCAGTCTGGCCTCGGTCAGCGGTCCATCAGGCCACTCGAGCAACACCAGTCTCTCATAGCTCAGCCGAAGAGATTCATGAACCAGGCTCCCGATCGTTAAGGGAGGCAGATGGTCCTGCTGAAGCCGCCGCACAGGCTCCAACTTGAGAACTTTATCCGCGAAATATTGGAAGGGGCAGGTCGCATAACGCTCTAACGCTGTCGGCGAAAAACTCCGTCTCGCAGCAGCCGGTGACGTTGCGGCCTGAACGCCGATAATCCCGTCGAACGGACCGAGCTCCGGGGATTCCCTCTCAATGATCTTCAAGGTTGCGAGGCCTTGCTCGAAGAGACGCAGGTCCCGCCCCATGACCTCAAGTACTGGTCCTGCATCGTGGCCCTGCAAGAGGCAACCCAAGGACAATTCTTCGGCCGGTAAGAGGTCTTGGATCGAGGGCTGTGCACTGATCCGCTGAGTCAGCCGTCGAGGGACCGATTCTTCCGGCTTTCCGACAAATCGTGGATCGCGCATCGCCATAGCAATGAAGCCGGACGGCGCCATGACTCGCCCGGCTTCATCGGCTCGCTGGTACGACAGATACAGTCGATTGGTGGCCGAACGGCTGAGGAGCTCAAATAACAGGACTTCTTCCTCATGCCCGGCTAACTTCTCATCGATCTTATAGCCCAACGTCGATTCCAACACGACGCGTTGGCGGTCGCGCAGAAAGGGGTCCTCACGAACATATCGCGGAAAGAGTTTTTCATTCATGCCAAGCACAAAGAGCGCTCGGACGTTCCTGCCACGGGCAGTCATGGCATCCAGCACCTGAACGCCCTGGTGCCGCTCCTCGTCGATCGGTATGCGGGTTTCGTCTACTACCCGTTGGAATAATTCAACCCACTCCCTCCAAGAGAGGTCCCCTCCTAGCGGATCTAATTCACGCAGCCGGTCCAGCGCGGACCGTATCAGCGAGCCAACCTTGGTAAGATCGGACGGTTCAGGTGACTCATGCGACGACAGATCGGACAAGCCAGGCACAGACACATGAGATTGAACCAGCATGACGAAGGCTTCGGTCAATGTGCCGATCGATCCTTCCGCCGGAAGCGCCCGGCAATCCTGAATCAATCGCGATACGAGCTCCCACAAAGATGTGAGCTGAAGAGCCTGGCCAGTCTCGCCCCTTATCTGGTCGTCGTCTTCGTCACGCGCTGCCGCGGCATCGCGGAGGATCGACGAACTGGCCGACTCTGCCAACCGCCTCCACTCTTCCTCCCCTTTCGTAATCCCCAAGGTGTAGACGAGGGAACGCCAGATATCGGGCCGAAAACCGGCGGTCGAGGAATCGTTCCCCGGTATGCGGTAGAAGGGCGACGTGACCACGTCCAGCATGGCGGAACGGTCGAAGTCATTCAGCGGGAGCGAGGCCAGGCGCAAGAGGACTTTGATCAATGGTTCACGCGACAGCGGCTTCCCCGCCGTCGTCGTGAACGGCACCAGATGATGAACGAATACCGATTCCAGTCTGGCCTGGTAAGGCTCCAACGTGCGGGCCACCACACCGATCTCGTCGAAACGATAGCCGTTCACCTCGACCAACGTCAGGATCTCACGGCAGACCGTCGCTAACTCCTCCTCGACCCCGATCACATGGGTGACGGAAAGCTCGACCCGTTCCGATGTGATGGTGGGGTCCCCTTTCCCGCTCCGATCCTCATGGCTATCTGCCAACGGAAGGAGATGTCGCTCGAAAAATTGGCGCGCAAAGAAAAATGCCGGGGAGTTCTGCAGCGGGAAGTATAACGTCGTCGGGGCGGCGCGGATCACCGATTGAAAAAATGAGAGTTGGACCTGCGAGAGGTCGTAGAAACCATAGTAGAACAGGCGGTGCATCCCGCGAATAAACGAAGTGCCGGAGAGATCCAGCCCGAGTGTGGCAGCCAAGTCATCGGGGGAACCAATCCCGAGCGATCGGCTGGCCTCCATTGTTGCGGCATGCAGGGTGAACAGGGCACGGAGCCAGGTTCGATCGTCTTCCTCGAACACCCCTTCCGAGAGCGCCTTCAAGGCCGTCGCCGGATCGACCACCGCATCTTTCAAGTCGCGGACTGTCGCCCAGAGGCCCTTCCACGTTCCTGGTGACGCAGGCAATCGCGTGAGCGGCTCGAGCCCGGGAAGCTGACGCCGAACCACCTGTCGCACCAATTGTTCAAAGAAGAAATCATCGACCAGTTGTAGGGGTGGAGCGGGACCGGCCCCGGCCTCCCCCCCGCAATCGTCACGCAGTCGGAGGGCGAGCTGGTGGAACGTCAGAAAATGGATATTGAGGAAGGCTCGCGGCTCGTGATGCGTGAGGGACTGTTTCAGCTGTTCGACGAGAGCGGCCGAAGGAACAATGACGGCGAGCGGAGCAAACGGATGATCGGCCTTACAGGAGCGAATGTCCTCGACGAAGGCACGATCAAGCGCTGGATGGAAAGGTCCGGTGACGATGCGAAGCATCAGGAACCGTGTCGAGTGATCGGTGATGGGTGACTAGCAAGCACAGGACAGAGCGCCATGATGTTCTTATTGTAGCCAGGCCGCATCACTCATCACAGATCACGACTCACAGGCTAGCCCGTTTCAGGCCCCAACAACTCGCCGTTACAATCCACGCAGCACCAGCCGCCATCGATGAATCCCATCGATTCGCCGCACATCGGGCATTCAGGCGGAGGCCCCTTATCCAGGACAGGGAGCACAGGCAACTCGAAATCGTCGTCGTCGTCATCAACCATGGGATGGTCCTTCTCTTAGTCGCGCGGTTTCATTTTGAGCAGCAAGGCCTTCTCGGCACTCTCGCGACTGGGCACCCCGACAAAGGTCAATCGCCCATCGATAATCGTAGCTGGCACCGCCCTCACCGAATGCCGATCGGCCAGGCTCCGTCCATCCTCGGTGGTGATATCCACCTCTCGATAGCCGAAGCTATACTTGACTCGAAGTTGCTTCCAGAGACTCTTTGCCGAGGGGCAAGCCCCACAGCTCGGCGAGACTAACAGCACAATGTTCGGCATCGATTTCCTCCATCAACTGCGGGATCTTAACACCGGGTCGAACGGGGGAGCAAGCAAGGGAGAGGCGGTCGTTTGACTTCCCTCAGTGGAAGGCGCAGCATGGTGTCGCTGTCTATGTATCGTAGAGGTATATCGTGACCCCTTGTTAGCCCAATTTTGCCTGGCCCTATCAAACTGTCCTGGAAAAACGTTACGCCCTTCTGGTGCCCATCGCCATGAAGGCGTTGTAGTCTGTGCAGCATTCGCCGCTATCGACATGACCCCACGGGCCTTAACCTCATCGAGAAGGAGATTCACATGAACCGACTGATAACCTTTTTAGCCGTACTGATCCTGGGATCGCCCACACTCGCGCTGGCGGTGGAACACAGTGCGGGGTATCGAGGAATCGGACAACTCTACTTCTCGCTCATGGGCGTAATCTTGATCTATGGCGTCTACGACAGCTTCGGCAAAAAAGCGATGTATGTCGCAGCGCCGATCATCATGATCGGGCTCTACATGATGCTGCCCGACGCCTAAATCCTGTTTCCGAGACACGTTGAAAGAGAAGGATTGGGCTAGTCCAGCCAATCCTTCTCTTTCAGTTTCCGCGGAAGATATTTCTTCGTGAGATACTGGAAGTCTTTGTTGGCGAGGGCGTCCAGTTCATACTTCAGTCCGCTGGCAAGCATCCGCTTGATTTCCTCCTGCCAAGCCGGTTTCTGGAACCACTGATAGTTGAGCAGTTCTTTCGCGCGGGCAATATCCTTGTCATTCAGCTTGATCCCGACGTTTCGCGGAAGTTCGTACCGTTCAGGGTCGGCGCTGGACAGACCGATGAATTTGGCTTTGGGGATCGCCATGCGTTCGCTCTCGAAGGCCAGATTGATCGAGCCCTGCTTGACGACGGAGTAGATATAATACCCCCAGGGGTCGTTATCGACCAAGACGTACACCGGGAGCCGATACTCTTCGTGCAGCCGCCGCGCCAGGCGGCGTACCCCGCGTGGAGGTTGCCCATTTCCTGTCAGCAGCACGCAGTTATACCGCCGCCAGAACTTGTCTTCAGAAAGGCGGTTCCACTGCGTACCCTTTTCAACCAACAGCACGAAATCCGCCGTGCAACGACGGATCTCCACATACTCCGGCTCGACAATCGACGGGACCGAGTAGCCGCCTTTCCCCAGCTTGGCGCAATCGACGCGATCGCCGTCGTCCCCAAGCACAAGCGGGCCGACGACACTTCCGCCATTCTCTGCGCGGACATGCAACTCTTCGCGGAGCGCCGAGAGCGACACTTCCAAATCCTCGATGATCGGGTCCGATTCGTCCTGGGTATCGAACGTATTCTCGTTCGAATCCTGAATGGTATGTTTGGTCCGGTAATAGATCTCTCTGAGCGAGGTCGTCAGTTCCGCGCGCTGGAGTTCGGAGAGCGCGTCCGCCACAAGTATCGTCTGCATGAACTTTTTGGCCATACCCACGTTGAAGAACGAACGCGCCTGTTTCTTCTTGCCCATCTCGAGCAGGCCCTTGCGCTCGTTAAACGTCACGTTCGAGAGGGCCCGAATCGGGATCGCCATCGTCGGATCTTTGGCCTGCTGGGCGGCGGCGATCACCAGATCGGCCAGACCGATCAATTTCTTTTCAACCGCCCCATTCCTTGTCAATTTCGTTTTCGCCATGCGTGATCCTATCTGCGCGTTCGTGATCTGTGAACCGTGCGACCTGCGCGGCTTGTGCCGGCTGGCTTCTTTACGGATACGCTCTTCTTCGGAGCCGATGGAGCCTGTGCGGTCGACCTCGCTCTTTTCTTGCCAGGCTTCGGCTTCGTCGCGCCGGTCCGGCTTGAATCAGTAGAGGGCAACGGCTCTGTGACAGCAACCGCCTCGTCACTGGTTGCCACAGATGGCACCTCTCCTTCGATACCTTCCGCTGTGACAATAATCGAGTACGGCAGACCTTCCGGTCCAGCGCCTGTCTTGCCGAGCGTTTCATCCGTCTTGATACCGCCGGTCCGCGAGGAGGCAATTTTCTGCAGCTGCGCCTTCAACTTCGCAGTGGGAAGTTTCCCACCCTTCAACCGGTTACAGGCTTCGACGACTTCCTCGATATAGAGTTCGAAAATATTGCGCCGCCGGAACTCACTGGCTGCCCGCTCCCGCCGCCGCAAGAACAGTCCGAGTCGCCGCCCGCATTCGCGGAGCGCCAAGGTGATCTCCTTGTGAATCTCGTCATACTCGGCAATCGCTTCCTTGGACTCGCTCGTAAAAGGAACCCACACGGAAGCCATATGCACAAAGATCACCATCGGCCCTGCCGGCATGGCCCCGCGCGACTGGGAAATCCCATAGTTGCGCCAGGTCGTGGCAAGCACCGCTTTAACGGTCGCACAGGACGATTGTTGATAGAGCAGTGGAACCCGATTCGCGTAGCGAATCACTCGCGCCAGTTCCGAATCTCCCTCCTCCTCCTCCCCTTCGGCCAACGGCATCGCCTGTTTCTCCGGTTTCGTCGCGCTTTCAGGCGTTTTACCAAAGGCCAAGCCTGCTTCGATGATGAAGGGATTGCCGCGATAGACGGCGGGAGGACGGCTCACCGCCGTGTAAAACTCCCCTTTGATCTGTTTGTAGAGGCCCGAGAGAATCGCTTTCTCGCCGATAGGCGACAGACAATTCGTCGGGGGAGCCATGATCTTCGTCGCTTGAATGGTGTGATAGAGCGTTTCAGCGATTGCGCCGCGAACGTCCCTGGGCTTCGCCTTGGGCGAAACCTTCGCCGCTTTGCACATCTCATCGGCGAGCGCAGGCGGCACCCGGCAAAACTCGCTCTGCAGAAAGCTCGAAAGCGTCGGGCACTTACTCTCCTGAAGCATCTTGAGGAGCATCCCGAATTCGATGCCGTAGGGGTGCGGCTTGATCTCCTTCGGCGAGGGCGGCAGCTCGTGATAGGCGCGGGGATAGTCCTTCGTCTCGCCTTCCGGCGTTCGATAGATCAGTCTCACGTGCGGATTGGCAATCGACGTCTGTTCAAGATATTCGTCCACCGACGCGCGGCCCTTCTGATAACGGCCTTCAACTTCGATCGCCACCTGCGTGCCTTGCGGCCGGTCCCACTCGATCTGCTTGTTCTCATGAACCAGCGGTTCGTTCTTCTTCGTATCGATCTGCACTTCGAAGTAATGAGCCGCCGCTTTTGAACCGGTCCGCGAGATGATCTTCACCGGCTTACCCGTCGTCAGCTGTCCGTACATGCCCGCCGCTGAAATACCGATCCCCTGCTGACCGCGGCTCATCCGGAGGCGATGAAATTTTGAGCCATACAACAACTTGGCGAAGACTCGTGGAATCTGTTGGCGAACGATACCAGGGCCGTTGTCCGTTACCGTAATCCTGAACCGGGTGGCCTGGCTCGCGGGCGGGATAGCCGCCGTTCCAATGGCCACGGCTTCCAATTGCACCGTGACTTCAGGGAGAATTCCCGCTTCCTCGCAGGCATCCAACGCGTTGTCGACCGCTTCCTTCACGCAGGTCAGCAGCGCTTTGCGCGGATTGTCGAACCCGAGCAGATGACGGTTTTTCGTGAAGAACTCGGAAACGGAAATCTCCCGCTGCCGGGCGCCCATCTCAACCGCCGTGACGGCCGGGGCCACACGAGAATCTGGTTTCTTGGATGCAGGTGGTTGAGTGGCTGCTTTCGAGGAAGATGCAGTAGTTGGAACCGATAAGGGAGCCTTGTGCTTGGCCATTCATCCTCTCAAAAATTGACGCAATGAAACGGAACGGCATTGTACACAGATTGAGCGGTTCAGCAAACCCTCAGGCCATCCGAAGCCAGTGAAATGGTCACGCGTGCTTCTTGATGTCAGCGTGAGGGATGAGCAGCAAAAGAATTAATCGGACCATGGCGCGGCGGTGAGATGGAAAAACTACCGACCAGGATGCAAGAGAGATTAGTAGGCTGCAGGAAAATTATTGTGCTACGCCGAAGTTTCGATGGCCTGAACGAGCGGCGCAACGGGTACTCACGCCAGAAGGATGCTCAAAAAGGCCTTCCAGCAAGGCCGCAGCGAGTGAAGATCCGAGGCGTACCCGGAGGGTACGTTGAGGGTCTGAACGATGCGAGAACGAAGCTGGAGGACTTTTTCAGCATCCTAATTAGGGTGGGAGGAGCGCGCACCTGCCGAGGACAGCTAGGTACGGCGGAAATCTCGGCGGGACTTTAGGCTTCCCAGTCAAGCTGGGCTTGCACACCATCCCAACGCTCGATCCCCTGATGAACCATATTCCCTCGGGGCGTTAAGCTCCCCCCACAGCGATACGATATTCCCCCGATGGGAGCGAGTCAAGCATTGGCACAATTATGCGTGACCTCCGCCTTCGGCCTCTTCATATTCGTCGATGAGCTGCTCCAACTCATCCAGTTCGCCAGGATGGACATTCTGAAACGAGACTCCGAACATGTCCTCCCCCACCCACTGGACTCGCGCATCCGCAATCGAGACCGATTCTTCAGACCCCGGAATGATGAGTCGCACATGGAGCACCTTGCCGGGAAAGACTTCGAGGTCGCAATCGAACTTGGCGCCACCGACTGACAGGTCGAGGGTCACCGCTTCGGTTTCATGCGAGTTCCCCAACAAGAATCCCTGCACCTGTACCGGTACCCGCCGGTGTTGGCGACGTTCCATGCTGATTCAAGACTCCGGTCTCGACAGGACTCTGCGGGGATCGCAATCACCGATCCCCGCATCGAAGGCCTCCCGCTCCGTAGTGACCATTCAGCTACCTGAGCTTGAGGATCTTGCCATCGAGCTTGGTATCGGCGACGAACTTTTCAAAGTTCTTGCTATAGAGTTCGTTGAGCAACTCCTGCGCATCCTCCGGATCGAACCAGAACACCTGGTTGGTTCCTGTACTGGTCAACGTCTCGAGGACTTGACTCCCATCCACGTGGTTCTTGACTTGGACAACCATCCGGTTCTTAGCGTTGAGGGTCGTCTGCCCCATACCGCTCTTCGCCTCTACCCCGACATCGACCAGTTTGCCGGTCATCGTCATATCGGCCCCTATGGCTCCGGTGCCTTTGGCAACGGTCGCATTCCAGCCTTTCGAGTTGAGATAGTCGGCAAAGGCCTGTGCCGTGGCATCACCGAGCGTGCCGCTCGAAAGGCTGAAGTGACTCTCCCCGCCCCAAAGATGTTGCCGGCTACCGAGCAATGACCGGTCTGTGCGACTGTCTTCAAATGGCTGAATTGAGACGGTTGCGGCATGCTTTGCAGCCACCTTCTCATCGGCCCCGCATGACATAGGGACCTTGAGAGCGATGCGCTCGCCCTTGCCAGCGCAACCAGCCGTCAAAACGATTCCAAGGAGCCCGAATCCGACGATATGCGCGTACTTCACAGATGCCTCCTTCGTGGTAAATGGTCTGATGCAGCGCATGGGGCTTGCGACTGTACCGACCCATGTTTATTTCGTGACGAAATGCGCACGGCGGTTCTGTTGATAACATTCTTCGTTCTGCTGCTCACAGAAGGGTCTCGTTTCCCCGTAACTCGTGATCTGAAGCTGAGCGGACGGAACGCCAAGATCTTGAAGGTATTTCTTCGCCGCGCGCGCCCTCTTCTCACCCAACACAAGGTTGTAGGCGAGGGTCCCTCGTTCATCGCAATGGCCTTCGATCAGCGCCGTCTTACTACCGTTGGCACGAAGCCAGCGGGCATTGCTATCGAGGATCGGCATGGCGTCCTTGTCGACTTGGAAACGATCGTATGCAAAAAACACATCGCCGAGTACAGCGCCGCCTGACGTAGCCCCGGACAGGAGCGAAGGATTGGATGAGGCGCTACCGGCAGGAATGGTCCCGCTACCGGATGGCCGGTCGAGCGATCGCTCCAAGGGTATCGGCTTAATCGCATCCGGTTGGATCGACTCGCTCTTGACCTGGCCGGACTTGGAGGACTGATCTCCGGATGACGACGCCACTTGTTTGCCGGAGCAGCCCGAGAACAGGAGCATGACGCTCACAGTGACAGACAGACTGATAACTCTACGATCCATGACGGGCCTCCTCACATTGACGTGATCTTTGGGTGAACGGTTTCATCTTATTCAGCATGCTCGCGAACAGATTGTCATCCTCCCTATTTATAAGTACTCGGCCGGGGCCCGTCAACCCATAATCTTCCCCCCCATCCGCGCTGGACCGTGCCCGCTTCGGAGAGCAGGAAGTTGCATCCCTTTACGGCTTTCGCTAAGGTGCGGGTATGACCCATTCCCTCGCGCGTTCACTCGTCCTTGCTGGCGCGAGTGGGCTCTTCCTCCCGCTGAGCTTCCCGAATTACGACCTCGGTCTGATGGCCTGGATTGCCCTTGTGCCGTTGCATTGGGCCCTGGACGGCAAGAGCAAGCAACAGGCGTTCTGGATCGGCTGGCTCTGCGGCACCATTGCCTTTACCGGGATGATGGCCTGGGTGGTGACCGCCATGACCACCTACGGGAAGGTTCCACTGGTGATCAGCTACGGCATCATGTTGCTGCTGACGGCCTACCTCGGCCTCTATATCGGTCTCTATGCTGCCGGAGCCGTCTGGTGCCGAACCCTGATTCCCCGCTATGGTCTCTTTGCCGTCCCCTGCTTGTGGGTGAGCCTCGAACTGATCCGGACCTATGCGCTGAGTGGCATGCCCTGGGGCCTCCTCGGCTATTCGCAATATCGAACAATTGAAGTAATTCAAATCGCGGATCACATGGGGGTCTATGGGGTCTCGTTTCTCATTGTGCTCGTCAATGTCGCGCTGGCCGAACTCCTGTCCTGTCTGATGCCGCTACTGCGGGGATTCCGTCCGGCCAAACTTCCGTGGGAACTCGTCGCGATGACGGCATTGCTGGTCGCGCTCTCATGGGAATATGGGCTTCGGACGTTATCTGGAGCGCCGTTTTCCGGTATCCCTCGCTCGTCCATCAGCGTGGGAGTCGTGCAGCCGAACGTTGATCAGGCCGCGAAGTGGGATACCGCCTATCGGGAGGAGACCCTCGCGCGGTTCGACCGGCTCACGGGACAACTGGGCCGTGCCACCGACTTGGTGATCTGGCCGGAGGCCGCCACCCCGTTCGTCTTTGAGCATGAGCCGGTCTATCAACTGCAACTGATCGCACTGGCCAATCGGGCTCAGGCTCCGATCTTATTTGGAAGCCCTGCCGTACGGCATTACCCAGATCGGCATCCCTATCTGCTGAACAGTGCCTATCTTCTCGCACCAGACGGCCAGCTCCTGGGTCGCTATGACAAACATCATCTGGTGCCCTTCGGAGAATATATTCCACTGAAATCCTCGCTCCTGTTTTTCCTCGACAAATTGGTCGAAGGCATCGGCGATTTCGAAGCGGGACCTGGTCCCACGATTCTCACCGTAACACCGAAGCCGCAAGCGGCGGCGGTAGGTACGTCCGGCTCATCGCCGCGACCGGTCAAGTTCGGCGTGGCGATCTGCTACGAGGTGATCTTCCCCGACCTCGTGCGGCGATTCGCCGCGAATGGGGCGGAGTTCCTCGTGACGATTACGAACGATGCTTGGTTTGGCCGCTCGGCTGCGCCCTCACAGCATTTTGCGATGGTGGTCTTCCGTTCGGTCGAGAATCATCTAGCCTTTGCCCGTGCCGCGAACACGGGCATCTCCGGTTTCATCGATCCGTTCGGACGCATCGTCGAAGCGACGCCAATTTTCACGGAACACACCGCTCAAGGCACGATGCAGGTCTGGCGCCCGCATACGTTTTACAGCCGCCACGGGGATGTGTTTGCCTACGGCTGTGTGATAATCTGCCTCCTGTTGTTCCTGTTCAGCTATTTCAGGACCAAGGGCCCTGAGCCCAACACCGTGGCTGCCACACCGGTGTAATGTGAAAGGATCGCTCCATGTTGGATGAGATACGGATTCGCGTTCGGGCCGTTGGACAATCGGTAACGGAACTACGGGGGCATCTTTGACTTCGCTCGCATGACAACCGAGCTGGCACATCTGGACGAACAGACCTCACAACCTGGTTTTTGGAACCACGCACAGAAAGCCGCCAAGATCAGCCGGAAAAAGTCCACGATCGAGCGTGAGCTGCAAGAGTGGCGCGAGATCGATGGGAAGATCAATGATATTGGCGCCTTACTGGAGCTCGCGGAAGAAACCAACGACACCGGACTCCTGAAAGAGTTGGCAGCCGAACTCGACCAATTCGAGCCGAAACTTGCCGCCCTGCGGCTTGAACTGCTGCTTTCCGGCGAGCTGGATGCCAACAATGCGATTGTGGCAATCCATCCCGGTGCCGGCGGGACAGAATCACAAGACTGGGCGCAGATGCTGCTCCGCATGTACGTCCGTTGGGCCGAGAGCAAGAAGTTCAAGATCGAGACGTTGGACTTAATTCCCGGAGAAGAAGCCGGAGTGAAAAGCGTGACCCTGTCCGTAACGGGCCCCTATGCCTATGGCTATCTCAAGGCTGAGGCAGGCGTTCATCGATTGGTTCGCATCTCGCCCTTCGATGCCAACAAGCGTCGGCATACCTCTTTTGCCTCGGTATTCGTCTATCCTGAGGTGGACGAGGAGATCGACCTCGTGATCGAAGACAAAGACCTCAGAATCGATACCTTTCGGGCAGGCGGCGCCGGTGGCCAGAATGTGAATAAGGTGGAGACCGCCATTCGGATGACCCACCTGCCGACCGGGATCGTCGTCCAATGTCAGAACGAACGATCGCAGCTACAAAATCGCAATGGCGCCATGAAGGTCTTGAAGGCACGTCTCTACGAACTGGAGCTGAAGAAAAAAGAGGCGGAATTCAACGCCATCGTGGGCGAGAAGAAAGACAATGCCTGGGGTAGCCAAATTCGCTCGTATGTATTCCAGCCCTATCAAATGGTGAAAGACCACCGGACCGGGCATGAAGTGGGCCAGGTCGCCGCCGTGATGGATGGTGATCTGGACGGCTTTATCGAGGCCTATTTAAAGATGAAGCAGCTCGGGAAAACCGCGCTCAGCTATCAACAGTCCGGAACGGACGAGTTCGACAGCTGATAGGCTAGAAAAAGGTGTTGCGGCACAACGAGCGAGCATCCGCACAGGGTGTTCAAAAAGGCTGTCCAGCAAGGCCGCAGGCGAGTCGAAACCGGAGGCGTACCCTCAGGGGTACGTTGAGGATTTCGATGAGCTGAGAACGACGCTGGCGGACTTTTTCAGCACCCTGCCAAGCAGGGAAAGACAATTGATAAAGGCGTACATCATGGACGAACTGAACGAACAGCAGCAGCAACGGATCAAGAAGCTCGATGTCCTGCGTGAGGCAGGCGTGGCCCCCTACGGAGCGCGATTCGAAGTCAAGGATCGTGCAGGCCAGCTGATCAAGCTCCACTCCGAAAAGACCAAAGAAGTCCTGGAAGAAGAAAAGATTTCCTGCACCTTTGCCGGACGTATTGTCGCACTGCGGCGCTTCGGCAAGGCCGGCTTCGCGGTCCTGCAGGATGGATCGGACCGGCTGCAAGTCTATCTCAAGAAAGACCATCTCACTGAACAAGCCTATCGTGTCGCCGAGCAGCTCGACCTGGGCGATTGGATCGGTGTGACCGGCCTCCTCTTTCGTACCAAGACCAATGAGTTTACCGTCGAGGTCACCCAACTGACCTTCTTGAGCAAGGCCCTCAGACCGCTTCCGGAAAAGTGGCATGGCTTGACGGATGTGGAGACCCGCTATCGGCAGCGATATGTCGACTTGATTTCCAATCCCGAGATCCATGGCATCTTCGCCACGCGCAGCCGAATCATCGCCGGCATTCGTACCTTCTTGATCGAACGAGGGTTCCTGGAAGTCGAAACGCCGATGATGCATCCGATTCCAGGAGGTGCGGCGGCCAAACCCTTCGTCACGCACCATAATGCCCTCGGGGTCGATCTCTATCTCCGCATCGCACCGGAACTCTATTTAAAGCGGCTGATCGTCGGCGGCTTTCCCCGCGTGTTCGAAATCAATCGGAACTTCCGGAACGAAGGCATCTCGACGATTCATAACCCTGAGTTCACGATGCTCGAGTTCTATATGGCCTATGCCGACTATCAGGACCTGATCATCCTCACGGAAGAACTCATCTCCTCCCTGGCACAACAGGTCCTCGGCACCACGGTGATCGACTATCAGGGCAAACAAATCACCCTCACGGCTCCGTGGAGGCGCTGGTCCTATCATCAGTCGATCCTGGAAGTGAACAACCTGAGTCCCTCTGTCCTGCAGGACAAGGATCTAGCGATTGCCGCGGCCAAACAACTGGGCGTCGCGGTCGACCCCAACTGGCCGCTCTTCAATATCGTGAATGAACTGTTCGAGGAAACGGTCGAACCGAGTCTGATTCAGCCGACGTTCATCACCGACTACCCGATCGAAATTTCTCCGCTCGCCAGACGCAAAGACTCGAACCCGGCCCTGACCGACCGGTTCGAGCTCTATATCGCAGGCCGCGAAATCGCCAACGCGTTTTCAGAGTTGAACGATCCCCTGGATCAACGGTCGCGATTTGAAGGGCAAGCGGCGCAACGGGCAGCCGGCGACGAAGAAGCTCATCTGGTCGACGAAGACTTTCTGCGCGCCTTGGAGTACGGCATGCCACCGACCGCCGGCGAAGGCATCGGCATCGACCGCTTAATCATGCTCTTGACCAACCAAGCGTCCATTCGCGATGTCGTCCTCTTTCCACAATTGAGACCTGAGAAACCACAATGACCGTTCCCTACGAAATTTTTGTCGGGCTCCGATACCTGCGGGCCAAACGGCGCAACCGGACGATTTCACTCAACACCTTCGTATCGATTGCGGGCATTACGCTGGGCGTGGCTGCCTTGATCGGCACCGTTGGCATCATGACCGGCTTCAAAGAGGACATCCAGGCTAAGATTCTCGGCACGACGGCCCATATCATCGTGCAGGACCGCATGAAAGACGGGATGACCGATTACGACAAGGTTGCCATACAGGTACAGGAGGTGCCGGATGTGGTCGCCGCAACCCCCTTTATCCTGAAGCAAGTCATGCTGACCACGCCATCCGGCGTGCAAGGCGTCGTGATCAGGGGGATCGATCCCCAACGGGAAGGAACGGTCACGGAGCTGGCCAAGAATCTTTCGACTGGCGAGTTGAGCGATCTCCAGAAGCCCATCACGATCAAGCAACCGCCGGCTGACGATCCAACCGGAACCCCGGTCGACATCGAAAGGCCCGGAATTATCCTGGGAAAAGAACTCGCGTTGCGACTCGGCGCCTTTATGGGTGATACGGTAAATGTCGTCTCTCCTCCTGCTGGTCCCATTAGCGCCATCGGCATGGTCCCGAAGATCAGGACCTTCGCCGTCGCCGGTATCTTTCAATCCGGCATGTATGAATACGACTCCTCGCTGGCCTATATCGACCTTGCCGAGGCGCAGAAGTTTTTCAACATGAGTGGGTCAGTCACGGGCGTCGAAATCAAGGTGACCGACGTCTTTCGCGCCGATGAGATCGCCAGATCGGTGGAACATGCATTGGGATTTACCTACGGGGCGCGCGACTGGATGGCGATGAACCGCAACCTCTTTTCTGCCTTGAAGCTTGAGAAGACGATGATGTTTCTCCTGTTGGTCCTGATTACCATCGTGGCGTCGTTCAACATCGTCAGCACACTCACGATGATCGTGACCGAAAAACAAAAAGAGATCGCTATTTTGAAAGCGATGGGCGCCACGAAGAAAAGCATTCGCCGGATCTTCATGCTGAACGGACTGATCATCGGACTGACCGGCACCGTCATCGGCATTCCGCTTGGCTATGCCTTTCTCTGGTTGATCCAAACGTTTTGGACGTTCGATCCGACGGTCTATTACATCTCACGCATACCCGTACACGTGTTGGCCTCCGATGTGCTCCTGGTTGCCGGTTCGGCGATCCTCATCAGCTTTGCCGCGACGCTTCTCCCCTCTCGTCAGGCAGCCAAACTCGAGCCGGTGGCGGCCCTTCGTTATGAATAAACTCGTCTCACCACTTAAGCCCGCTGGGTGTCTATGATTCGTGTCACTGATCTCTCGAAGACCTTTGTCATGGGCGGAAATGAGCTGACGGTGCTGAAAGGCATCAGTCTAGACATTCAACGAGGCGAACTTGTCTCGATCGTCGGGGCATCGGGAGCCGGAAAGAGCACGCTCCTCCATATTATCGGGATGCTCGATCGGCCCACGACAGGCACGGTCTACTTCGACGGTCAGGACATGTTTCAGATGTCGGAACATGAGCAGGCAGAATTTCGGAATCGGCGGATCGGGTTCGTCTTTCAATTTCACCATCTCCTGCCGGAGTTCACCGCACTTGAGAATGCCTGTATGCCGGCCCTGATCCAGCGACGACAACAAGCAGATATTGAACCTGAAGCCATCGCCTTGTTGCAGGAAGTCGGGCTGGGATCCCGCCTGCATCACAAGCCTGGTGAGTTGTCCGGTGGAGAACAACAACGTGTGGCAGTAGCACGGGCCCTCTTACAGAAGCCGGATCTCGTGCTGGCCGATGAACCGACCGGAAACCTGGATACGCATACGGGCGATGCCCTCTTTGCGATGATGCGCGAGCTGAACAAAGCCCGCGGAACGACCTTCGTCATCGTGACCCATAACGATAAGCTGTCAGGTCAGGCCGACCGGATCATACAGATGCAGGATGGCCAGATCGTCTAAGACCGCCCAGAACATCTGATCTATTTTCTCAAACTCCCGAGACGGCACAATCCCCCCGTTTACCTGCGCGAGAGTCCCCTCGTCTACCCTTGACGAGAGCTGCTTCATCCAATAGACTCAGCAAAATATCTCAACTCCTTGGAAATGGCGTTCAATGATCTATTCGCGGTGGCTGTACACGGTGACGTCTCTGATGATCTTGGCGCTTCCCGCACAAGTATGTGCGGTGGAATTCGTCACGGTGGGTCCTCGCGCCATGGGTATGGGTGGTGCGGGAGTCGCGGTCACGACAGATGCCCTGGCGACCTATTGGAACCCGGCCGGCTTGGCCATGACGCAAACGGTGGATATCAGAGTACTAGGCGGAGCTCAGGTCTTCGATCGTCTCGGTATTGCAGATGCGATCCACGACCTTGAGAAATTCAATCCAAATGATCCGAACACCGCTGCAAATCTTGCAAAGGCTCAAGACATCGCCGCTCGCATCAATAAACCCGGCGCCGCGATATCGTTGAATGGATCAACGGGCCTCTATATCAAAGGCCATTTAGGTGAGCATGCCTTCGGCCTGAATGTTTCCGATGTCGCAACAGGTGGTGCCTTCGTCAGTGCTCCAGCTACAGCGACTCAAAATGGAGCAGCCGTGAATTTAGCTGGAACCATGGCGCTCCGTGGCCTGGAGGCCAGACAGCTGGCATTCTCTTATGCCTATGCGTTCGCAGATAAGACATTTTCGGTTGGCGTAACAGGGAAAATCATCCAAGGCGCCTCCTACAATGCGAATACGACGCTCACCGGAGGAACCGACGTATCGGTGAGAGACAACTTTGGGAAGTCCACGCTTTCGACAGCATTTGGAATCGACGTGGGTGCCATCTACCGCCCCTCCTCATGGCTCCGCTTTGGTGCCGTGGCCAAAGATATCAATCAACCGACCTTCACGGCCGCAGGCGGTGGAGAATTGAAGCTGGAGCCGCAAATTCGCGGCGGTATGGCCATCAACCCCTACTCTTCTCTCACCTTAACCGCGGATGTCGATGCCATGGCGAATAAAACATTTGTGCCTGGAGTGAAGAGCCAGATCTTGAGCCTTGGTGCGGAACAGACCATTTTGTCAGAGTTTCTGTCCTTTCGGGTTGGCGGTTTTAAAAACATGAAAGATGCCAATACTCCCTTTACCCCGACTGCAGGGCTGGGCCTACGGATCTTTGCCTTTCGTATGGATGTCGGGGGCGGATATGATTTTCGTGAGAAGGGAGCACTGGGCTCTCTTTCTCTCTCTTTGACGTTCTAATGGTATACTGAACCCATGTTCATGCTGCATCACCTACGACGCGCCATCCTCCTCTGTGTACTTCCGCTCCTGATTGCCGGCTGTGGCGGCTTACAGGAAGTCTGGGAAGGACCAGGGGCGAGAATGTTCCGGCCTCAAGCCATTGCGGTGCTCCCTCCCATGGCCAGCCAATACGACAGCGCACGCGAGGATATTCAAGAAGTCTTATCCGCCGCGCTGAATAAGGTCGCCAATATCGAACGCGTCGTGTCTCCAGAAAATGTGACGGATATCTTCCAAGCGTCCAAGGAAGCGTTTGATGCGCTGGTGTTCTACTTCTCACGTCTGGAAATGACCGGCCAGTCCGACAAGGACTCGGCGCTGAAGTTGGGCAAGGCGATGAACGTGGACTCCTTCCTAGTCGTCCGAGTGAACTCCTGGGAATACATGCGCAAGGAAGGCGATAACGTCGGGCGCGTGGGCCTGAGCATCCGTCTTGTCGACGCCACAACCGGCACCACCGTCTGGAAGGCGCGCCATGAACGGTCGAGCAGCTATATGTTCTATCGCCCGAACTTAAAAGATATAGCGAAAGAGCTGGCAGCAGAGATGATTAAGGCCATGCCCCCCCAAGCCAAACGATAGTTCCTGTCCCGCCTGAATTATTCTCGTCACAGTTGAGATTCTGACCTGCCCATCAGAGATGGGGGAGTGCCTCTCCCTGCTTTTCATACAGAGAGATGTCGAGTCGACGACTAGCGGGCCTTAGCCAGCGATGCCTTCATCGCCGTTTTCAATGAGCGGACAAATTCCCCGACCTGCTTGACCATATCCGGCTTCTGCTGGTGCGCGGCAATCTGCTTTACGATGGCGCTGCCGACAATGACACCATCGGCAATGGCGGCCACATTGGCCGCATCCTCCGGTGTCGCCACTCCGAAGCCGACCGCCACCGGCACCTGCGTCACCTTCCTGATCTTCTCGACATTCTTCGCCACATCGGCCACGTTCAGCAGTTTTGCGCCGGTGATCCCGGTGAGCGACACGTAATACACGAAGCCTTGTGATTGGCGCGCCACGAATTTTCTCCTATCAGCTGTACTCGTGGGAGCAAGGAGGAAAATCAGTTGAAGCCCTGCTGCTGCAGCAGGGCCTTTGAGCGGGCCCGCTTCATCCGGCGGCATATCCGGCACGATCAGCCCATCGACACCGGCCTGGACCGCCTCATGGCAAAACCGCTCAGGGCCGAATGCATGGATATTATTGTAGTAGGCCATCAAGACCAATGGAATCTGAGTCTGAGTCCTCAGTCTGGTCACCATGGGAAGGATGTTGCGGAGCGACGTCCCGCTGCGCAGCGCTCGCTCCGCTGCCTGCTGTATCACGGGACCATCGGCGATCGGGTCTGAAAATGGAACACCCAACTCGATGATGTCGGCTCCAGCACGTTCTAACTCCACAACCAGTTGTGCTGTCTCTTCCAGTGAAGGGTCGCCTGCCATCACATAGGCAATGAGGGCCTGCTCTCCCCTCTGTCGAAGTTGTGCAAAGGTTCGGTCCAGTCTCGATGTCATAACGTGATTCCTCGCATCTTTGCGACCTGTTGCACGTCCTTATCTCCACGACCGGAGAGATTCACGACCAGGATCTGGCTCTTCTTCATCGTGGGCGCTACCTTCACCGTGTGGGCAATGGCATGGGCACTTTCGAGAGCCGGCATGATCCCCTCTTCTCTCGCCAGCAAGTCGAACGCCGCCATCGCTTCATCATCGGTCACCGAGGTGTAGGAGGCGCGACCTTGATCCCGCAAATAACTATGTTCGGGGCCGACTGCGGCATAATCTAACCCGGCCGAGACGGAATGCGTCAGGTTAATTTGCCCATCGTCATCCTGGAGGAGATAGGTCATGGTGCCTTGCAAGACGCCAGGTTTACCTCCCTCAAAACGCGCGGCATGTTTTCCGCTTGCCACCCCCAGGCCTCCCGCCTCGACGCCCACCATCTTCACCTTCTTGTCTTTGATGAACGCATGGAAAAGTCCCATCGCATTGCTGCCGCCACCGACGCAGGCGATCAGACAATCCGGCAACCGGCCTTCTGCTGCCAGGATCTGACGTCTGGTTTCTCGCCCGATGATGGCTTGGAAGTCCCGAATCATCATGGGATAGGGATGGGCCCCAAGCACTGAACCGAGAATATAGTGCGTCGTGCGGATGTTCGTCGTCCAATCCCGCATGGCTTCGCTGATCGCATCCTTCAGCGTGCGGCTCCCGGCATCGACACCGGTCACGGTCGAACCGAGCAATCTCATCCGGAAGACGTTCAGCGCCTGGCGCTGCATGTCCTCGGTCCCCATGTAGATTTCACATTGCAAACCGAACATCGCCGCAACGGTTGCCGTCGCTACGCCATGTTGCCCGGCCCCTGTTTCAGCGATGATGCGCGGCTTCTTCATCCGCAAGGCCAGCAGCCCCTGGCCAATCGCGTTATTAATCTTATGGGCGCCGGTATGACAGAGGTCTTCACGCTTCAAATAGATCTTCGCGCCACCCAGACGCTTGGTGAGTCGTTGCGCGAAGTAGAGCGAGGTGGGTCGACCGACATAGTGCTTTAAATAAGAGGCCAGCTCGGACTGGAAGCGCCGGTCTTTTTTCGCACGGGCATATTCCTCTTCCAACTCAAGCAACGCGGGCATGAGTGTTTCAGGAACATACCGTCCACCGTAGGCACCGAAGCGGCCTTGTTTGTTGGGAACTGCGCCCATCGTCATCCTCACATTCGTTTGATGTCGATTTAGTATAAACGTGGCTAGTCTTGAGAGACAACCTTGGCAGCGCGAATAAATGCGCGCACTTTCTCGTGATCCTTCTTCCCTGGCTCACGCTCCACACCGCTGCTGACATCCACGCCATAGGGTTGCACAGCCTTGATCGCCTCCCCGACATTGTCCGGAGTGAGCCCTCCAGCCAGGAGAATGTTCGCAGCCTTGGCGGCCTCTGCGGCAACTGCCCAATCGATCACCTGTCCGGTGCCCCCATAGGCCTGATCGGAAAATGCATCCAGCACGAACCCTCGAACGCCGGCCCGTCCACGATATTCCGCCAACGCAAGAAATGCACTCCGGTCTTTCACGCGGAGTGCTTTGAGGACCGGACGGCCTAACTCCTGGCAATAGGTCGCGGTTTCATTCCCATGCAACTGGGCGAATGCGAGGCCACACTCGTCCATGACATTCCGAACGGCTTGCGACTCTTCATTGACGAAGACCCCCACCGGGATCACCAAGGGAGGCAGATTCATAATGATTTGCCTGGCCACCGCAGGCTCGATGTATCGAGGGCTCTTTCGATAAAAAATAAAGCCGAGAGCATCGGCACCGGCCTCGACAGCAACCCTCGCGTCCTCAGCGCTGGTAATGCCACAGATTTTCACTTTAGCGATATAGGACATATTAGATATGAGATGAATCCGGTATTCCCATCAGCTCGCGGATCTTGGCCGCCGTATCTTCTGCGCGAATGAGCGATTCTCCGACGAGCATGGCATGGATACCGGCTTCGACGAGCCGTTCGACATCAGCACGTGTGTGGATCCCGCTTTCACTGATGATCAGCTTGTCCACCGGGATTCGTTTAGCCAACCGCAGAGTCACGCCTAGATCCGTCGTGAAGGTCTTGAGGTCCCGATTGTTGATACCGATCAGCCGCGCGTCCGGGACACGCTCCAACACTCTGTCGAGTTCTCGCTCATGATGAGTTTCGATCAAGACATCCAGCCCTAACCCGCGAGCGAGCGCATAGAAGTCTATTAATTGCTGACGTTCCAATGCTGCGACGATCAAAAGCACGGCATCGGCTCCGTAGGCACGCGCCTCGTAAAACTGGATCTCTTCGACCATGAACTCTTTATTCAAGGCAGGCATCGGCACCGATTCTTTGATCTCGCGAAGGTAGTCGAGACTGCCTTGAAAAAAATCCTTGTCGGTTAAGACAGACAGAGCCGACGCGCCATGCGCATGGTAGGCCTTGGCAATCTCGAGGTAATTAAACCGCTCGGAGAACTCGGGCCGGAGGAGACCAAGACTGGGCGAGGCCTTTTTAACTTCGGCGATCAGCGACGGGCTGCCGGCCGTTTTTGTCGCTTCGAGAGCGACGGCGAAACCTAACACACCTGGTGCGTCCTGAATTCTTTTCTTCAGCTCAGAGAGGTACCCGCGGCTTTGCTTATGCCGGAGTTCCGCTTTCTTATGCTCCAGAATACGAGAAAGAATCACGAGACCGTCATCCCCTATTCGTAAATGTGATGAGGCGCGCCAATTTCTCGGCGGCAGCGCCTGAATCGATGGCCTGGCCAGCCAAACGGAAACCATCTTGAAGAGTTGTCGCCTTGCGCCCAGCGACAAGAGCCGGAGCGGCATTCAAACAGACGATGTCCCGTTTGGGGCCTTTACGCCCCTGAAGAATGTCACGCGTGATCAGCGCGTTCTCTTGTGGCGTCCCTCCTGCGAGCTGTTTCGCCGGGACCAGTGCCAATCCTAGATCCGCCGGATCCAGAAGATAGTTCGACAGCACGCCCCCTTTGGCCTCTGACACCTGCGTCTTTGCGGTCAGGGTGATCTCATCGAGTCCGTCCATCCCATGGACGACAAAACAATGTTGCGATCCCAAATGCATGAGGACGTTTCCCAACAGAGAGGTCAATCTCCCCTCATAGACGCCGAGCACTTGGATGGTCGCTCCTGCCGGATTGGCCAGCGGGCCTAAGAGATTCAGCATGGTTCGAATGCCCATCTCCTGTCGAGGACCGGCACAATGTTTCATGGCTCCATGGTAGAGCGGGGCAAAGAGAAAGCCGATGCCCACTTCATTGATGCAATCGGCCACCCGCTCCGTCGGTAGATCGATCTTCACCCCGAGCGCCGAGAGAACGTCTGCGCTTCCTGACTTGGATGACACCGAACGGTTCCCGTGTTTCGCCACGGTTAATCCTGCCCCTGCGATGACAAACGCAACCGTCGTGGAAATATTGAACGTATGCGCGCCATCCCCGCCCGTACCACAGGGATCCACGGTGAGAGGATCTCCGATGGCGATGCGGACAGCCTTGGCTCGCATCGCCCGCACGGAACCGGATATTTCTTCGACGGTTTCTCCCTTGAGACGAAGCCCCATCAAGTAGGCGGCAATTTGGGCCGGAGTCGCTGCGCCTTCCATGATCTCCAACATCACCGATTCGGCTTCGAGCTCGGTGAGAGAAGAGCGGTCGGCAAGTTTGGCGATTGCGTCTTTGATCATGGCTGGGAAATCAGGCGGACCTTCCTACAACTTCAGGAAGTTACGGAGGAGGTCCTTCCCCGCCGTGGTGAGGATCGACTCTGGGTGAAACTGCACCCCTTCAATGCCCAATGAGCGATGGCGCAAGCCCATGATTTCCCCTTCCGACGTCTCGGCGGAGATCTCAAAGCAGGACGGAAGGGTGTCCCGTTTCACGATCAGGGAATGGTAGCGAGTGGCATCAAAGGGATTGGGAAGCTGATAGAAAATCGTTTTCCCGTCATGCCGGATCTTCGACGTTTTCCCGTGCATCAACCGTTCAGCTCGAACCACGTCACCGCCAAACGCCACGGCCAGAGATTGATGGCCGAGACAGACGCCCAAGAGAGGAAGTCGCCCGCCGAAATGCCTGATGGTCTCGACCGACACACCCGCTTCCATCGGCGTACAGGGCCCTGGAGAAATGACGATGCGGCTGGGTTTCAGCGACTCAATCTGCTCAATCGTAATCTTATTGTTACGAAACACCCGAACATCTTCACCCAACTCCCCGAAGTATTGCACCAGGTTGTAGGTGAAGGAATCGTAGTTGTCGATCATCAGCAGCATGTCAGTACTCGTATCTCGCGCAGGTCATTCCAATCCCTGCTCGGCCAATTGGACAGCCTTCATCATGGCCTGAGCCTTGTTGCAGGTCTCTTCATATTCATGTTCAGGATTCGAATCGGCAACGATGCCAGCCCCGGCTTGGATGAAGGCCTGGTGCTTTTTGACGACGACAGTGCGAATGTTGATACACATGTCCATGTTGCCGGAGAAGCTGAGGTATCCCACCGCGCCGGCATAGGGCCCGCGCCTGGTCGGCTCGAGTTCATCGATGATCTGCATCGCGCGAATCTTCGGCGCGCCGGAGACCGTACCGGCAGGAAAACAAGCCCGCAATACGTCGTACGAGGTCTTCGACTCATCCAGTTGCCCTGTCACATTCGAGACGATGTGCATGACGTGCGAATACCGCTCGACGTGCATGAGTGAATCCACCACGACCGACCCTGCTTTCGCCACACGTCCGACATCGTTCCGCCCGAGATCCACGAGCATGACATGCTCGGCCCGTTCCTTCTCATCCGCCAGCAACCGCTTCTCCATCTGCTGATCTTCTTCCGGCGTGGCCCCGCGGCGGCGCGTGCCGGCAATGGGACGAAGAGAGATGACACCGTTTTCGCACCGGACGAGCGTCTCAGGAGAGGAGCCGACCAGCTCAACCCCTGCAATACGCAGGTAATACATATAGGGAGACGGATTCACCACACGTAAGGCGCGATAGAGTTGCAACGGCGGCGCTTGCAGGTTGGTCTCCCATCTCTGAGAAACCACGGTTTGGACGATATCGCCGGCCCGAATATATTCCTTCGTCCGCACGACCATCTTCTCAAAATCTGCCTTGCTCATATTCGACGTAAACGTCACCGGCTTCCGGCGGCGATGCGGACGAGCACGGCGAAGCGGACGTTTCAGCCGCGCGATCATGCGCTCGATCCGTTCCGTGGCTAACCGGTAGGCGGCCTTGAGGCCACGCTCCCCCTTCGCCGTGATATGCGCAGTAGACACGACTTTGATCTTCTGGGCGACATTGTCGAAAATCAGCATGGTATCGGTGAGCAGGAAGGCACAGTCCGGCAGATTCAGAGGATCCTTCTGCCTGGCGGCCATGTCCTCGAACGTCCGCACCATATCGTAGCTCAGATATCCAACAGCACCGCCGACGAACGGGGGCAGGTCCGGCACCGTCACCGGGCGATAACCCTCCATCATCTCACGCAGACGTTCAAGCGGATTTCCACGACTGGGAATACGCTTCTTGCGTGTACCCTGCACGACAACCAGGTCGCCACGATCTTCGTAGACGACAACGGGCGAACCACTGCCGAGAAAGGAATAACGCGCCCATTTCTCACCCCCCTCAATAGACTCTAGGAGGTAGGCGGAGGGGCCATGATCGATTTTGGAAAAGGCAGAGACGGGGGTTTCATAGTCCGCGAGAATCTCTCGATAGAGCGGAATGAGATTACCCTGTTCGGCATATTGCCGAAATTGGTCGAGGCTGAGCGAGTATTGCGGCGGCGCCACGGTATCGTCCTATTACTCTTGGCCTACGATGAGCTTCTGCCCTACTTCGATAATGTCGTCCGGCAGTCTGTTCCACTTCCTGATCTTATCGACAGTGGCGCCATACTTCCGACTGATCCGGTAAAGCGTTTCGCCGGGTTTCACGACATGAACGGTGGGCGATCGCAAGCTTCCCATCGACGACTCTACTGCCCCTGACACAGCCGGAACCTCCGGAGCGATCCCGAGAGCAGTCGCGCTCAGGTCCACGGTATCGGTCGTATCGAGAGTCGGTTCAACCTGCAGCGCCTTGCGCCCAGGCGAGGCGGCACGTTTCATATCGGCCTTGGCTTTACGTTCCAGCAGCGCCGACTCCTTCATCGCGTCGGCTTCTTCCTGCACACGGGCCATTTGCTCCCGAACGGCTTGCACCTGCGCCGTGAGCTCCCGGTTTCTGGCCTCAAACTCCATCAGTTCTTTCTTGCCCCGCTTCGCTTCATTATCCAGTTCGCCGGTTCGTTTCTCTTCCTGGGCCAACAGCCGTTGAAAGTTCAGGCTGCGCGCCTTTTCCGCCTCGTACTTTTCGGCCATCACACACCCGCTCAATAGGAGCATTCCACAGACGATCGTCACACCGTGATAGATGGATCTGGACATTGACTTGATCACGTAATTCTCCTCTTTCATGGATACCTCCTCTGACGGTCGAGAGGGACCTTCCCTCTCGCAGCAGGAAGTGGACACCGACTGCCATGCACTGAAAAAACGACTCAAATAGAAGCAGTAGAATAATGTCTAACGCAGCGAAAGTCAAAGCGAATATGGCACCTTCGTCGTTTGACCCACTCCCTACCCCTATGGTACGTTCGAAACCGTCACATCCTCTGTTCGTTACCATCCAAGCCTTATGGCCCACGCCGACATCCTTGCCAGACTCATCGCGCTCAAAGACGAAGTCAGACGCCACGACTATCTCTACTACGTCAAGGATCGTCCAGAAATTGCTGATTCCCTGTACGATCGTCTATTCCGCGAGCTGATCGATCTGGAGCAAGCGCATCCTGAACTTGTCACGCCCGATTCCCCGACCCAACGGGTCGGCGCGCCACCGCTTGAGTCGCTGATCAAGGTTCCCCACGAGCAGCCGATGCTCAGTCTGGACTCGATTCTCGATCAGGAGGAGGTCCGGGCATTCGACCAACGGATGAAACGCGAACTGGAAACCCCTGCCGTTGAGTACAGCGCGGAACCAAAGTTCGATGGGTTATCGGTCGAACTGGTCTACGACCATGGGATGTTCACCCGTGGAGCGACCAGGGGCGACGGAGCGACCGGAGAGGATGTGACCGTCAACCTGAGAACGATTCGTTCGCTCCCGCTGCAATTACAGGCACAGTCAGGGTTTCCTGACCATCTTGTCGTACGGGGCGAGGTATACATGCGCCTCGATGATTTCCAAGCCTTGAATCGACGGATCACCGAACGAGGCGACGACGCCTTTGCGAATCCACGCAATGCGGCCGCTGGTTCTCTCCGGCAATTGGATTCCACGATTACCGCGACCCGTCCATTGGTTGTGACCTGTTATGAAATCATGGCCCTCTCCACACCCGCGCCACTCACACATTGGGAGGAGCTTGAACAATTGGCCCGATGGGGGATCCCGGTGCCGACGCATCGGCGGCTCTGTGCCTCGATCGATGACGTAATGGCCTTTCACCGCGAAACGGAATCGATCCGGGACCAGCTACTCTATGAAATCGATGGCGTAGTAGTGAAAGTGAATCGCCGAGACTGGCAACATCGCCTGGGGATGAAGTCCCGCAGCCCACGCTGGGCCCTCGCCTACAAATTTACCCCGCGCAAGGAAATTTCCGTCATACAGGATATCGTCGTGTCCGTCGGGAGAACCGGAACCCTCACACCAGTCGCACTCTTGAAACCGGTGGAAGTCGGTGGCGTCACCATCAGTCGAGCCACCCTACACAACGCCGATGAGGTCGCCAGAAAAGATATTCGGATCGGGGATACCGTCAAAGTTGAACGGGCCGGCGATGTGATCCCCGCCATTGCTGAACGTGTCCCCATCCCCGATGAACGACGGAACGCTCCCTTTCTGATGCCGGATCACTGTCCGGTCTGCGGATCGAACGTCGGCCGCGAGGGTGCCTATTTCTACTGTACCGGTCAATTGGTATGTGGCGCCCAATTGAAGGGGGCAATCGAACACTTTGCGTCCAAACATGCGCTCAACATCGAAGGCTTAGGAAAGAAGACCGTGGCGCAGCTGGTTGACGAGGGACTGGTACGATCACTCGCCGATCTCTATCGCCTGACCAACGCCGATCTCGTTCGGCTTGAAGGATTTGCCGATCGGTCTGCCACAGCCCTCGTGGAGTCGATTGCGGGCAGTGCAGCCGTTTCACTCGATCGATTTCTGATGGGACTTGGGATTCGACAAGTCGGACAACATATCGCCAAAGTCCTAGCCCGTGAGTTCACGTCTCTTGAAGAGATCATGGCAGCAGATCGGGAGCGGCTTCTGCAGATTCGTGAAATTGGCCCTGAGATATCGGACAGCTTGGTGGCCTATTGGTCTGAGCCACGCAATCGAGAAGCCATCGCACAACTCCAAACATTGGGGCTGCAGATCGCGCCGGGCATGGCCCGAGGTGACCGGATGGAATCTCCGCTCGCGGGAAAGACAATCGTGTTTACCGGGGGACTGGATCATTTCACACGAGATGAGGCACAGCAAGCCGTCGAAACGGCCGGAGCGCGCGTTGCCTCAAGCGTGAGTAAAAAGACGTCGTACGTGGTCGCGGGACGAGACCCGGGCTCCAAACTGGATCAAGCTCGTGTGCTGGGGGTAGCGATTCTGACGGAGCAGGAGTTCGCCGCCTTGATTGGAAAGGAAAGGGGCAAGCCTAGCTGACGAGGTCGAGGTTCTGGGATTCGACGTGAGCCGGCGATTTCTCTTCACGAAAGATTTGGACACTTCGAATGGATCGAGGCTCGGCTTCATGGATGAGGATTCGACAGTTGGCGATCCGCACTTCTTCTCCCACCTTGGGAATTCTTCCAAGCTCCTGCTGAATGAGCCCTCCGATCGTCACCGCTTCGTCGCCGAGATCGACCTTCAGGAAGTCGTTGACCTTGCGCACTTCAGTCCTGCTGTGAACCAAAATGTGGTTCTTCCCTAGCCGCTTGATCAGCTCTTCGGTGATGTCTGTTTCGTCCATGATCTCCCCGACCACTTCTTCGAGAAGATCCTCAAGTGTGACAATCCCCATGACGCCACCGAACTCGTTCACCACGACGGCCATATGGCGTTTCTCCTGCTGAAACTGCTTCATCAGGTCGTCTGCGGTTTTTCCGGACGGCACGAACAGCGGCGGATAGGCAATATCATTGAGCTTGGCCTCATTCCGCCCCTTGGCGAGTTCAGTGAGTGCTCTCGTCTTGTACAGAATGCCCGTGATGTTATCCATCGTCCCGTCATATACGGGAATCCGTGAATATTTCGAGTTGTAGAGAAGCTCTTGGGCCTCCTTCAGGCGCAGATTCCCATCCAAGGAGAAGACATAGAGGCGAGGGGTCATCGCGTCTTCAGCGGTGATATCTTTGAGCTGGAAGACGTTCTTGATCATCTTCACCTTCTCGACCTCGATCGTCCCCGTCTTCCCTCCCTCATCCAGCATAATCTTCAGCTCTTCTTCGGTCACGAGGGGCAGCGTCAGTCCCTTCCCTCCGGTCAACTTATGGATCAGAGGGACCATCACAAATAGGAACGGTTTGAGCAGCAACTGAACCCCATAGACAGGGTAGGCCATGTTCAGCGTCACGGGAACTGCAAATTTAGCGGCTAATGTTTTGGGGATCACATCAACAGCAACCAAGAGCACAAAGGTCAGCAGACCGACCATGACGGCAATCGCCTCATCAAAGAAATTACGGCCTCCATAGATGTTCAGCGTCAGGAAGGTGGCATACATCGGCGTCGCCACACCGATCAGGCGGTCGCCAACAAGAATGGTCGACAAGAGTTTTTGCGGGTCACTGCGGAGATGAAGTGCCAACTTTGCTCGGGCATTGCCCGTGAGGGCCAGTGCCTTCAGCTTCGTTTCATTGACTGCAAAGAAACCGATTTCGGCCGTAGAGATAACTGCCGAAATAATAATGAGACCCAAGAGGATGAGAATATCCATAGATTGCAATCTATTAGAAGCGACCGGCCATACCGGTCGGCCTTGAATGCCGGAGAATCCAGGGGCTATCCCCTATCGCCTTAGACCAGCAATGTGAGAAGTGGGAGAACGGAGTAACGTGATAGGGACTTATCGGGCCTGTATCCATTGGACTCTACATGTACCATAGGACGGTGTGGCGAGCAAGCATATGATGAAAACACGTCACAATATCAAACAGTTGCATTGCATGTTCGCAGAATAGCTGAAGAATTGGAATGGCGAGTTTATTGAAACTGATACTACGGATCGTCGCGAAATACAAAGGATTGGAGCCCTAGGACGGAATCGAGGTGAGATGCGGCAGCTTCCGCCTGGGCCTCCGTAGAAAACTGACCGATCTGGACTCGATATCGCTTTCCCTCAGGCAGATCAACCGTCTGGATTCTGCCTCCCTGGTAGAGATGTTTGCCCCGTTCTAACAGAGTGAGCGCATTCTGTTGATCGGAAAATGCCCCGACTTGTACCCGCAAGACCCCCATATCGGCCGCTCGTCCTTGATACCCCACGACCCGCAATTCAATCTGATCGGTTCCTGCTCCGGTCATCCCGAGCGCTTGCGCCCCGGCGAGTGAGAGATCGAGCACACGACCTCTCGCAAACGGACCCCGATCGTTAATGCGGATGGTCACCTGTCGATCGCTACTCAGCGATCGCACGACCGCAATGGAACCAAGCGGCAATGTCCGATGAGCCGCCGTCAGCTGATGCATATCATACCGTTCACCGTTTGCCGTCTTGTTCCCGTGAAATCCAGGTCCATACCACGAGGCGACGCCTCGTTCGACAAATCCAATCGGATAGCCTGGGAAATAGACCGGTTTGGGAGTGCCTCCACAAGCGGCCATGGTACCGGCCAGGAGGGTGACGAAAAGAAGAACCAGCCAACGAGCGCAGCAGGCCTGAGGTCGGCGAGACATGACTAGAATTCGTCGAGCGATTGATCCTGCAAGACGGTCAGCGCTTTCGCCGTATGTGAGACCGTCAGGACGACGATGGCACGTTTCCCTTCGCGGGAGGGTGTGCAATAACCGCATTTAATATTGATACGCGACTTCGTCAGCAAATCCGCCACTTCCCTGAGAGCCCCTGGCTTATTCTTCAAACTCAAGATCAGCGCCGTTTCTTCAGTAAATCTGATCTTCGCCGCTTTTAATGCGGCACGGGCCCCCTCCAGATCGGCAACCAAGAGCCTCAGTTTTCCCGCTCCGATGACCTCCGGCGCAGAGAAAGCCTTGATGTTGACCTTCGCATCTCCGAGAACCTGGGCCACTTGGGCGATGACGCCTGGCTTGCTCTTTCCGCTGATGACCAATTGTGTTGTTGTGGGCATGGGGGTTACTCCGTGACGTCGTGGTAAGTGAGGATGCTCGTTTCAGCGAGTTTCAAAATTCACCATTTTCCGCTGAGCGCCGAAGGGAATCATTTCTATCGACACCAATACTTGTAGCGACGATTGATGTGCGAGCAATGTACAGGATTTGCCGCTCCCCTGCTCCTGGCCTTGCAGGGTGACGAGTGCCGGATTGTCGTAACCCATGACTTCTACGGAAATCGCTTGGCCAGAAGGGAGAAAGGCAACCACGTCCAGCTGTTCATGCGTGGCAAGGTCCCGCTGCATTTCTGCAAGACGGGCTTTAAGCCGATTCACAAACTGTTCGGCCTGGCAAGAGTCGTCGGAGCCTCTAGGCTCGATCGCGGGAACATTGATTTGAGGAAGAAGGCTTAAAAAACTCATCTCATCTCCATCGATACGACGATCACGCGAAACAACATTCCCCAACTTTGAACAGGCTATCCATCAGAGCACCTGGCAAAGATCGTTCACAAACGTGTACTCGTAGATACCACTGCAATGGACAGAACCCCGCTCTGCCAGCTTCTGTGCCGAATTTTTGAAGCCGCGTGGCACGAGCAGATAAAATGGAATACCGTGCCCCATCGCCTGCGTCCATTTCAACAGAGTCTCAGGATCCCCGACTGAGTCGGCGGTTTCCACCTCAGCCATCCATTCCATCGTATTCGCGGTGGAACTCACCTGCCAGCCGACGATATCGCACTGCTGCTGAGGATCCGCCCAGGGATCCTGTTCAAGACTGGTGTGAATGGTGACCTTGCAATGAAACGCCTTGGCCCATCGCTGGGCGACCAGACTGACCACCTGATCATGAATGGTTTCGATACCCTGCTCTCGAAGAATCATGCTCATTTAGAAACACTCTGGTTACGAAATTCGTTTTTCAACGAAGAGTGGATTAAATCCTTTTGAGGCACAGTTTGGATTGGGACAATCTGAACGGGTCTCTGACCCTGTAAGAGAAGCAGTCATACTGATCTTTCTCTCATATTGTACGCCACAGAGTCTGCACTTCACAGCTATGGTCTTAGTTCCCATGTACAGTTCTCCTATGAACAGCCGCTCGTGGTGCCGCAGGTTTCACACTTCAGACAGGTTCCGTTCCGTACCATGGTGAACTGCTTACATTCAGAACAGGGATCACCCTCATAACCTTTTTGACGGGCCATTTGGATCGCGGTCAAGGTCAACGTTTCACGCTTCAGTTCGACGGTGTGGGAAACGCTCGTATGACCATTCCCATGGCCGTTGCTCTTATGGCGAGGCGCGGCGCCCCTTCGCGACGGGAATATCTCCGTACTAATTGAAGTCGATGCCAGCGTTTCAGGAGTAGCTTCCTCCTCAACGCATTCAGGATCCTGCTCGTCTTTCTTGACCGAATCCATGCGAAGATCCTCTTCCTGGACCTGTGCCAAGTCATAACGATCGAGATAGGTCACCGCCAGCTCCCGGAAGATATAATCGATGATCGACGTGGACATCTTGATACGGTCGTTCAACTTAACCGGCCCATTCGGCTCGAAGCGGGTAAACACGAAGGCTTCGACGAACTCCTCCAGCGGCACGCCATGCTGGAGACCGAGTGAAATGGCAATCGCAAAACAGTTCATGAGGCTGCGGAAGGCGGCCCCTTCCTTGTGCATATCCAGGAAGATCTCGCCGCACGTCCCGTCCTCATACTCACCCGTACGCAGATAGAGCTTATGCCCTCCCACGACGGCTTTCTGCGTGTACCCATTCCGTCTGCTCGGAAGCGGTCGTCGTTTTGCAAGATACCGGACCATCACGCGTTCGGTGATCTTCTCCGCAATCGATAGCACTTCTGAGGAGCTTTCAATCGTCTTGCCGCTGTCGGTTGAGGCCGACAACGGCTGGCTCAACTTCGAGCCGTCGCGATACAGCGCCACCGCCTTGACCATGCTCTTCCAGGCAAACAAATAGGAGGACTTCACTTCTTCCAATGTCGCATCGGCCGGCATGTTGATCGTTTTGCTGATGGCGCCGCTGATGAACGGTTGTGCCGCCGACATCATGCGGATATGCGCATCGACCGCAATATACCGCTGACCGATCCGGCCGCAACGGTTGGCGCAATCGAAGATCGGAAGGTGCTCGGCTTTAAGATGTGGCGCCCCTTCCACCGTCATGGTGCCGCAGCAATAGTCATTCGCCGCAGCGATTTCCTCTTGTGTGAAGCCTAACGCCCGCAGCATATTGAAGTTGGATTCTGCCAATTGTGCGTCGGTCAACCCCAACTTCTCTCGGCAGAAATCCTCACCCAACGCGTACTTATTAAAGGTAAATTGAATCTCAAAGGCCTGCGCCAACCCGCCTTCCATTCGTGCCAGTGCGGCGTCGTCGAACCCCTTCTGCCTCAGAGCCTCATGGTTAATGAACGGTGCAGTCTGCAAGGTTTGCCGGCCGACGCAATAGTTCACGATGTCCAGAATCTGAGACTCGGTATACTCCAATGTTCTGAGGGCTGCGGGGATGCTTTGATTGATGATCTTAAAATAGCCTCCGCCGGCTAATTTCTTAAATTTCACCAGCGCAAAATCCGGCTCAATGCCGGTCGTGTCGCAATCCATCACGAGCCCGATCGTGCCGGTGGGGGCAATGACCGTCACCTGCGCATTGCGATATCCATAGGCCGTCCCCAATTCAAGAGCGCGGTCCCATGCACGGCGGGCCGCAACGAGCAGCTCGGGCGGGCAATGCTCCGGCTGAATCCCAATCGGGGTAATCGTCAAATCCTCATATTCTTCCGGAGCGGCATTGTACGAGGCGCGCCGATGATTGCGGATCACACGCAACATCGCGTCGCGGTTTTTGGCATAACCAGGGAACGGCCATAGTTCTGCGGCCATTTCAGCGGACGTGCTGTATGCCTCGCCGGTCATGATGGCGGTCAAGGCGCCGCAGATCGCCAAGGCTTTTGGTGAGTCGTAGGGAATGCCTTGCCGCATCAGCACCGTACCCAAATTGGCATAACCAAGCCCCAACGTCCGGAACTCAAAGCTCTTCTCGGCAATAGCACGGCTGGGAAACGATGCCATGAGTACGCTGATCTCCAGCACGACCGTCCAGAGGCGGACGGCATGGCGGAAATTCTCCAGCTCGAATTGGGCGTCGGTCGAAAAGAATTGACCGAGATTGAGCGAGGCCAGATTACATGCCGTATCGTCAAGGAACATGTACTCCGAGCAAGGATTGGAAGCATTGATACGGCCATCCTCCGGACAGGTATGCCATTCGTTGATAGTGGTGTCGTATTGCGTGCCGGGATCTGCGCAAATCCAGGCGGCCCAAGCGATCTGATCCCAAAGGTCCCGTGCCTTGAGGGTCTTGGAGACTTTGCCATCGATCCGGCGCTTCAGCTGCCAATCGCTATCCGCCTCTAACGCCGCAAAAAATTCGTTGGGAATACGCACACTGTTGTTGGAGTTCTGGCCGGAGACCGTCTGGTAGGCCTTGCCGTCCCAATTCGTGTCGTACTCATGAAACGCAAAATGCGTGAAGCCCTGCTGCGCATAGGAAAACATCCGCTGGACATAGGCTTCTGGAACGGCATCGCGCCGAGCCGCGGCCAACGCTTCCTTGAGGATAGGATTCTGCTTGGCATCGATCTCAATTTTCATCTGACCGGCGCTATCGACGACATGGCAGGCCTTGAGGACGGCATTGAGACGTTGGGCACAGATTTTAGAGCCGGTCACCATGGCGGCGACTTTTTGCTCTTCCACGACCTTCCAATTGATAAATTCTTCGATGTCGGGGTGATCTAAATCGAGGCAGACCATTTTGGCAGCTCGCCTGGTCGTTCCGCCTGACTTAATCGCGCCTGCAGCACGATCGCCGATGCGCAGAAAGGACATCAATCCGGATGAACGGCCGCCGCCGGACAATGGTTCGGCATCGCCACGCAGCTTGGAGAAGTTGGTGCCGGTCCCTGATCCGTATTTGAACAGGCGCGCTTCCCGCACCCAGAGATCCATAATACCGCCCTCGCTGACCAGGTCGTCGTCGACGGACTGAATGAAGCAGGCATGCGGTTGCGGATGCTCAAATGCATTGGTAGCTTTGACGACTTCACGGGTCTTGGGATCGACGTAGTAATGCCCTTGTGCAGGCCCTGAGAGCCCATAGGCATAATGCAGCCCCGTGTTAAACCACTGGGGAGAGTTCGGCGCAACCATCTGATGCGCGAGCATGTAACAGAGCTCGTCATGGAAGGCTTCTGTATCTTCCGGCGTCTTGAAATAACCGAAATTTTTGCCCCAGGAAGTCCAACAACCGGCGAGCCGCTCAAAAACCTGCCGGGAATCGCTTTCCCCTCCCAATTTCGGATTGCCGTCCGGACCGACGATCGGATTGCCCTGCTCATCATGCTGGGGTACTCCGGCTTTCCGGAAGTATTTTTGCGCGAGAATGTCGATCGCGAGCTGGGACCAGGGCTCCGGGATATCGATGTTCTCTAACTTGAACACGGTCGATCCGTCGGGATTGCGAATTTCCGACGAACGTTTCGAAAACGGCAGGCCTTCATAGGGACTTTGTCCGCGATGTGTAAATCGGCGTTCTATTCTCACGATTTTCCCTCCCCCGGTCTGCGTAGTTGGTGTGGGACTGCTCTCAATCCCCAACAGGAACAATTAAGCTTCAATCTTGATCAGTCTGATATGCGGTGAACGCCTATATTTTACTATCTTGATGCTTGGTCTATCTAAGGTGCATCTACATATAGCGATCAGGGTGAATTGTCAACACCAAGTGTAGTGGGTGGCTGGGGAAACAGAGGAGATCCTGTGGATAACTGCAAACGATTGGGAATCGCCATCTATCGGGGATTTAGGCAGACTTATCCACAGACTTTTGATCGAAAATACCGGTCATTTTGGGCAGAGGAATCACGATGGAGGAAAAATTAAAATACGCGGCGTCCGAGGGCCAAAATAGCTTCGTCGACCCCTTCAACCGGGATGAAGCGATGACCGATGCCGATAACCACAACCCGAGTACCCAACACCGTGGTTTCAAACTGGCTGAAGAGCCCCCAATTATGACGGATCGTATGAGGACGCACCATGCTATTGAGCAACTCCTGGCTATGCCGGCGAAAGATATTTCTAACCACCTCCCCTTCCCGTTCGGGAGTGGACTGATCCATGCGATCCATGGCCTTCGCAAGTTCGGCTTGGACAAAGATCAGGTAGTGATCCGTGGTGGGGTTCGTCTGTGCCAGCACGACACTGGCAGCCAGGACCACAACCAGCAGGATTAAACGCAGGAGACTCATTGCCACTCTCAGATTGATGACTGCCGAGCCCTGTTCGTGACAGGCTCAATAGGAGCGACAGTGCACTGTTCCCCTTTGACAAACGATAGACGCATGATTAGCCTACGCTCCTCATATCTGCTGCAGCAATACCGCTGCGCACAGGGTCTGTATCAGGAGGATCATCATGTTTGTTTGGAGCAAGCAACTTGTCGCAACGTTATTGGGGCTGTTTGTGCTCATATTGGGAGTCTTTCTCTTCAATGCGGCTCCGGATAGCACGAGCGGCCTCAAGATTCATACGACTCGCTGGATGGCCCTCAACTATGTCGGCTTGATTGCGTGGGTGTTTGTCTGGATGATCGACCAAGCCCGCATGCGCGGAAAGAATGTCTGGGTCTGGCTCGTGCCCTTCATCCTGGCGCCCCTTCCGACGCTCATGCTGTTCGTCTTGTTCCTCCAGCGCCGCATCCAATCGTCATAGATCGGCTGAGCCGGCTCTGGCTTGCGCATCGCGTCCGGCTTCTTGATGTAACTGCACTCGAAGCACCCACACCAGCCAGATGCCAGGCAGAGCGATGAGAAACGACCAGAAAAAAAACTGTGCCCAGCCGACCAGTTCGACCAAGGCGGCCGACGGGTGCCCAGAGAACACCCGTCCGAGCGCTTCGAGGGAGGAGAGCAACGCGAACTGAGTTGCCGTATACCGATGGTCGCAGAGCGACATGATCAGTGCGACAAACGCAGCGGTGCCCATCCCTCCGGTGACATTCTCGACGAGAATGGATGTCGTGAGTGCCGCGTAACTCTTCCCCATCCATGCGAGCCACATAAATCCAAGATTTGAGACCGCTTGCAAGGCACCGAAGAGGAGCAACGACCGGACCATCCCGAGCTTGGCCATGGCAACGCCCCCGGCCAATGCGCCGATCAATGTGGCCACGAGGCCAAGCCCCTTCACATACCCGACCTCGCTGACAGAGAAACCCATCCCCCCTATCAGAAATGCAGTTTGAAGTGAGGCCGCAACGGCATCTCCAACCTTGTAGAGAACGATGAGGGCCAGAAGCCCGAGCACCCCAGGACGGGCAAAAAGTTCTTTCAGTGGTCCACCGACTGCTTCCGCGAGGCTTGCCGGTGCCGCAGCCGGTTCATGCGGTTCCGGACTCACGAGGATCGTGAGCACTCCGGTTGCCATGAGCGCAGCTAGCAACAAATAGGTATTTCGCCATCCAATATGATCGGCCAACAGGAGTGCGCCCGCGCTTGCCAGCAACAACGCACATCGATAACCATTCACCCACACGGCTGCACCGAATCCCCGCTCAGGACGTAAGAGCAGATCGGTCCGATAGGCGTCGAACACGATATCGAGTGAGGCGGAGAAGAACGCCACCACGAGAGCCAACATTCCCAGTATCTCAGGACGGTCACCGGGCCCCGTCACCGCCATAGCCGCCAAGCCGAGCGCGACGCCAAGCTGCATCATGAGCATCCATCCACGGCGGCGTCCCAGCCAGGGAGGGACCACACGATCCATCAGCGGAGCCCACAAGAATTTCAGTGCGTATGGGAGCCCGACGAGCGTAAAGATACCGATGGTCTTCAAGTCGAAGCCGACAACGGTCAACCAGGCCTGCAGCGTCCCGGATGTGAGCGCCAATGGCAACCCCGAGGCGAACCCTAAAGGCAACATGATGCCAATGCGCCGGTTCGCAAGAATCTGTAAAAGCGATGGGGTTTTCATCGAGTCGTTTCAATATCCATGGGGGCGTAGCATATCATCGGAAGAGAAGAGAGACTCGGAGATTCTCAAAAAATATCGGGCGGGAAAACATTGGCCATGGGCCGAGGCACAATTGTCACGCAGTCGCACCGCGAAACTCAGCAGGGTTGGCCGTTGAAGCTGCAGGGCTTATAGCGGGAAATATCGAATTCCATATTCTCCTGATAGACCCGTTCATTGCCATTCACACCATCCTGCTCCGGATCGTTATACATGGTGTGGTTCCACCAATAGAACATGGGATAGGCCTCAGTCTCATAGACAGGATTGCCGTAACTATTCCTGGAATATTCCTGCACGAGACGCCCGGTGACATAATCGACTGTGCCGTTCCCATGCAGAGAATAGAGCATCAGAAAGAGCCGGGCTTCGTGATCGTAATGTTCTTCGATTCTGCTACTGAGATCCGGCTCGATGGGAAGAATTTCCTTCGTCCATCCTCCAGCCCCAGGGAGGAGGAATAGAAAGAAGGTAAGAATGGAAACGGCCAACGGTGAAGGTGTCACAAATGACTCACGGTGTAGTGAGCTGGCAACGATGGACAAGATCCTACCATGGGATACGGAGCCCTTCAACCGAGAGCAGGTCACAATACCGCCTATTCGCTAAAGTGCCTTGCTCCTATCACGAAGATCTTCCTATAATGGCGCCGCTATGATCAAACCTATCGAGATGATGAAGATCCCGCTCGCACCAACCCAAGTACATCTTGAAACCTTCGGTTGTCAGATGAACGAGTACGACTCGGAACTCGTTCGCTCGCTGATGAAACAGGATGGCTTTGTATTTACCGACGAGCGGGAACGTGCAGACGTCATCCTCATGAATACCTGTGCCATTCGCGAGAATGCGCATAATAAAGTCTACAAACACTTATCTGAGCTGAAAAAACTCAAGCGCCAACGCCCATTGGTCGTAGGGGTGTTGGGTTGTATGGCACAAAACCTCAAAGAAGAGCTGACGGACATCCAGCCACTCGTGGATGTGCTCGCTGGCCCTGATGCCTATCGCCAGCTGCCCAGGTTGATCCGAAACGCCATGCTCTCCCAAGCAGAGGGAGAGGATCAAAAGGGAATCGCGGTCGACCTTTCAGAATATGAGACGTACCACGATGTCATACCCGATCGAAACGACAAGGTGAATGCCTGGATTGCCGTCATGCGTGGCTGCGATAACTTCTGTAGTTTTTGCGTAGTCCCCTATACGCGAGGGCGGGAACGCTCCCGTGACCCAGAAGGCATCGTGCAGGAAGCTCGACGGATCGCCGAGCAAGGGTTTAAGCAGATCACGCTCCTCGGACAAAACGTCAATTCATATCGATTCGACAACTGGGACTTTACACGATTGATCACGGCCGTCGCGGATGTACCGGGCATCGAACGGGTGAGATTCACGTCCCCCCACCCCAAAGATTTTCCGCTTTCATTGTTAGAGGCCGTCGTGTCGCATCCCCGTATCTGCAAGCAAATTCATTTGCCGCTTCAATCCGGCAGCGACCGCATCCTCGGCTTGATGAATCGCACCTATACCAATAAAGAATGTCGTGCCTTAGTCGACCGTATCCTCACCCTGCAGTCTGACATCGTGCTCAGCACCGATATCATTGGAGGCTTCTGTGGGGAGAGCGAGGAAGACTTCGCCGAGACGTACCGGCTTCTCGAAGACATACGGTTTCACTCGGCATTCATCTTCAAATATTCCGAACGAAAGAACACCATCGCGGCACGCAAGTTCCCCGACGATGTTCCCGATTCGGTAAAGACTGAACGCGTGACGCGGCTCTTCGACCTCCAACGGAACATTTCCTACGAGCGGAACCGGGAGTATCTCAAGCGCACTCTCCCCATCCTGGTCGAAGGGGATGCCAAACGCTCAGCCGCACAGGGTATGGGCAAATCAGATGGCAATATCACCGTCATCTGGGATAAGGGCGCAGTACCTTCCAAACCGGGAGACATGCTCTCCCTTGCCATTTACGATGCGTCGTCCACAACTTTGTACGCAGAACGTCCGCCTGTGAATTAAATCGTGCCGATCGTCCCCTCCCTAAAGACTGCTCGGCAAGGTACGGCTCCAAAAACGAACAACGCTGTACGAGATCTGCCTCCACCACAGGCCCACGAACTCCTCTACTAAGCAGGCATATTTTGCCCACTCACTTCCCATTCTCAACAAATTCTCCAGAAAAAACTCGACCATTCCGCTTTATAAACCTGCAAACAATCATATCTATAAATAATAAATTACTAAATTATTTCATCATATTATAGCTAATACATCGCTTATTACATCGCTTAATTACCAGACGGACAGAGGTAACAACCTCTCCGCATTCCTCCTTCATGACCCTCAGGCACCTCTTGCACCAGCTTGCTTGCCCTATGAAGGCATAGCCTTTGCTTTACAAATAATCACGTATACGCATTTCCCACACTCACTCCTTGGAGAAGAGCCATGATCGAGAATCAACATCACAATGCCAGCGAAAAAGCAGATGCCTCCACGAGCCTTGAGACCATCATTGCGATGGGACTCTTCGGATGGATTGCGCTGAGCGTGACATTAATGGGCCTTGGAATCTGGTAGTTCCGACGCCGTCGAAACATCGCGGTTCGCTGAAATCGCCCCACACACCAGTCCTGAAAGAAGGAGCGCCTCGATGAAAAACGACCTCAGACCAAGAAACCTGCAGAACTCTATCCTGAAGGGCCTCGTCGGAATTACCGCTCTTACCCTAGCCATCAGCGGCTGTGCCGGCGGGACAAAGCTGGCGCACAATACAAAGGGTAGCGTGACACTGGAGGAAGTGACCGATTGGTCGTTTGAAGCCAGCCATCCGGCGGTGATCGATCAACAGACCATTACAAAAATCGTGAAAGGGGTCTACGGCAATGACGGCATGAGCGGAACGTCGAAAATGTCCGCTGGTGGCAGCAAGCCGATGAGAGTATTCAGCGATGAGGATGCAGAGTTTCTTTCTCCCCTGCTCGCACAAGGCCTATCAAAGGCGAAACCCGAACAGCTTGTCGGGTTCCGCGTATCCTCATCGGCAGGGTCAGGCTCTGAACCCACCACGGGCAGTCTGTATGTCTCGAAGGGATCGATCTACCTCACCATAGGAAAGGGCGCCAAGCCGACCGCTTTCCTTCCTGAGTCCATGGCTCGCATCGAACCAGCTCCGGCCTATGCCGCTGGTGGCGCCGTCGGGGCCATCTCAATGGTCATCGACTATCATGCTTTGGCCAAAGCGCCGATGCCTGCCGCCATGCCAACCGCAAAAGCCACGCCGAGCAATCCCCTGTCGCCCATGACGGCAGCCGCCCCAGCGAAAGCTCAGCCGGTGTCGGTCAATATGAGCGAGAGCCAAATGACCGCTCAGCAGCTCGGTGAGTTAGGGAAAGCCAAAGAAGCGCTTACCAAGAAGGATACCGAGATCAATATGCTGCGCAAGGAATCAGAATGGATGAAGCGCGAACTGCGGGAACGAGCGGAGGAAATGAAAGCGATGACGTCGACCAAGGTATCGGCAAAACCGGCACCGAAGAAGAAAAAAGCTGAGGCGACCCAGACGCGCTAATGTTCCTCAACCGACGTTCAGCAATTCCGGTTGGAGTAAGACCACTTCGCTGGACAGGGGCTGCCGGAAATTCATCCGGCAATAACAGGCATACGTCACATACGTATCTTGGAGACAGTACCGAGCCAGCTCGAGCCCCTGTCCCTTCTCCCACATCTCGGCCACCTGCGACCCGCTCCCAGACTTCGTTTCGACGTTCAGCGCTCTCGCCAGCACATCGAGCTTGACCCACCCGCGGGTATCCCAATTACTCCAGACTGCCATCGTGTCATAGACGGGCTCCGTCCTGAACTTGGCGAGATTCACCTCGACGCTCGGCTTGACTTGATGGATCATCGATCGCTTCCGAATAAACGGCAGGTCGAAGCCCAGGCCGTTATGAGTGACGAAGAGCGACGGGCGGTTCTGCGCCAATCGGCTCCAGAACTGCCGCAGCAGCTCCCGCTCATCCCCTCCAAACCAGGCCACCGCCCCGCGGGGTTCGAGTTGGTCTGAAAATTCCAATAGCCCGATACAGACAATCTGGCTGAACGTACCATCGAAGGCGGACTTCGCATATTGCTCATCGTCGATGCGACGTCGTTCATCTGCCGCCCCAGCCGTGAATAAATCGTAGCTCCCCTCTGCCGGTTCGAATGCGCTGTCCTCAGGAACTTTTCCAGCCAGCCTGGCCCATTCATCCCGAGGCGCTTGAATCGTCTCAATGTCCAGAACGACTTTCATAATTCCTGCCCCATAGCCTGACTCTGTAACGCCTCAACAACCGGACGGTCTGCCGGAGGAAACTCGAAGGCGTCCAATTCGTGCGGCCAGACCCACTGAATCTCCGCGCAGTCTATCGCCATGGCATCCCCGCTCTCAATTCGACAACGAAAAAAATGCAGCTCCACGATTTTCTCAGGGTACTGGTGCCGAATGACCTGGAAGGGCAGCGGTACATCGATACGAACATTCAGCTCTTCGAACAGCTCTCGCTGCAGACATTCTTCCAACGTCTCACCGGCTTCGCGCTTCCCGCCCGGGAACTCCCAGAACCCTGCCAAATGCACACCAGGCTTCCGTCGGGCAATCAAATAGCGGCCATCTCGGCAGATCAGACCTGCTGCGACCTCAATCACCTTCATGGCCAGCCGACATCCCCGGTTACGTCCGAACGAACGGATACGTCTTACAGATTGGTTTCATCGGACATGTCCCACAGAAGGGATTCCTCGCCGTGCAACAGGTCGCCCCAAAGTCCATGATCGCCTGGTTAAAGTCGTAACCTTTCCCTCTCGGAATCAGCGCTTCAGATAATTCCCAGAGCTTCGGCTTCTGCGTTTTGGGGTCGCCCTTCGCAACAAATACCCGATGCAGCACCCGAATCACATTCGTATCCAGGATCGGCGCATCTTCGTTAAACGCGAACGACCGAATGGCGCCGGCCGTGTACCGTCCAATGCCTTTGAACGACAGCAACTCCTCCGCAGCGCTCGGAAGTTGCCCCCCATAACGCGCAACCGTCTCGCACGCGATACTATGGAGCCGTTCAGGCCGAATATTATACCCAAGCGGATACCACGTCTTCTTCACATCCGAGACCAGTGCGTCAGCCAATCCTTTAAAGCTTGGGTAACGCCCCAGAAACTCATGGTACTTCGGAATCACCCGATCAACCTGGGTCTGTTGCAACATCACTTCAGAGACCAGAATGTGATAGGGATCAGAGGTCCTTCGCCAAGGCAGATCACGGCCATGCTTCGCGTACCACTTCAGAAGCCTGGCCTGAAAACGGCGCTTGTACGACGCGTCAAGGACGAGAGGCTTCTTACGAGCCTTCTTTTTAGGTGGAGCGGTTGTCCGGGCGCGAGAACTGGTGGGCATCACAGCATCAATCCAAAGGCGGCATTTTAGAAGCGCCTCCACCGAAAATCAAATGCCGTTGGATCGCACAGTGGAAACGATTCAGACATAAGAAGCTCTCATCCCCGCGATTACTTCTCCGGCTGCGCCGGGGCCTGCCCCCCGGTAATGGCCAGAACGGTCACGTCGAAGTGCAACGTCTTCCCTGCCAGCGGATGGTTGAAATCGAGCACGACCGTTTCGCCTTTGATTTCCTTCACAATAGGAAACGCCGTCGCTCCTTCGGCCGACTGGCCTTGAAGCTGAGTCCCCACTTTCTGCGCTGCAGCCGGGATGAGGTCCTTCTTCACCTCTCGAAGAGCTTGCGGGTCAATCGGTCCGTAGCCATCAGCGGGAGCGACAATGACATGTTTGCGTTCCCCTTTTTTCATACCTACCATGGCAGTTTCTAATCCTGGAACAATCTCATGCGCACCCTGCGTATACGTCATCGGCTCCTTGCCGACGTTGGATTCAAGCACGGACTGATCGTCGAGCGTCAACGTGTATTCCAACGACACGATGTTCCCGGCAGCAACCGTCGCCCCGGTATCAGGCTTGGACGCCTCGGCCCAGGCCTGAGAGCTCATCATGCCCAAAGAGAACACACAAACAGAACAGACACCTCGTAGGAATGCCAATCGTGCCATCACTCGAATCCTCCATATGGTTCGCTTGAGAATAGGAACAGCCAAAACCTGCCACAGATAGAACGCTCCTGCATGCCGGCCGGCTTCATCTATGATTCGCGACCAGGATTTTTATCATAGCCCTCGCTCGCTTTCCACTCAGCGCCAAGTCTGAACCATCAGAACACGACAGGGATGTGACAACCACCCCTTCTCCATAGTTTGTGCAGGAATTCCTAGGCGCCTGATAATAATTGTTTGAATGAAACAACGGCGCCCCCTCGCTATCTGGAGGGATTCCCTGCTACATTTCCGGGCGATCATCGCCTATTAGCAGCCGGCTCAGAGCACCGTTATGGTCACAAGAAAGCACCCCAGGTTTCCCGTGTCGCTCTCCAGCACCTTAGTGCACCAGAATCATTTCCGCCATACAGGGTCAATCCGAGACCTTTCGGCCAAGGGATGTCGCGTGGAGAGTCTGATCAGCCCCTTTACCGGCATGCAGATCGCCATGCAATTACATGTTCCAGGCGAACCTCAACCGATTCTGATCGACAATGCCACCGTGCGCTGGTCCGGATCCGCCGGCATCGGGATAGAGTTTCTGACCATAGCCGCCCCACAACAAGACCGCTTGAGCCTCATGATCAAGCAGCTCCAACCCAAAGCCGGCCTTCAGTAGAGCACCCTCTCCCTGGCAAGATTCTCGATACAGGACCAGGCCACTGCGGGAATGAGCATGCCAGAAAAGTCGCCGACTGTTGCATTTTAGGCATCAGCCTCCGTATCCTCCGTCTCTATGGACCTCGCTCAACTTTCCCCGGCACAACTCAAAGAACTCGTACGCGGAATTGTCGACGATCGCCTACGTGAGCTACTGGGCGATCCTGACCTTGGACTCCAGCTGAGCGAGGAGCTGCGTGCCCGCCTGAAAGAATCCCTCTCCAGCACGGAAAGACTCTCAGGCGAAGACCTCGCGGATCAGCTCGGGCTCCGCTGGTAAACACATCATGGCCTGGTACCGACTCGCCTATCGACCAGCGGTGCTCCACGATCTTACCAACCTGGATCCGGCCATGGCACAGCGACTCCTGGACAAAACCAAATGGATTGCCTCCAACGTCGATAACTTGAGGCACGAACCGATCACGCCGGACCTGCCAGGCCTTTCCAAATATGCGGTCGAGGAATGGCGAATTTTTTACTCCATCGACCGGGACGATCACCTGGTCGACATACACCGCATCGTTCGCCAGAGGGAGCTTCGTGCATGATTGCTATCACGGTTGCCGCCATCGCACAGTTGAAATCGATCCAAGTCAACCATCCCGAGGATCCGATCGTCCGGGTGTCCGTGCGCGACCTGGACGAGTCGCGCTTAAGCTTCAATATTACGTTGGAAGCCACAACCCAGCCAGACGATGACGTGCAGGAAGTCGACGGTCTCACGATAGCAGTGGATCGGCGCAGTGCACCGCGGATGGAAGGGGTGACAGTCGACTATACCGAAGCCGGCGGGTTTCGTTTTCTCCACGACGGCGAGGGCCACAGCCGGCCACTCCTCACGATTCCCACACTAAACTAATGAAGAATGCTGGTCGGCTGCGGAATAGCTCTTGAAGCATATCAACGGCCACATGGCACAAGCCTGCAGGATGCTCAAACAGGCCATCCAGCAAGGCCGCAGCGAGTGAAGGACCGACGCGTACCCTTGTGGTACGTGGAGGGTCTGAACGATGCGAGAACGAAGCTGGAAGCCTGTTTCAGCATCCTGCGAACGGCTAACTGAGTCGGTCTGGCAGACTCGCCACATGGACCTGGAACGTGCCCCGCGTGACATCGTCGACGTAACGGCGAAGAGCTTCCTTCACCACAGGGAAGGCGATCTCATCCCAGGGAATGGCGGAGAGCGTGAACAATTGGACCTCAAGGCTTTCCTCACCGACCCCGAATTCAGGTGAACCCATCGGCCCTCGAAAGACCAGGTATGCCTGGCCGATGTGCGGGAGACTCAGGACCGCAAAGAGAGAAATCCCCTCCACCAGAGCTTGCGCTTCTTCGAGGGTCTCCCGAGCGGCCGCCTGTTCGATGCTCTCGCCAATTTCCATAAAGCCAGCGGGAAAGGTCCAGAGGCCTGATTTGGGTTCGATCCCGCGTCGGCAGAGAAGGATTTTATCTTCCCACTCCGGAATACAGCCTGCGACGATTTTCGGATTATGGTAATGAATAGTCTGGCATGAATCGCACACAAACCGCAGACGATTGTCTCCGGCTGGAATTTTCTTCGTCACAGACGTGCCGCAGGCGCTGCAATAGTTCATCGCGAAGCTCAGTGGGATGGTGATCTCGAATGGATAGCACAAAACTACGGTTCTTTGCACCCTGCCCGAGTGGGCTGGAGGGCGTCCTCGAACAGGAACTCCACGACCTGGGCGTGCCGATGACCACAAAGACGGACGGAGGCATCGCGTTCCTGGCGCCCTGGGCCACGATGTACTGGGTCAATCTCAAGAGTCACATTGCCAGCCGCGTGCTCTGGGAAGTCGGACAGGCCCCCTATCTCTCGGAAGACGATGTCTACCGCGCCGCCTATAGTCTGGCCTGGCCGGACTGGTTCACCTCGTCACAAACCATCAAGGTGAAAGTGAGTGCGCGCCGTTGTCCACTCACCAGCCTGGACTTCATCACATTGCGGATCAAAGACGCCGTCTGCGATAAGTTCATGGCGGTGCGGCATAAGAGACCGAATGTCGATACCCATAACCCGAACCTCCGGATCGACGCGTTTCTCGACGAGTCCACGGTGACCTTCTATCTGGACACCTCCGGTGACCCGCTCTTTAAACGAGGCCATCGAGTGGTGTCCGTCGAGGCCCCGTTGCGAGAGAACCTGGCGGCGGGCTTGCTGCGACTCGCTGGCTGGACGCCCAAAGAGGTGTTACTCGACCCCATGTGCGGCGGCGGAACGATCCCGCTCGAAGCGGCGATGATGGCACGCCGGATCGCACCGGGGCAGTCGCGAACCTTCGCGTTTGAGCACTTGATCGTCCACGACCCCAAACGGTGGGGCCATCTGCGCGAAGCCTCACGGGTGAAACAACTGGCAGAGGTGCCGGCGGCCATCTATGCGTCCGACCAGGACCCCGCTGCGGTGAAGATCGCCCAGCGGACCTTTCAGGGTGCGGGGGTCGCATTCGATATCCGCCTGCGAGAAAGCGACGTCCTTGCCCTCGAGGCACCGGCTGAACAGGGCGTGATCCTGATCAATCCCCCCTATGGAGTCCGCCTCAGCCGACCAGAAGAACTTGATGCGTTCTATCCCAAGCTGGGAGACTGGTTGAAACAACGCTTCAATGGATGGCGCGCCTATATCTTTACCGGCGATTTAAGAGTCCCGAAATTAATCGGCCTCGCACCGTCGAAACGCATTCCGCTCTTCAATGGTCCGCTCGAATGTCGTCTCTATGAGTTTCAGATTGTGTCGGGATCGATGCGCAAAACGAGCCCATTACCCGATCATCACGCATGATTCCTCACCCCTGCTAAAGACAGAAATGATGACACGATACCTGCGACTGCTCATAAGCCTGCCTCTCCTCATCTGGCTGCCTGGTTGCAGCGCAGTGCAAGGATTCTTCGGGCTGCTAGGACCTTCCGCAGCCATGCCCACCAGCCACATACGAGACTCGGCGCTCGATCGACTGGCTCCCACCGTACGCAAGGACTTCGAGCAACTGACAGGATCCCAGCATCGAGACCTGATCGCCGCGCATGACACAGTCGAAAAGACCCCGGCGCAATTCAAACGTCGGCTGGCGCTCAAGGCGTTGCAACAACCCTGGGACGGTCTCACCGACCTGGAACATCAAGGGCTCTTATTAGCGAAAATGGCTGAAGGCGGGTCCGTCAATCTTCCAGCCCTCCTCGACCTGCTAGAAGCCGGCATGGATCGCACCTCCACGTTCTACAAGCCCGTCCATCTGCCGATCAGCTCCGCGCGCCGGGACCTCTTGGCCTTCATGGTCGAAAGTTTGGAACAGGCCTCACTCCATCGAGAGAAAGCGCTGAGGAATCTCACCGAAGCAGAACGGCGCTTCCTATTTCTGCATGCCGAGTCGATGGCGAAACATTACCTCCCGCAGATTTCGAATCTGTCTGAGCCAACGGGCGCTCGAATCAAAGCCGATCTCCGGTTTACCGAACTGCTTGAGGAACAGGTGGATTATGCCAGCCTCATTGCGGCAGCCCAGGTACTCGCTCGCCTTGCTAATGAGCGCTGGCTGCACCAGGTCGCCGCAGCCTGGACGACGCCCATCCACGCGTCCTCCCCTCCGCACGGCGTCACAGGCGACGTGCTGTTCGTTCAAGAAACATCCTACGGACTGATTATCATCGGTGGTCCCGGACCGAATACCTACGAGTTGGGCAAGGGCATCGGCCTGATTATCGATGTAGGTGGCAACGATCTCTATCGAGGCATGATTGCCTCATCGACAGACGAAGATCAGGGCAATGCCGTCGTCATCGACCTCAGTGGAGACGATACCTACGACGGGGCTCCGCTCGGACTGGCCACCGGCAGGCTGGGGGTGGGCCTGTTGATCGATCATGACGGCGACGATGTCTACCAGCTCGACATGGGATCGGGAGGCACAGGCTTCGGAGGTCTCGGAATCTTGTTCGACGCGAAGGGCAACGATGTCTATATGGGCAATCGACTGACCCAGGGTGCAGCCATTGGGGGGCTCGGTCTCTTGCTCGATGCCGAAGGGAACGACCGGTATACCAGCCATGGCTTCGCCATCGGGTTCGGTGGTCCTCTGGGTGTCGGCGCCGTCATCGACATCACCGGCGACGACCATTATCAATGCGGCGGCTTCTATCCCAGCGCCTACAATGCCCAAGACGCACCCACGGGAAAGCCCGGCGATCCCCTCTATCAGTACGACTGCTTCGGACTAGGCACCGGAGCGGGACAACGGATTCTGACAAAGAACGTGGAGTGGCAACCGTACAACCTCGCCGGTGGCTGGGGATTCCTCTTGGATATCCAAGGCCAGGATCATTACGACAGCGCCAATTTCTCGCAAGGGCACGGCTACTTTTTCGGCATCGGCATGAAGTTGGACTTAGCGGGTGACGACGAACATCGGGCCGCTCGGTATGGGCATGGCGCGTCCGCGCACTTCGGAGTCGGTCTCTTCATCGACCATCATGGAGACGATCGTTATGGCTCCTCCGGCCCCTTCTACAACGGCGGAGTCGCGTGGGATAGCAGCGTGAGCGTCATGATCGATGCCGGCACAGGCCACGACACCTATGCCTTCGACCGCTCAACCGGTCTTGGCCGAGCCGACTATACAAGCTGGGGGCTCTTCATCGACGAGGGCGGCGCCGACCAATACCAGGCCAAATCCGGGTTAGGAAACTCCTCGGAGAAGAGTGTGGCAGCATTTTTTGACCTTGAGGGCACCGACAGCTATACGCTGTCCGATCCATCACTATCGGTCGAGACTCGTCCCGGTGACGGAAAACTGTTCTTCTATCCCGAGGGTAGCGTCTTCGTCGATCGCTGAAGATGAACGGATCCTAATCTAACTTCACGATTTCGACGAGTTATCGAGACTTCCTCATCCCTCCTCTTGACTTCATCTCGACGGGCGCTATCTCTCACTCATATATTCATTTCATTTCCTTTCACCGACCCAGAGGAAGGGATACATCTACATGAATAACGACGCATTGGCGGTACAACTACCCGTCCTCCCCATTAAGCGCACCGTGTTATTCCCCGGGATCATGATGCCCCTGACCGTCGGGCGCGAACGATCCATGGCTGCCGTCGAAGCGGCGATGAAGACAGAAGAGAAAACGATCCTCGTGGTCGCACAGCGCGATCCCCTGACAGAAGAGCCGGGGCTCGAAGACCTCTATACCATCGGCACCAAAGCCATCGTGAAACAAGTCGGCCGGTCTGAAAACGGCACCATCCATGCCATCGTGCAGGGCCTGGAGCGTGTCGCCTTGATCAAGGTCGAGCAGGCGACACCATTTCTGCTCGTCCAGGCCCGGCAGATCGATCGCCCAACCGATGAAGGCACCGAAGTTCAAGCCCTGCATCGGGCCATCCAGGACTTGGTCACAGACCTGCCTCGATTGATTCAGGCTCCAGGCATTCAGGAAGCTGCGGTGGCCTTCAGCAACGAGGACAATCCCATCTCCTTGGCCTATCGCGTGGCCTCACTCCTCAACCTCACGGTGCAGCAGGAACAAAAGCTGCTCGAAAGTTCGTCGACCACCGAGCTATTGCGCTCGCTCTATGGAGCGCTCTCGAAAGAAATCCAGATTTTGCAATTGCGGGACAAGATCACCAACGAGGCGTCAGCCAAGATTGGGAAGACTCAACGAGAATATGTCCTGCGCGAACAACTAAAGGCCATTCAACAGGAACTCGGCGAAGGCGAGGGAGAAGAGAGCGAAATCACCGAACTCAAGAAGAAAATCGAGGAAGCCGATCTTCCTGATGCCATACAAAAGGAAGTGGCCCGAGAACTCGCCAAACTGGCCAAGGTCCCCCCCTCCTCGCCGGACCATCAGGTCCTCAGGACCTATCTCGAACTGGTGCTGGAGCTTCCCTGGAAGAAATCCTCGGAGGACCGTTTAGAATTGAGCAAGGTGCGTCAGGTCCTGGAAGAGGATCACTACGGCATCAAAGAAGTGAAGGAACGGATCGTCGAGCATTTGGCCGTGCTGAAACTCAATCCCACAGCCAAAGCACCCATCCTCTGCCTCGTCGGACCTCCCGGCGTGGGCAAAACCAGCCTGGGCCAGTCCATCGCCCGGTCGATGGGACGCACGTTCGAACGTCTCAGCCTGGGTGGCGTGCATGATGAAGCGGAATTGCGCGGCCATCGCCGGACCTACGTCGGTGCCCTGCCAGGACGAATCATTCAGTCCATGCGACGGGCAGGCGTGAATAATCCTGTGCTGATGTTGGACGAGGTCGACAAGATGGGCCGCGACTTCCGCGGCGATCCGGCTGCAGCCTTACTGGAGGTCCTGGACCCGGCGCAGAATCATACATTCCGCGACCATTACCTGGATCTTCCGTTCGATCTGTCCAAGGTGTTCTTCATCACGACCGCCAATACGCTGGATACCATCAGCCAGCCGCTGTTGGATCGCATGGAGATCATTCGCCTGCAAGGCTATAGCGAACGGGAGAAGGCGGAGATCGCCATTCGCTACCTCTGGCCGCGACGGCTCAAGGAGGCAGGCCTGGATGCCACCCAAGCCCTGCTGTCGGATGAGGTGTTGAATCTCGTCATCAGCCGATACACGAGGGAAGCTGGTGTGCGCCAACTCGAGCAGATGCTCGGTCGCCTGACCAGAAAAGTCGCGCTGACATTCGCGGAACTGCCGGATGGCCAGGAGCGACAGCCCGTGACCATCAAATCCGAGGTTCTCGAGGACTGGCTCGGCTCCGAGCGTTTCATGCCGGAGGAGGCACGCAAGGTCTTGCCTCCTGGAGTCGCCACGGGACTAGCCTGGACTCCGAGCGGTGGAGATGTCCTCTATATCGAAACCACCTTGCTCCCCGGTAGTCATGAACTGACGATTACCGGTCAGTTGGGAGACGTCATGCAGGAATCTGCCCGCGCAGCGCGAAGTTATCTCTGGTCACATGCCGAGAGCATGGGGTTGGATATCTCACGCTTCAAACGGAACGGGTTACATATCCATGTGCCATCCGGTGCCATCCCGAAAGACGGACCATCGGCCGGTATCACCATGGCTACCGCGCTCGCATCAACCTATAGCGGGAAAGCGGTGCGGAGCGACACCGCCATGACCGGCGAAATCAGCCTGAGCGGATTGGTATTACCGGTCGGAGGAATCAAAGAAAAGGTGCTGGCAGCCCATCGCGCCGGTATCCGACGCATCATCCTGCCCAAGGCGAACGAGAAGGACCTCAAGGAAGTGCCGCAGGAAGTGCGGAACGAGCTGACCTTCATCCTCGCCGAGCGGATTGAAGAAGTGCTCCCGGCGGCATTCAATCAGGATGCAACATCATCCGAGACAGCAGAACGTGACGAACCGCTCGCGACCTCGACCGCTTCGTAAACTCTAGAGGCCCCGGCGCAACGCCGGGGCCTTACCCATTGGCTCAAGCCCCTCCAACTTTCCTTCGGTATTCCTCGCTCAACTTAAGCAATGGTGGGGAGCGGCCAGGTGCCCTCCTTGCTCGCAGAACAGAGGACGGAATGGAGCCTGATGATCTTCTGTGCTCGCGCAACGCGCGGCCTCAGAAGGCCCTCGTTGGACGCGCGCACGATGGGAACCAGCCAGGCCGCCCCTCCAATACTGGGAGGAGGTTGGCAACAACGAATGCCTCGGTCCGCCAGTCATGCTCGCTCAAGTCGAGGGCATTCCCCTATAACACTAAGGATTGAAAGGAAAAAGCAAGATTGGCCGACGAACCACTCCAGCAATGTTCATTTCGAATCTTCGCAAGCATTTTTGAATAACCACGGGATCCTTGATATTGTGCCTCAACCACACGCTCCTTGTCGTTAAGGCCAATCATGACCAAGACTGATATTCTTGATACGTTAGAAAGTCTGAGTAGAGAACGAGGCTACCTCTACTCTCTAGCGCTCATGGTGATGCGTGACCTCTCTGTAAACGTTCTAGAAATATTGGAAATTGACTGGCATGCCAGGATCTCTTTTCGTGAATTTTCCTTCCTCTTCGGTTTACTGGTGAAGCAGCCAATCAACAGAGAACTCCCAAGTTCGGAGGATATTCAGAGGCATATTGATACTACCTACAAGTTGCTGCACCAGCTCCATGAATGCCACATGCTCTTTATCAAAGATAAGATGCCTGAACTCCTAGCAGGAAAAGAGCACAAGACTGAAACAGAACTCGAAAAAGACTTTAAGAAACTAATCGGAAGTGGCGAATGGATGACTGAACCTATTTTCTACGGCGGTTCAGGTGCTTACGGCTTCCAATTTCTTGAGCTAGCAAGAAAACGGTATCAGCTTGATGTACAGTGGCTTGCCGAAAAAAATCAGATTAGCGCCGAAGAAATGGCGGCGCTAGCACAGGAAATCAAAGCGCTTCAAGAAAGAAAAGCGAGAGAACGACCTGCCACTACAAACCATGAAGATGCCTGCCATACAGCCATTGCAATTCTATCTTTGCACGAGGACGAACTGATTTCTGTCAGCAGAAAGGCTCGCAAGTCATTCTTAAAGCATTTCTCTCTGACTCCTGGCACTGCAAACCAAAAATTTGCTGCCCCTGGTAGCTACAACCAGGTCGAATCTCACCCCCTTATCGCTTTAGGCCCTAACGAATACTTCTTGCCCATTTGGTTCAATCTCGCTCAATCAATCTATGAAAGTCCGTTCTATTGGATGCTCAAGGATAGCCAGTATCGAGAAACCTCTTTCAAGCACAGAGGCGATGTGACAGAAGAAATCTGTTACGAGATGCTAGCGGCCATCTGTGGACAGGACAAGGTTTTCAGGAATGTAAAAATCTCTCGAAATAAGGGGGAAACAATATCAGATATTGATGTCCTAGCATTGCTTGGGAGCAAAGCTATTGTTGTCCAGGCCAAGTCGAAAAAGCTGACCGAATTAGCAAAGCAAGGGGATGAAGAACAGCTGCGGTCGGATTTCAAAGAAGGGATCCAGAAAGCCTATGAGCAAGGACTAGTTTGCAGAAATTCCATTTCAGATCGTAACACTGAGCTCACCTCTCTCACAGGGCAAAAGATACAGATCGGTGAGGCCATCAACGATGTTTATATTGTATGCGTCACATCGGACGAGTATCCGGCGGTCATGCATCAAGTCGATGCATATCTCTCGAAAACAACAAATGATCCTTTTCCAATAGTCATAAGCGTTTTTGACCTACAAATTCTGACATTCTACCTCAGCGATCCATTCGACCTCTTTTACTATTTGCGTCAACGGACCAAATTAGCTTCCTACTTTCACGGCGAGGAAATGGCCTTGCTTGGATATCATCTTAATCAGAAGTTATACCCGCGAGAAGGGGCAAACTTCGTAATGGTTGATCAGCAATTCGCTCAACTCATTGATGCCAATTATCCAGCAGCCCGTGGATTTCAGAAGAAAACAGAGGCATATGAAAAGCTCCAACATAAATGGAGAAACACAGGCTTCCAAAAGCTCTTGACTCAAATAAAGTGGTCCTGCCACCCAAGAGTCACCGATAGTGTCTTCCTCCTGCTCGACCTATCCGGCAGCGGTGCCGACTCATTGATGAACGCAATTGAAAAAACTCGGTCTAGGGCTCGGGCAAGGGGCAAACAGCAAATGTTTACAATGATGCTTAGCGAAGGGAAAAGGGGACTCTCCTATCTTGCCGCCCCCAATAACACGACAAACATTGAGGAATCGACCCTCATGTCTGCAATGCTAAAGAAGCACGAGATGAAAGCTGATGAGTGGCTTGGACTGGGCAGCGTGATTGGAAGCGAGGGCTTGGGTGATGCAGTCGTTTACAGTGCAAAACCTTGGATTGAAGATTCGAAGCTCGCCGAGCTATCAAAGGTTGTTATCAAAAATCCAGGTGTTGCCTTGGATAGCCAGATGCAGAAGTTAGGAAGAAATGAACCCTGTTATTGTGGCAGTGGGAAGAAATACAAAAAGTGCCACGGCTTTTGATGGAACAAGAAAGGGGTCGAGGTCAAGAAAATGAAAAAGGAAACGATGTCAGGAACCATTCACTCCACGTGGCGTGTCGCCATTCGTCATTTGTGAACCGTCGGTCGTTGTTCGCCACTTCTCCACCGCATTTCTCCCCTTCTTTTCCTCTTGCGTAAAAATAATGGTGGGGCTGGGGCTCAGCGCGAACGTTACCGTAGCAGCGGGGCCCCATCGAGGCTCCGCTGAGAAGGAAAGCGGAAACTGACCGAGTCCGCGAGGGAATTTCCGAAGGCTGCCACTCAGCGGAGCCCGATTGGGTCGCTCCGGGAGGTGCGAGAGCAGTTGAGCCCCAGCCCGCATCCACTCACCTTGCCCTTCCGTAAGTCTCTATGTAAGGATTGCCATTGTGATTCGACTGATTGGCCATACCCCCCTACAAGAAAGGGAGATCACCCATGCCACCAAAGATTGAGGTCCCTGCCATTGTGAAAGTGACGAAGGCCGACGACGAATGGAAGAAGCAGCTATCTCCTGCGGCCTATCAGGTGTTGCGTCATGAAGACACGGAGAGGGCGTTTTCGAGTCCGCTCCATGAGAATCATGCATCCGGCATCTACTACTGCGCGGGCTGCGACCTGCCCGCCTATTCGTCTGAGCACAAGTTCGACAGCGGCACCGGCTGGCCCAGCTTCTGGCAGCCGATCGATCCGAAGGTGGTGGAGGCGCGCACCGATTCGAAATTCTTCATGACCCGCACCGAAGTACATTGCGCTCGCTGCGGCGGCCACCAGGGACATATATTCGATGACGGCCCTCAGCCGACCGGACTCCGTTACTGCATCAACGGCGTCTCGCTCAAGTTTGTTCCGGCTTAATTTGCAGGCAGGAGAATAGGCCGCGGCTGCAAGTAACAGCGGGTGGATGGCGCATCCTGATCCGGCATGTGCTTCGTGCACAGAGTCCGGCCCGGTCCCTGTCACCCGCCGGCATGAACCGGGAGATTCTTTATCCTGTAAAGACAGCGCCTAGGAGACCGCCGGTCGACTATCCAGCAGTTCCCGTACCCGATTGGCCAGAACGATTGGTGTGAAGGGTTTCTGAAGAAACTGAATGCCCGTCTCTAAGACCCCATGCTGATCGATCGCATCAGCCGTGTATCCTGACATATAGAGCACCCTCATCTCCGGATAGAGGGGCAGCAGTCGCTCAGCGACCTCTTTGCCGTTCATCCTGGGCATCACCACATCGGTGATCAGCAGGTGAATGGGCCCCTGATGATTCTTGCAAACCTGGAAGGCTTCGTCGCCGCTCTGGGCATCCAGCACAGCGTACCCGCGAGATTCCAGAATAGTCCGCACCAGTTTCCTGACGAGACCCTCATCTTCCACAACCAGAACCGTCTCCGAGCCGTGCGCGGCTTCGGTGTTGGCCGGGAGAGCCGGAGACATGGCGGCGTCCTGTGCGACCCGCGGAAAATAGATACGGAAGGAGGTGCCCTTCCCGACCGCACTCGAGAATGCGATACGGCCGCCGCTCTGCTTCACGATTCCGTAAATCATGGACAACCCGAGGCCTGTGCCTTTTCCGATCGCCTTGGTCGTAAAAAATGGGTCATAGATATGCCGTTGCGTGTCGACGTCCATGCCCTCCCCCGTGTCCGATACCGCAAGCATCACGGAAGGACTGTCTATGCCGTCATAGTCGTCGCGGACTTCCTGATCATGGATGTCGATGTTCTTGGTCGTAATGGTCAGTGTGCCCCCGCAGGGCATGGCATCCCTGGAATTGACGGCAAGATTCATGATCACTTGTTCGACCTGTCCGGGATCGACTTTCACAGAGCCCGCAGTGGGGTCGAGGATCGTCAGCAATTCAATGTCCTCGCCGATCAGCCCTCGTAGCAGCCGCTCCATCGTCGCCACGACATCGTTAAGATTGAGGACCTTGGGAGCCAGTACCTGTCGGCGGCCGAAGGCGAGGAGCTGATGGGTCAGTACGGCGGCGCGATCTCCGGCTTCCTTGATCATCTCGACCTTGGCCTTTTGCGGATCGTCCGAAGCCATCGTTCTGAGGAGCATGAAGCAACAGCCATTGATGACCGTTAAGAGGTTGTTGAAATCGTGCGCAATGCCGCCGGCCAATTGACCGACGCCATCGAGCTTCTGGGCCTCACGCAATCGCTCCTCGAGACGCCGATGGACCGAGACATCGCGAAAAATGATCACCACGCCGATGATCTGCCCCTCTTCGTTACGAATCGGAGCGGCGCTATCATCGATCGGAAGCATGGTTCCATCTTTTCGTTGAAGCAACGTCCCCTCGGCCAGCTCCAGTACGACTCCTTCCTGAATCACCCGCGTGACAGGACTGTCGACGGGAGTATGTGCGTCGCCACGCATGGTCTGAAATATCTCAGACACGGGCCGGTCTGTGGCTTCGGAAAGGGTCCACCCCGTTAGCAATTCCGCGCTGGGGTTGAGGTAGGTGACACGTCCTTCGATATCGGTGGCTAACACGGCATCCCCCACACTATTCAGCGTCGCCGCAAGCCACCGCTCCATCTTTCGCAATTTGGTTTCCGTCTGCTGCCGATAGAGGGCCATCGCAATCGTGTGGTGCAGGTCCCGATCGTCCAACGGCGTCCGCACATAGCCGAACGGTTCCTTGCGTGCCAGGGATTGCACTGCGACCGGGTCGGCATGCGTCGTGGAATATAGAATAGGAATCTGCAATTGCTCGATGAGGTGCTGAGTGGATTCGTGCCGAGCCAGCTCGGTTTGCACCGACGTACTCATGATCACGAGATCCGGGCGAAGAGCCTCGACACGGGCGAGAAGGGTCTCACCGGAATGGACCACCTCGCAGACGGCATAGCCCAATTTCTCCAGCCGCTGCTGAATGTCTGTTGCGGCACAGGCTTCATCTTCAAGCACGAGAATTTTACTGGCAGCCATCATCCTTCCTTTCGTATGGGCCCGAGGGACAGGGAGGCGCACTGATACCGGTCACACATAGCCCCAGCCACCGCCAATGGTTGCAGCCCGGGGCTGAAGATAGCCAAAACCCAAGTCTCCATACCGACAAGGTACGCGCGCAGATTATGCAACCACCGATCAGGTACCCTAAATGTACATAACACTACCTAGGAAGTCGATGCATTTCTGTTCACTATTGCTCACTTTTAGGGCTTAGCTCCGGGCTAGAGGAACAGGGTGAAACAGGCTACTTCTGGAAAACACAAAGGAATGGCCTCGCGCCACGCTTTCCGTATACTCTCGGCGAGCGCTGCTGAACGACACAATCCTCACACATTCCAAAGGGATCACAGACGACGAAAAACATATTGATGGCGATCATGGCAGTGGCGGTAATATTCGTTTCACCTTCCTACGCCGGTGAAGCGCTGACGGGCGGCCACGTCCTCATGTACGGCAAAGAGCAGAAAAAAAAGAAGATAGAGGAGCTGTGAGCTGAGCGGCGAAACGATACTTCCGGTACGTGTCCTCCCTGCCGGCTAGCGATCAGACCCAGAGGGGCGATCGAGCGGCGAGAAGGGCCGGCCTGGGCGGTAGCCATCGGCTGGGTTCAAGGGACGCTGAGGCTTGTATTCATTCGCGGGATTGAACGGGTTGCTGGGAATGAAGCGATTCGCCGGATTGGTGGGGTTACTTGGATCGGAGCGATACCTGGGATTGGGGGTATTCGCTGGCGCGGGATACTTCTCTGCCGGGTTCAGCGGATTGTCCGGCGCTACCAGCGTGGAAGGATTAAAGAAGTTGGAGCGGCGTTCGGATTTCCCAGGGAAGCCGGATTCGGCGAAGCTGGAGGCAGCGGACCACAGTACGAAGGGCAGCACCAAAAGCCACATGCCGACCTCCCGTAGAAGAAACTTCAGTATGATACGAGCCTGCGCCACGCCAGCAAACGGATGCAAGTCTGTCGCAGGGAGCCTGTGATGTCCTCTGCTCGTTTACGATGCACCGCTCGTCCAGGCCTGGCCCTTGTCACCAGGCATAGGATTCCGGTGCGGGCCCGCCAGGTCCGGGGAAAATATCGTCGAGCCGTTTCAGCGTTTCATGGCTCAACGTCAGATTCAGGACGCGCATCGTGCCGTTCAATTGCTCCATCGTGCGCGGCCCGATTATCGGAGCCGTGACGGCCTTTTGGTGCAGCAGCCAGGCCAGCGCCACATCGGCCTGGCATTCTCCTAGCTGGGTGCAGAGTGCACCATACGCCTCCAGCCTGGGGCGATGTGTCTCGATTGCTTTTTTCAAATCCTCGTCAGCACGTCGTCCGACCTTCGTCGGTTCCAATGCCCCGGCCAACAGTCCGCGCGCAAGCGGGCTCCAGGGCATCAGGCCTATCCCATAGGCTTCGCAGGCGGGAATCACTTCCAACTCGATCGTCCGCTCGGTCAAATTATAGAGACTCTGCTCCGACACGAGGCCAAAGAAGTGCCGGCTGCGCGCCATTTCCTGCGCCTGCGCCAGGTGCCACCCGGCGAAATTGCTGCTGCCGACATAGAGGACCTTGCCTTCTCGGACCAACTGCTCCATCGCCTGCCAGATTTCCTCCCACGGCGTCTCCCGATCGACATGATGCATTTGATACAGATCGATACAATCCGTCTGCAAGCGCCGCAGGCTGTCCTCGCAGGCCCGCTTGATGTGGAGGGCCGACAGGCGGGATTGATTCGGCCACTCGCCCATCCGACCGAACACTTTCGTCGCCAACACGACTTTCTCACGCCTCCCCCCACCCTGAGCGAACCAGCGCCCCACGATCTGCTCAGTCCACCCCTCGCCCACCTTCCACCCATAGACGTCGGCCGTGTCGAAAAAGTTGAGGCCCAGTTCCAGCGCTCGATCCATGATGGCGAAACTGTCCGCCTCGCTCGTCTCCGGGCCGAAGTTCATCGTGCCGAGACAGAGTCGGCTAACTTTGACGCCTGACCGACCGAGATGAACGTATTGCATAAGAGCTACTCCTTTTCAGATCTGCGGATAAGACATTCTACACACCCCTCCCCTTTCTTATGCTCCGTTAAGAAAGAAGGCTGATTCCAGGGTCTACCGATCCATCACGGCGTTGTGACTATCCTCATTCATCGACTTCTCCTCATCATGTTTGGCCGGTTTCAGCGTGGAAGTTTTCTTACCCGGCTCTTGCTGTGCAGCGGGAGGAGGGCTGGAGGCTACGCAGCCGGTCATGGTGAGCAAGAATACGGAGAGGGCGAATGTCGGCACAGTGGACATGAGACCTCCTTGATCCTGAGTAGATTGGTATACCGAAGGGGAGCAAGGCGCAGGCCGTTCAATCTCACCGGCTTGCCAGCCGGATTTGGCTAGCTGCGCATGTCCCGGAGTACAGCCCCCGTTGGGTGCGCTGAGACCAAACTCCCGCTCCTTGGGACGCGCTTATTCTGAACTCTTGGCCTCGAAGGAAGTCAGGACCTCGTCTTCGACGGTGTAGCTGATCTCGATGGGGTTACAGCAGACCTCACAGTCTTCGACGTAGGTGTGACGGCGAACCGAAGGATCCAGGACCATTGAAATCTCTTCGCCGCAAAAAGGACAAGTGAAGGAATGTTCCATGACACGAATACGGTACCCCAAACCCCAGTCGCATGACAAATGACGCAAGCAGGGACAGGACAACATGGAAGGGCATCGACATAGTTGCTGCGCTGCCGGATCGCAGGAGCCAGTATGCCGCTACCGGATACCATCACCTGCTCACCGCGCACGGCCTAACCACGAGCGTATCCAGGCGGGGAAACTGCTGGGACAGCGCCTGCGTAGAGCGCTTCTTCGGGACAGTCACGCGTGAGCTCATCTATCGTCGCCCGCTCCTGACGCGGGATCAGGGGACACAGGGCATCGTTGAATATCTCACCGTCTTCTATCGCCGAATGCGCCGAGTATCCACCGAAGTGGGAGAAAATCAGAGTCACCCGGACCGTCACAAGCCGATTTCAGACAACCCGGACATCTCCCTCGCTCTGTCCGACCGAAAGAATTCTGAAGAGAAAATTTTACTCCGCGCTCAAACTCTGATATACCTCTCACACACTGTTCAACATTTTTACATCGAAGGGGGGTGGAGATCACATGGCGACGAAGAAAGCAGCAGCAAAGAAGCCCGTCAAGAAGGCGGCAAAGAAGAAGAAGTAGTTTTTTGAGGGGGCGGCGGCCACGTCGCCCCCTCACTTCTTGCTCCCTCGATATCCCTCAGATCCAAACCGCCGCTCATCGGCAACATTCTCAACCAAACATTCCCCAGCAGAAGTTTCCAACCCTTCGATCACCCGGGTACCGTTACATCACATCGGCATGACCTATCCGATTTCGAATTGAAACGGACGAGCATGTCTGGATACAACCGGATAGGTTCACTTCAATCGTGACGGAATCGTCACGATGGGGTCACCCCCTCACCATCTGAATACTGGATCAGAAATAACGAGATCGATGCAACCGCCACAACATAATCTGAAAGAAGAAGTCTGATAGGGAGAGAACCGAGGTTCGTGGGCAGGGATCACCGACTGAACAGGCAAGAGGCAAAAAAATGGGGAGGTGATGGCCACATCACCTCCCCGACTTTCTTTACACCAGGGGAGAGCCATGGCGTCCAAGAAAGCAGCACGCAGATCATACCATGAACATTCCCAAGGAAGAAGAAAAATTATTTCAATATAATCAATAACTTGAAAAATAATCTTGTCAGGATGCCCTTTTCTGGAGGAGGGACAACAGGCCTCTTACGCACCCTAAACCATGGGATTTTGGTATCGGGAGATGGCAGATTACGCCCGAGGACTCCCCTGGATCACGGAACAGCAGTCGCAAGCTCACTCTGTTGGATAATAGGAAGAACCCTCCAGCCTCCTCGTTGAATGCTTAGGTGAGGAGAACCTTGAGCCATCAAACCCATCTCTTGGTTGCCGGCTAGCCGTTTAGGACGGCTGCGGTGCGGAAGAGCTTTCGGTTTGAGATGGAGCCACGCCTGGCTCGATAGCGGGTGGGACATGCCCTACATCGAGGAGGATGGCGACCAGCATATCGCTCATCACATTCACACCAGACCGGGCTCGGGCAATGATCCAATCCACCGTCATGATGAGTGGAATGGCCGCGACGATGACCTCTGGCGGCAAACCTGCCGCTGAGAGGACAAGCGGCAAGACGATTAGACCGGCTTCAGGAATGCCTGCCACGCCGGCCCCCGCGATGATCGACGCCATGACGATCAAGACCTGATTCGCCAGCGGCAGATCAAAGCCCAGCGCTTGGGCGAGGAAGAGGGCCGCCATCGCTTCATAGAGGGTAATGCCGTCGTTATTGAGGTTCGTACCGACACAGGCCGCGAGGCGCGCCGATTGAGGCGAGATCTGCATACGATCGAGACACCGGAGCGTGACCGGCACGGTGGCGAGGCTGCTGTTACAGGACATGGCGGTCATAATCGCATCGGCTCCCTGCCCCAGGTAGACCTTCGGCGACTTTTTACCCACCAGCCAAGCCACGAGCGGATAGTACAGGAGCGCGTGGATGGCGAGCCCCAGGAGCATGGCCGCGAGAAAAATCCAGAGGACGGTGAAGACGCCGATGCCGGCCTTACCGACGACCTGCGCCACAACCCCGAAGACCGCGAGCGGCACGGCAAGGATGATCCACCCCAATACCTGTACCAGCCAGCCATAGATGCGCTCAATCGCCCGCGCCAGAGTATGGATTGCCCCGCTTTCCTGCCCGGCAGTACCCAGCAAACGGCGAAGCAGAGCCCCGATCGCCAAGGCAAGGAAGACGATGCCGATGATATTGTTGCTGGAAAACGGCGACATGATCGTGCGGGGAATATAGGACGCGAGGTACTCGATTGGACTCTGCGACCCGGTTTGCACCGCCGCAAGGCTGACTGCTGACGGCGGGGAACCAGGCACGAGGTGCAGTAACTCGTCGACGTGGCCATACCAGGTCAGACCCGGCTGCCAGGTATTCATCAACAGGAGACCGATCGTCATGGCCACGGAGACATTGACGAGGCAAATGACCAGCAACTTGAGCCCCTGACGCATCGGAAGGCTCGTGCGGATCAGTGCGTCGAGGATCGCAAAGAAGATCAGAGGAATGGCGAGCATCTTGAGGAGCGTGACGACGAACAGCCCGAGCCGGCCCAGTTGCTCGTTGCGCACACCACCCAGATAGGGTTCTTGACCAAAGACGACACCCAGCAGCCCGCCGCACGTCACGGCAATGAGCACTTGCGTATAGAGCGGGAGAGAAAACCAGCGTGGAGTGGCTTGCATCACGATCTCTTGTGGGCTGCGGAAGAATACCCGTTTCTCGCCTGGAAAGCACTCCGTCTTGAGGAGGGAGAGGAGGTGCTGAGTGCTGAGAAAGCGACCACGTCTGGTTACAGCGCGATTGCGGCCCAGAGCCTCACGACGATCCAAAGGACGAGTGCAATGGCGAGTAGCAACAACATGGCGGTCCCGGCGATGATACCGACCACATAGAGCCTGGCCTGCCTGGTTTCTCGATAGGGCTCTGTCGCAGCGCGGCGCAGGAGTTCGGCGTTTCTGGCGTGACTCCTGAACCAGACGGAGAAAAGATCGCCGACAACGGGAATCGCCCCGACCGTTCCATTGATGAGGAGATTCAAGCTCATGCGGGCGATGACGATCTGCGGAACTTGTAGCCGCGCAGCCAACCCCAGGATGATGGTCCCCATCAGATTGGCCAGCAAGTCGCCGATTCCAGGAATGAGCCCGAGCAAGGGATCGAGGCCGAGATAGAAGGGTGTGCCGGGGATTTTAACGGTGGTATCCAGGATCTTGGCCAAGAGGTCGGCCATCGCCAGCATAGCGTCTCGTTGCGGATCGAGAACAGGTGCCTCCGGAGTCAGCGGTGAGGTTGGCTCAGCCACGGTGCGACCGTGCAGCATGTTCTTTGAGCCAACAACGGTCCATCACGACGAGAAGACCCGCTTGCGCTGCCCGGTGCGCTGCAGCTTCATTCACCACCCCTTCTTGCATCCAAATGGCTTTGGCGCCACACGCAATCGCTTCGTCGACGATTGGAAGGACTTCTTCCGACTTCCTGAAGATATTCACCAGATCGATGGCCTGTGACACAGCGGCGAGTGATGGAGACGCCGGCTCGCCGAGGACTATTGTTTCGTTCGGGTTCACGGGAACTACGCGATACCCTTGCACCTGCATGTAGCTCGCCACCCCAAAGGAAGGCCGCGCCGGATTCGAGGACAGACCCACCACTGCGATGGTGCGGCAGTCACTGAGAACATTGGTGATCGTCTTCTCGTCGGTGTAGTTCATGGGAATGAACAGTACCATGAGTGAATCCGACAGGATAGAGTCTGGTGAAAGGATCGCCCTATTGACGACATAACGGGGACAGGATAGATCACAGGGGAACAACTACGATGGAGGCCTGTATGTGCGCATTGTCACGTCACGTTTGTCACAGATTGATGAGGCGTCTGATCCTCCTTTCCTGTGTACTGTTACCCTGGCCCGTCATGGCTGAGGAGCCTGCCCTTCTTCCCCTCTCGAAAATCGTCCTCTATTCCAGCGGCGTGGGCTACATGCAACATGACGGGACGATACAAAACCGGACGCAACTCGATCTGCGCTTCAACGTCACCCAAATCAACGACATCCTCAAGAGCCTGGTGGTTCAAGATCTCGGCGGAGACACAATCTCGATGGTCACCTATGGATCTCGAGACCCCGTGACCAAAATGCTCGGTAGCTTCGGCGTGAACCTGAACGGCAATCCCACGTTGGGCCAAATCTTGACCCAAGTGCGTGGCGAACGGGTTGAGGTGGCCGCTCCCAATCCTCTGCTGGGCACCATTCTTGGGGTTGAAAAGAAGACCGAGTCGATGTCCGATGGCCAAGCCCGTCGTGTCATCGAGCAAGAATATCTCAACCTCCTCACCGACGAGGGCTTTCGCTCCCTTCCCTTCACACAAATCCAACGGGTCAAGCTGCTGGACCAGGCCTTGAACGCCGAACTGCACCAGGCCTTGGCTGCGCTGGCGTCAAATCATGATGCCCAGAAAAAGACCGTCTCGATTCTGTTCGACGGCACCGGCAGCCGCCAAGCACGTGTGGCCTATGTGACGGAAACACCCGTCTGGAAGACCACCTATCGACTGGTGTTGGATGAAGAGAAGGCCCCCTATCTGCAAGGCTGGGCCATTGTGGAGAACACCACCGAGCAGGACTGGAAACACGTCGCGCTCTCGCTCGTCTCTGGACGGCCTATATCCTTTACCATGGATCTCTATCAGCCCCTCTACAATCCACGGCCAGTCGTCCAGCCGGAGCTCTATGCCAATCTCCTTCCCCAGACATATGGCGACACGATGGACGAACCGAAATCACTGTCGCCTGCGTCTCCTGCCAGGAGTGAGATGAAGAAGGAGCGGTTACTCGGGAAAATGGCGCAAGGCCTCGCCAGTGCACGAGCGAATGCACCGGAGCAGTCCCTTAAGGCATCTGAGATGGACATGGGTCGTCTCGATCAAGGAATCGCTTCTATGGCGATGGGCGAGGATAAGGGCGAGCTCTTCGAATATCGCATCGACCAGCCTGTCACGCTCGCGAAACATACCAGCGCGATGCTGCCGATCGTCGGCCAGAGCCTGAAGGGACAGAAAGTCTCCGTCTACAATCAGACCGTCAACGCCAAACATCCCTTGAACGGGTATCGGCTGACCAACACGTCATCCCTTCATCTGATGCAGGGGCCAATCACGCTCTTCGATAGCGGCAGCTACGCGGGCGATGCGCGCATTGAGGACCTTCCTCCAGGGCAAGACCGGCTGATCAGCTATGCGCTCGACCTCAAGACCGAAGTGGAAGCGACCTTCGTAGGAGGCACACAGGAACTGGCGACGGTCTCCCTGAAGAAAGGCACGATGCTGGTGTCTCGCCGCCTGGTTGAGGACCGGACCTATCTCATCAAGAATCGTGACCAGAAGGCCAAGACCCTCTTGATCGAACAGGCCTACCGTGCCGATTGGAAACTGGTCGAGCCGAAAGAGCCGACCGAACGCACCAGGGATATGTATCGATTCAGCGTGGCAGTCGATCCGGGAAAACGTGCGACATTGCATGTAAAGGAAACGTTACCGATCCAGGAATCTATCCTCTTGATGGAAAGCGGGATCGACCAGATCGCCTACTACCAGCAGGCAAAAGAAATCAGCCAACAGGTCAAAGCGGCCCTGCAACGGGTGGTTCAGCTCAGGAGCAAACTCGACGACACCCGCGCACAACGAACGAGGCTCGAACAGCGTATCGGCGAGATCACCACGGAACATAGCCGCATTCGCGAGAACATGCAGCGGCTCCAGCAGAATTCCGATCTCTATAATCGATATGTGAAAAAATTGGATCTACAAGAGAGCGAGCTGGAGAAACTCCGAAAAGACATCGAAGCCCTCAAGGTCACGGAAGAGGATCAGCGGCGGGAACTCCAGCATTATGTGATGAATCTCGATGTGGCGTAACGCGATGCCGTAGGGGTCCAATACCTTTAATCCGTATGCATGAAACGTCGAATCTCCTCAACGGATACACAGCCGACAAGCTGGTTTCCCTCCGGCGAAATCAGCAAGGGAACGCCGGCCTGGCCAGTCTCGTGCCAGGCCGTCTCCCATGCCTGAACGATGCGGTGACTCTCTTCAGCCTCGCCATCGATGGCCGACTCCCCCGCCAATTGCTGCAAGATCGACGGGTCTGACAGGTCGCGCCCTTCACACCAGAAGGCCCGATAGGCCTGGCGTACGAATTCCATGCCCCGAGCGACATCCTGCCTGAGCAGCGACGCAGCCCATTCGATGGCCAATCTGGTATTCGGCTTGCCCAGCGGCAGGGAGATCACCAGCCCAGGCGCCAATCGTTGAACCATCTGCACTTCGTGCGCCAGCTCCGCTCCCGCCGTACCGCTCCAACGCGCCATCGGCTTCGGCAGATACGGCGCATGCTGCACACCCCGCCAGTCACAACGATCGAGCAGGCTCATCTCATAGAGCCGCTCATGCATCGCATAACAGAACGGACAATTGAAATCGCTATAGAGGATGCCGACATTATCCATAGAGACTCTTTACCAGAAAAACAGCAATGGCGTGATCGTAGCGAAGTCCATTCGCCTCAATCCAACAATCTTTTCGCATCGTTCACAGGGTAAAACCGGCAGAGATCTCCACGTGTCAGGCGCCAAGAACGTGATCGGCCACCCATCGGTTACTTCTCGTTAGTGCCTGTTCTGCCTGGTTCTAAGAGCCTGCTCACCCGCGATTGATGCTATACTTCTGCTAGTCGAGCGTCGAGTAAATCTGAGCTGTTGCACGACACTCGCCAGGTGACAAAGGCATACCATCCGAGAGGATGGGACGCAAAGCCAAGGGACCTAAGCAGGGACGAAGCATGTTCCAGGGTCAGCCTAGCCGCCACATGACCGATCGAGGTTGCACGATCGATAACGGCTATCCCCCCCCTGCTACGTCTCTCTCCCACGGCGCGAACCTGAAGCTCTAACCGGCTCAAATGGAGGTGCCCGATGTTATCCGCCATGCACTCAGCCCTCTCCGGACTCGCGGCCTTTGAGAAAGAGATTGAGGTCACGGCTCATAATGTGGCCAACGTCAATACGAATGGGTTTAAGAAGTCCCGGACAGAATTTGTGGCAGTGGCCTCCGGCGGGGTCCTTCCAGTCGTGCAAAAGGACAACTCCGCCGGTCCTACGGTCTTGAACAACACCGGCTATAATCCTGCCCTCGTCGAGTTATCGAATGTCGATCTCGGGGAAGAAACCGTCAACCAGATCCTTGCACAGCGTGGATTTGAAGCGAATCTCCGCACCCTCCATACAGCGGACGGGATGTTGGGAACCATTTTGGATATGAAAAAATAGTCAGCCCCTGCCTCAAATAGGGGCCCAGCCGGCGAGACCATATCCCGGCTGAGCCCCACGACATTCTTCTCTACCACTACCATTGACCTGACAGCGCCGACCCATTCGCCTCAACGAACGCTCCCAGATTTAAGATAATCCTGAACCGACCGATATGAACTCATCGCATTGATGCGCAATGACCTCTTCACCAAAGGACATCTGCCCAAGATGGCAAAACACGCGCCTCCCCCGTCCAACACACCACAAGCACAGCTCATTCAGACCAAACCGGATGAACTCAAAGTCGGCATGTATGTCGACCTGAACTGTTCCTGGTTTAAGCATCCCTTTGCCAGCAAAACGTTCAAAATAACGTCAGAAAATGAATTGGCGATCATCCGCGGCCTGAAGTTAGGCATCGTGCTTGTCGACCCCGCCTTGTCCGATCGAGAAGGGTCAGATCAGTTACCAACAGAGGATTCCGTGAACGGAGCAGATGGAGCGACCGTTCCTATCGACATCCCGGTACAGGCCAAGTCCTCCTCTGAGAATGCCAGCCCACAGCAGACCATCACCCGATACACCGAGAGCCTGCAGCAGGCTGACGCGGTCTACAAACAGACTCTTACCCAGAGTTCGAAAGCACTTCACGATATCAGGAGCGGCTCAAGTGAGGGTCTCTCTACGGCAAAGGACATGATCAGCAGTCTGGCCGATCTCATCGTAGACGACACCACCTCTGGTGCCATGGGGAGTTTATTGGGCGCCCAGGATCTCGACGATGTTGGGGTCCTCCATGCCATGAACGTCGCCGTGCTCTCGATGATGGTCGGGCGGCAATTTGACCTGAGCCATGAAGACACGCAGATGCTGGGCATTGCCGGTCTCCTGCACGATATCGGCGAACAAAAACTCCCCTCACACCTCCACAATGGAGGCGGCAGCCTGACTGCCGACAACCGGAAGGCCTTTCAGCAACATGTCGATCTCGGGCTCACGATGCTGACACAGTTTCCCGGAATCCCCGATGCCGTCGCCACCATGATCAGGCAGCACCATGAACGGATCGATGGATCCGGCTATCCTGCTCAATTGAAAGGTGAGCAATTGTCATTGCACTCCAGAATTCTCATGGCCGTCGATGAATATGAAAGCCTCATCAATGCGCCGGATGTGTGCAAGAACCTGTCCCCGACTGAGGCGCTCTCGAAGTTGTATCTGAGCGGCAAAACGACATTTTCCGAAGAGGTGATCGTCGCACTGATTCAAGTCTTGAGCGTCTACCCGCCGGGGACGGTCGTCGAACTCTCCGACAAATCTATCGGGCTGGTCATCAGCATCAACCTGCATGCCCGCATGCGCCCGCTGATCATCATGTACGACCCAACGGTCGATCAAACCAACCCGAATATTGCCAATCTCAGCCACGACAACACCAGATCGATCGCACGGAGTATCCCGAGAAGTGAGCTGTCCCACAAGGTATCAGACTATCTCAGCCTGAGCCGGTGGACAGGCTACTTCATCAACTCCTCCCTGGAGGCCCTGCAGGAAGAACAGGCGGCATAACGCGTCATCTGGCGTTGTAAACCGCTCCTGTGTTATGTCAACGGCCATGCCGACACCGCGACTCTTGCTCCTCATCCCTCCGCTCACGCAACTGAATACACCCTATCCCTCCACGGCCTATCTCACCGGCTTTCTCCGTGGTCGTGGGATTGAAACCTCCCAGGCCGATCTCGGCATCGAAATGGTGCTCAAGATCTTCAGCCGATCGGGGCTCCAGGCGGTGTTCGAGCAGGTGCGCGAACGCGAAGATGAGTTGCCCGGTGAAGCCAGGCAGATGCTCGCGGTCGAGCCGGCCTATCTGCATACCATCGAACCGGTCATCGAGTTTCTCCAGGGACGCAATCCCTCATTAGCCCTGCTCCTCGCCCGTCCAGGATACCTGCCTCAAGGCCCCCGCTTTGCCGGCCATCGAGGACGATCCTCGTCAGTCCATGCCCTATCGGAGCAGGATCGCGCCAAACGATTCGCCACCCTCTATCTTGAAGACCTGGCCGATTTGATCCAGGCGACGGTCTCGCCCCATTTTTCCCTGAGCCGCTATGCCGAACATATCGCCAGAGCCGCCTCGTCGTTTGAGACCATCATTGAGGCCGTCGCGGTCCCTCCGACCTTGACGGATCAATTCATGCTCGAGTCCCTGTGGCAGCATCTCGACCGCCACACACCCACTCTCGTAGCGGTCACCGTGCCCTTTCCTGGAAACCTCTACGGCGCCTTTCGTATCGCCCACTCGATCAAGCAACGACGGCCCGACATCACCGTTGCTCTTGGCGGCGGGTATGCCAACACAGAGCTTCGGCGTCTGTCCGATCCACGCGTGTTCGACTATGTCGATTTCGTCACGCTCGACGACGGGGAACGGCCCCTGCTGTCGTTGATCGAACATCTGGCAGGAACCAGGTCGCGGACCACGCTCTGCCGGACGTTCTACCGAGAGAAGGATCGAGTCGTCTTTGCAAACGAGATGTCCGATCGAGAATTCAGTATGGGTGAGGTCGGTTGCCCGACGTATAGCGGGCTAAACCTGGGTCGCTATCTCACCATCTTAGACAGCACCAATCCCATGCATCGCCTCTGGTCGGAAGGTCATTGGAATAAACTGACGGTCGCCCACGGCTGTTACTGGAAGCAATGTACCTTCTGCGATGTCGGGCTCAACTATATCAGTCGCTACGAGATGACGCCGACCGATCGGCTCATCCAGCAGATCGAGCAACTGATTGCCGAAACAGGCCGCCGGGGGTTCCATTTTGTCGACGAAGCGGCGCCTCCCGCTGCGCTGAAGGCCCTCGCCTTGGCCTTGCTTGAACGGGGCATCACCATTTCCTGGTGGGGCAATATCCGTTTTGAAGAAGCATTTTCACCGGACCTCTGCCGCCTGCTGGCTGCCTCCGGTTGCATTGCGGTGACGGCAGGACTCGAAGCCGCCTCCGACCGGTTGCTGGAGAAGATCAAGAAAGGGATTACCGTCGATCAGACGGCACTTGTGGCGGCGGCCTTCAAAGATGCAGGTATCCTGATCCATGCCTATCTTATGTACGGCTGTCCCTCCGAGACCGTCCAAGAAACCGTAGACTCGCTGGAGCGGGTCCGTCAATTGGTCGCGGCAGACCTCATGCAATCCGCCTTCTGGCATCGGTTCACCGCGACGGCTCACAGCCCGATCGGCCTCAAACCGGCCGCGCATGGGCTGCGTATCCTCGGACCGACGTTTCAGGGGTTCGCGGAAAATGACCTTCAGCATGAGGACCGGGAGGGCGAGACGCCTGACTGGCTCGGTGAAGGACTGCGGCGATCGATGCTCAATTATCTGGAAGGAAAGGGACTGACTCTGGACGTCCGCCAATGGTTCGACCATGCCACTCCCAAGCCCCGCGTCTCCTCTACCTGGGTGCCGCGTCTCCTCAAGGGCCGAGTGGTTGAAGATGATCCAGGGGCAGAACGGCGGTTTGTGTGGCTAGGTGGGCAACCAGTCTGTGAGCCGGTTGGAAGAAGAACAAGATTGATTCTGCCTGGACGGATGAGCGATCGCGCAGTTACCCTCCCCACCCCACAGGCTGAGTGGCTGAACGATCTGATCCTGCAATCCACTCCGCACCACAATCCTTCCCGTCCCTACCCGCTGCTCCGGGACTCGAAGCCGGCCTTTCCAGGCACGGCCCGGGAGTTCGATTCCTTTCTCAAAACGACAGCCTGGAAGCAGGTGCGGGCTGCAGGCCTCCTGCTCGTGTAGACCTGAATCGTATCAGCCTTCCGGAATACTCAACCTTGCCTGCTAGAAAAAATCCGTCTCCTGACAGATCTCTGCACTAGGGCTGCTGATACGCAGAGAACTAGTCGCGGGGTGCATACATGATCAATCCCATCCCGAGCAGACACAGCGCAGCTCCCATGCTGTCGAACCGGTCCGGTCTCGTGCCATCCATCGCCCAACCCCAAAGAAGCGACAGAACAATGAACATGCCACCATAGGCCGCATAGACTCGGCCAAAATGGGCCGTTTGGAATGTCGGGACGATGCCGTACAGAATCAGAACGGCCGCTCCCGCGATCCCGTACCAGACCGGTCGCCCTTCGCGGAGCCAGAGCCACACAAGATATCCGCCACCGATCTCGCATAGACCGGCGAATATATAGAGCCCCATTGATGACACGATAGACATCTGCGCCTTCCTTATGGTGTGAGTGGGACCAACCGCCGGCCGCCGATCCGTCCGTAGAGCGCCGGGATGACTAACAGGGTTAACATCGTCGCTGTGACCAGGCCTCCGATGACCACCGTGGCAAGGGGCCGTTGGACTTCGGCTCCCATGCTGGTGGCCAACGCCATGGGGAGAAAGCCGAGGCTCGCGACGAGTGCCGTCATCAATACGGGCCTGAGCCGGTCCATCGCACCCTGCACGATTGCCTGATCGGTCGGAAGCCCTTCTCCTTCGAGTTGCCGGATGTGGCTGACCAGCACCACACCATTGAGCACCGCAATGCCAAACAGGGCAATGAATCCGATGATCGCTGAAATACTGAGTGGCAGCCCGCGGAGCCAGAGGGCCAGAATCCCGCCGGATAAGGACAATGGCACATTGAGAAAAATCAGCAGCGCTGGTCGCATGGCCCCGAAGATGACCGACAGCACACCCAGAATCATGAGAAGAGTGATGGGCACGATCACCGCCAACCGGCTCGTGGCTTCTTGAAGATGTTGAAACTGTCCACCCCAGGTCAATTCGTACCCTGTCGGGAGCGAGACCTCGCGTGCCACCGCATGCTGTGCCTCCGTCACGAAACTCCCTAAGTCCCTTCCCCTGATGTTGTTCTCCACCACGATACGTCGCTGCACATGCTCCCTGCTGATTTGAGCCGGTCCCGTGTCCACCCGAATGGCCGCCACCCGGGAGAGAGGGACGAGTTCCCCATGACTCGTTGGGATGAGCAGATTGCCCAATGCAGCAGGATCGGCAGAGACGCTATCGGCTAAGCGGACGACGAGGTCAAAACGTCGTGGCCCCTGCACGACAGTGCCGACGACATGTCCCACGCGTGTGGCCTGGACAAGGGTGAGCACCTCATCTGCCGTGAGTCCGTACCGTGCGATCTGAGCCCGATCCACAATGACTCGTAGCAGTGGAAGTCCCGCGACCTGTTCGACTTTGACGTCTGCGGCGCCGCGCACAGTTTCCAAGACACGCGCGACGGACTCGGCCTGCTGCCTGAGCACGTCCAGGTCAGGCCCGAAAATCTTGACAGCAAGATCGGAGCGTGTCCCCGCGATCAATTCATTGAACCGCATCTCAATCGGTTGCGTAAAACCGAGGCCTACGCCTGGCACCGCGTCAAGAATGGCAGGCCTCATCCTGGCGATCAGGTCCTCGCGACTGCCGGCAGTCGTCCATTCTTGCCGCGGCTTGAGGATGACAAACACATCGGACAGCTCCACTCCCATCACGTCGGTTGCCACCTCGGGACTCCCGGTCCTGGTCACCACCTGCAGGACTTCTGGAAATGTGAGCAGCACCTTTTCGACATCTACGGCATTCCGGACCGATTCACTCAGCGACACGCTGGGCAGTCGCCACACTTGAATCGCCATATCTCCTTCGTCGAGTCGAGGCACAAACTCAATGCCCAGCCATGTGCCGATCCCGAGGCTCACGACAAACAGCCCGACGGCCGGCGTGACCACCCAGGCCGGGCGCGCCACTGCCCACCTGAGACAGGGTTCGTAGAGGCGACGCAGCATTCCAATCACACGGGTGTCCTCATGCCCTGCGGTAGCCCGCACAAACCAGAAAGCGAACAGCGGAGTGACCGTCACCGCGAGGAGCAGAGAGCCGGCCAGCGCCAGGATAACGGTCAGCGCCATCGGACGGAACATCTTTCCCTCGATCCCGGTCAGCGCGAGGATCGGCACGTACACGAGAATGATGATACCGACGGCAAGGGTCATAGGCCAGAGGACCTCGCGGCCGGCTGCCAAAATCTCACTCAGCCGCTCTTCTCGGCTCATGACGCCTTTCTTCGCCAATCGTCGGAGAATATTGTCCACCATCACGACTGAGCCATCCACGAGCAAGCCGAAGTCGATGGCACCGAGACTCATGAGGTTGCCTGAGATCCCGGCCTGCATCATCCCGCTGAACGCAATTAGCATTGACAAGGGAATGGCGGACGCCACGATGACCCCTGCGCGGAGATCGCCAAGAAAGAGGAACAACACGGCAATGACGAGGAGTCCACCTTCGAGCAGGTTGTTGCGCACGGTCTGGATCACCTTCGACACTAATATTGTTCGATCGTAGTAGGGTTCGATGGTCACTCCCGGAGGGAGGGTCGCTTCAATCTCTCTCACCCTGGCTTTGACCAGCTCGACGACCATTTGCGCATTCTCGCCCGCCAACATCTGGACCATGCCGATGACGGTTTCACCCTCTCCCATTGCGGTCGCTGCGCCGATGCGGAGCGCCGACGCCTCCTTCGCCTCCGCGAGGTCCGAGATGAAGATCGGAACTCCCCCTGGGCCATGCGCCACGACAATCCTCGCAAGATCGGCCACCTGCGTTGCCAGGGCTTCTCCGCGAATGAGCAATTGTTCGCGTTGATGCTCGATATAGCCGCCGCCGGCGATGGCGTTGTTGCGTTCAAGCGCCTCGAACACCTGCCGAAGCGAAAGATTGAAGGACTGGAGCTTCGCTGGATCCACCGCAACCTGGAACTGTTGAGGTTCTCCCCCCCAAATGTTCACTTCGACGACCCCCGGTACGGTCCGCAGCCTCATTCCAATATCCCACTCAAGAAGCGTTCGGAGGGCCATGGGACTGTAGCCCTTTCCTCTCAAGGTAAATTGATAGACCTCGCCCAATCCTGTCGTCAGGGGTCCCATAACAGGCCTGCCATACTCGACCGGGATACGTTCCATCGCGCGGGTCAGCCGCTCGGTCACCAACTGCCGCGCGCGGTAGACATCCATCCGATCTTCGAAAATCGCAGTGACGGCCGAGAGCCCATAGCGAGACACCGATCGAAGTTCGCGCAGGGCGGGCAATCCGCTCAACGAAGCTTCAATGGGGAACGTGATGAACTGCTCCACTTCAACCGGGCCAAGCGCCGGTGATCGTGTCAGGATTTGAACCTGGACCGGCGTCAGATCCGGCATGGCATCAATGGTAAGGTGATTGAAAGACCAGAGGCCGACGACGATGACAAGACTCATCGCGACCAGGGTGAAAAAACGGTAGCGCAGCGAAAGGATAAACAGCCGTTCCATCTTACCCTTCCTCGCCGGACTCGATATGCTCTTTGAGCAGCACGTTCTTCAAATCGAAAACGCCATCGATCACCACAACCTCGCCCTCGCTCAGTCCTTTCTTCACTTCCACCCAACCCCCGCCTTCACGGCCGCCTTCGATCGGGACGAACGTATAGCCGTTCTCCCGTTGCACGAAGACTCCACGCACGTTGTCTACCATCGTCAGGGCAGAGACGGGGACCGCTAAGGTCGGCGGACTCGCGACGGCCAGTTGAACGTCCACATATTCTCGTGGCTTCAGCCTCTGTTGTTCATTCGTGACTTCAAAACGAACCCGTATTGTGCGCGTAGTCTCATCCGCAATCGGCGCAAGATAGGTGAGCGGAGCCGTAACCGGTTCACCGCCCTTTGGCAGAATCGTGCCCACATCGCCTTCCTTGAACTTTCTGGCTTGTTCGATCGGCAAACTTGCAAAGACCCAGACCCGGCTCGTGTCGACAACCTCAAACAATTCATTGCCGGGAGCGACGCCCTGCCCTCGCACGACATTTTGCGCGACCACCGTCCCAGCGATCGGCGAGGTGAGGGTATAGCGATGGCCCTCCTGGTGGCTTCCATGCTCCAACTCGCGTAGCTCCCCTGTCGTCATACCCATATTCAACAGCTTTTCACGGACATGCTGATGGCGAGCTTGTGCTTCAAGGTTACGGCCCCGTTCTTCGACCAGTCGACGCTCTGTCACGATCCGCTCGGCCCATAACTTATTCGTCCGCCGGTACCCACTCTCGGCCACATCCGCCTGGGCCTTCGTCACAAGGTATTCCTGCACCAACTCGTCCAAGCGCAGACTCTCAATCGCCAACAATGGCTGGTCGCGACGGACACGATCACCCAACTGGACATGGATGGATTGGACTTGCCCTTCAATCCGTGACGCAATCTTGGCGACCTGCTTCAGATCGAGCGCGACTTCGCCAGGAGCCGTCACCACTTCTGGAACCACATGTGCTGCGACCCTGTCGGTACGGAGTCGATTCCGCACGGATGCCGGAGCCTGAATGGTACTGGTGCGGGGCACCCTTGACTGTGTGCTCGCTTTCGGCGGCTGAGCCGGCTCTTCATTTCCGCGGTCTCCACAGGCCGTGACGAACAGACACAGCGCAAACACAGAGGTCCCGGTCAGCGTTGTCCATCTGATTCTCATGGTCAGCCTCCTTCTGAATAGTCAGATTCCACCAACGGCACGTTCCAACTGCGCGAGGGCGATGGAAAGGTCTGCGCGCGCATGGACATACTCGAGCAGCGTTTGCCTGTACACCCGTTGGGAATCGAGCAGGTCCAAGAGACTGGCGGCACCCTGCTGGAAACTGATGCGTGCGACCCGGAGCGTCTGCTCCGCTTGTTTCAGCAGTCCGGTCTCGAATACCTGCAACTGCTCGTTCGCAGTGCGGACATCCTGCACATATTGCGTGATGGTTTGAGTAATTTCGTTCTGCACCCGTAGCCGCTCGGCTTCGGCGCGATATCTGGCCCCAAGCGCGCTCTCGATTTCCCCCTGACGCTGGTACCAGAGCGGAAGGGGAACGCTAAGCCCTGCAACGACGGACTCATCCCCTGCCTCACGATGATAGCTGCCCAGCACAGTGACGTTCGGAATCCTGGATTCACGTTCGAGCGTCGCGCTGAACTGCGCCTGCTCGACGAGCTTGCCGAGCCGCCGGAGAGTCGGGTGTTGTTCCATCGCGCGGGTAGCCAACAGGTCAAGGTCAAGCTCCTGTTGGAGTGAGTCGAAGTCCCCCTGGATTGAGAACTGCTTGCCCAACATGCCGGCAGTTACCATATCAAGCTTGGCCCTTACGACCACCGAGGCATTCTGGGCGCGTGACACTTCTTTTTTTGCCTTCTGCACCTCGACGGTGGCCTTCATCGATTCAAAAAGCGTGGCCTCGCCCGCCGCCGCCCGCGCCTTCACGGTTCGCAGGACCTCTTCGACCATCGTCAAGTTTTGGCCGGTCAACTCGGCATCTCGCTGAGCGAATAACACCTGATAAAATGCCACCTTCGCCTCAGCAATCACGTTCAAACGGGTTTCTTCCATTGCCGCACTGGCCCCTGCCGCCCCTGCATCCGCTGCCTGCTGCCTCGCGCGACGTTTCCCTTGCCACTCCAAGGGCTGTTCGACCGTCACCGTTCGCTCAGTGACCTTCACCCCCGTGCTCGGATCTCGAATGTTTCCTCGCCCGGCTGCACCGGATATCGAAGGATTGAGATAGGCCCCGGCAGCGACCTGTTGGCCTCGACGTTGCCGCATGTCCCCCTGAGCTCTTGCCATGGTTGGATTGTGCGCGAGTGCCAATTCAAGCACTGAATCTATTGTATGGGTGTTGGTGTTTTCGTCGGCAGCTACAGCCTCATAGGTGCTCAGGCCAAGGCTCGCGAGCCCAGACGCTACGACCGCAAGCCAGACTATTCGTTGACGTGTCATCGATTGTCTCCTCCCTTTCACAAACGGCATGGTCCAACCATCCCCCATAAGCCAAACAGCTCAAGGCGGAAGCGGTCGCGATCTCCGGAAAGACCCGCAGTCAGAAAACAGGAAGGGCACCGCCCTCCACCGACATCTGACGGCATACGCCTGCATGACTCGACCAATTGGATACGAGAAAATGAATTAGAGCGATTGAGAGGGAGGAGCGCGCAGCGGAAGTGCGGTGGAGAGAAACAGAATGGTGTGAGAGGTACCGGGCGGGAACGAAGCAACGGCCACGCCTCGTTGAACCGTAGTACTTGCGATCGCTCCTAATTCCAAGCCCGTCACCCCCGGTTTCGGCAAGGGACGATCGATCGGAACAGTCAGCAGTGAGAATTCAATCTCTGGGTGATTGAACGCATGACCGGAATGCGCCAGAGCGTGCAGGTGTTGCTGCGCTGCTTCAGGACAGGCCGGATCATGGATGTCATCCGTGTACTCGCACTCAAGGTCCTGTGAGAACACGGAATGAACAGTACCACCATGGACATGACTCGCATCTCCATGATGATGATCCGCCTCGGGATGCACGTGGAAAAATGGAACCATGAGCATCCAGAGCGATGCCCACATGAGGACCAGCACGCGAGAACAGGATGGCTTGCCACAGATCTGTCGCATTGAGCATTTACCCTAGCACAGTTATCCAGACCCAGCAATCAACCGACCCCTTCCCCACCCACTGCAAGACGGTCGAATCGAATGGAGGCCGGCTCAGAAAACACGAAGGGCGGGAGGCGCCCAAAGCATCTCCCGCCCTCGATACAGGTCATACCCTTCGTTACTTATTTGGCTGTGGCGTAATGCGCAGGTATGGCTTCACGGTCTTGAAACCCTTGGGGAAGAGGGTCTTCGCTTCAGCATCGTTCACGGCTGGAGTGATGATGCAATCTTCGCCGTCCTTCCAGTTGGCTGGCGTGGCGACTTTGAACTTCGAGGTCAACTGGAGCGAATCGATGACTCGCAGCAACTCATCGAAGTTCCGGCCACATGAGGCTGGATAGGTCAAGGTCAACTTGACCTTTTTGTCCGGCCCAACGATGAAAACTGAACGAACGGTCATGTTGTCCAGCGCATTGGGGTGGATCATGTCGTACAGCGTCGCGACCTTCTTCTCGGGATCTGCAATGATAGGATAGTTCATCGTCGTGTGCTGCGTCTCATTGATATCGTTGATCCAGCCCTTGTGCGAGTCCAGAGGATCGACGCTCACCGCGATGACTTTCACGCCACGCTTCTTGAACTCGGGCGTAATCTTGGCCACGGTTCCCAACTCGGTGGTACAGACCGGGGTATAGTCCTTTGGATGCGAGAAGAGAATCCCCCACCCGCCGCCCAGCCACTCATGAAAGTTAATGGTTCCTTCGGTCGTCTCTGCCGTAAAATTCGGTGCCTCATCGCCTAATCGAATTGCCATGATATCCTCCGTGGTTACACAAAACATCGGCCTACTCACAGAACAGCACTACGATACTGTCTCTCTAAGATCAAGTGCAAGGGGGAGAACCGCTTACTGCCCAGCGGTGATATTCAATCGGCTTCTGACCCTGTCGTGATCCGAGGCCGCCAGATCGACTTCCGTCAAGAACACACGTTCGATGGCAAGCTTCCCTTCACCGGTAAACTGTCCACGCACCTGATCCGCCCGTTGTTGCGCCAAGGCTCGAAGATCCGAGTCAGAAACTGCGATGGCCGCAACAAGCTGCTGACGCATGTCATCGACTGTCGGCGGCTTCGGCGCAGGGCCAGTGGCCATAGCCGGCGCAGGCACCGGCTGCCGGCTGCGCTGCTGGTCGTACAGGTCCCTGATCAGTCGTTCCTCGTCACGCATCGGCAGGCTCGCCTCCTGTGAGGCGCCCTTCTCCTGCCGCCATCTCGCGAGCAGCTGCGCCTTGAGTTTCTGAAGACCGAGCTCTTGTCGATCTCGAACCGGATCGGCCGTGCCGGTGATCTCCAGACGCAAACCAGGCCGTTCCTCAAGCCCCTTCGTGATGGCTTCGACTTTCTTGAGTTCAGTTGGAAGCGGCACGGCAGCGCCAGGACCAAACTCGAGGTATTGCAGTTCTTCAGCGTCGCCACCGCCTGGAATCAATTTTCCCATGAGCGCAAAGGGAGAGGCCACCAACTTGCCCAGGATATTCAGCAACGTTGAAACCACCACTTTTCCATACTTGAAGTCGGGGTCCTTGAGGTCGCCGCGAATCGGCAGATCGATCTCGATCCGCCCCTTGCGATCTTTGAGCAGGGCCACCGCGAAGGGCACAGGCAGCGAGGTAGCATCGGGACTCTCGACCTTCTCCCCGAATGTCAGTTGATCGATCAAGACTTTGTTCTCGGCTTCAAGTTGTTGTTGCGAGACCTTATATTTCAAATCGAGTGAGAGCTTCCCCTTGGACAATCCATACCCCACATACTTACCGCTGTAGGGACTCTCCGCGGTCAAGTCCATCCCCCCAAGCGTCACCGTGAGATCTGTCATGGCGTTCTCGATCAATGGGTTGATGGTCCCAACGATCTTCAGCGGAGCAACCCTGTCCACGTTGGCGGCCAATTCCACATCGGCTTTGGCGAGCTGTTTCGACGATAAGCCTTTGATCGTGCCCGTGAGGTCGTACAGCCCGGTTTGGACCGTCGGCGTCATCGATGCGTCCCGAAAGGTGACGATCCCCTTCAACAGCTTCACCGTCTTGATGGCAATCGATGGCGAGGGACCTTTCTTCATCGTCGCTGGCGCAGCCTCCGGCGCAGATGGGGGAGTCGCCGCATCGACCTGCGGAAGCAAGGTCTTCAGATTGAGCTGCCCATCGGACAGAACGGCCAGATGAATGATCGGCTGCTCGAGTCCTACTTCCTCGATGCTGACCACGGTGGGATCAACCGCGAGCACAAGCTCTCTCAGGTGGAACTGCTTCCAGGATACAACTGGCAAACCCTGGTTGCGGTCGGCGATGGCGAGCGCTTTCACACCGAGGTTCCCGCGGAACGTCATCAAGGGGGCCTTCGGATGCACCACGGCCAGATGAATCTGTCCGTCCAGATCGATCGCCCCGGAATCCACCGCGATGCGCGCGAACCGCTCAACATAGGGCTGAAAGGGCTGGAGTTCAATATTCTTGAGGGCCAGTGATAGATCGAGCTGGAACGGCTTCACCGTGATCTGTCCATCGACCGCCACTTTACCCGTTTCATTGAGCAGGTGCTCCACGGTCAGAGGAATGGGCTTCGTGATCGGAAACGCAAAGTCATGGGTCTTAGCCGACAGACCAGTCACGTTCACGCGCACCGGCAGCGCGAGCGAGCGATCCTCAAAATGAATGGAATGGTTGGTTACCCCCACCTCTTTGATAGAGAGGGACCAAGGTGCCTCCTCAACGGCTTGAGGCGAGGCAGGTTCTGGCGGAGCTATGGCGGCGGGTGCTGCGGACAAATCCTGATTGATCGGAGTAAAGAGCGATTGCAGATTGATCGACCCATCGGAATTGCGCCAGACACGATCGGTTGCATCGGCCATTGCAATAGACGAGATCGATACCTTCCGCTCTCGGAGATCGAGATCAATTCCGTCGATGTTCAGCGAAGGAATGGCAATCACAGGCTCCGAATCGCCCTTCCCGACCAAGCGAACGTCCGCAAGGTGCAGCGAGGTATCGGAGACCACCAACCCGATCGGAGAAGTCCCCGCATCGAACCGATACTTGCCCTTCGCATCAATCGTACCGCCCGGGATCTCGAAGTTGAACCGGTCCTGTACATACGGCCACAACGTCGGGATATTCACGCCGGCGAGTGAGAGCGTGCCTTCCGAGCGAAGAGGCTCAAGCTGGATAGTCCCCTTCCAATCCAGCCTTTCCCCTTTTTCCAATTCGGCCGTAAAGGCATAGGTGTTATCTCCGCCTGGCTTGGTATGGAAATTTCTTACCACGATGCTGATCGGAACAATATCGACGGAGACCGGCGTGGGTTTCGATTTGTCCAGAAACTCGACAATGCCTCGCGCAATCTCGAAATGCTCGATTTCCACAGCAGGGATTCCGGCAGATGGTTCAGCCTTCTCAGGCACTGGCGCGGCGGACATATCGGCAGGTGGCAGAAGATACTTGAGATTCAGCCGACCGTCTCCGGCCACTTTGATAGAAACAAACGGCATCGCAATACGGATCGCATCAAACACATAGGCCTGGCGAATGAGGGAGACCGCTTGAAAATTCACGAAGAACTCGTCGAAGCCGAGCAACGCAGATTGGTCTGATTCCCGGATTTCGAAGCCCGTCACCCGAATCGAGAGCGCAAAGGGATTCAGCTCCACCTCTTTCACCAACACAGGACGATGGAGCTTCTCGGCAACAGCCGGGATCGCGTAGGCCTTGATGAGGTACGGAAGGAGGAAAAATCCAACCAGCGTGTAGCAAAGTACCGAGCCCAGGGCAAGGATCGCAAGACGGGAAGGACGAAACAGCCAACGCATGAATAGGAAACCCTATGGTGCGCCCGGTTGGGATCGAACCAACGACCCTCAGCTTAGAAGGCTGCGCCGGATGGATGTTCTACGCGGAACTCATTGAAAAGACACGATTCACGCGGCCATAGACGGACAGGAAATGCCCAAAACAGACCGGGTAACTGCGAACGAACTGCAAACTTTTTCAGGCCGCGCATGGCAGTACTCTACGGAATTGAGACCAGTGGCGCAAGGGGCACTTTCGCCATCCATTCGGACCATTCCTTGAGATCCCGCTCCATGGATTCCCGCTGCCGCGCTTCTGCCAGCTCCTGCTCGGCCCGATTCAGCAGAATCGCGCCGTCGACCCGCTCGCCGCAGTTCAGGCATTTCCACCACCAGCGGGCACCAGGGTAGATGTCGTCCCGCACGAGACAGCCCGCGCAGCGATCACAGGTCATCGCGTGGCTTGCAGACGTCTGCACTCCATCACAGCGGATCTCCCGGCGGCAGGATGGCTTGGCATTGCTCCGGCGAGCCTCCCAGCGCGAGGCAGGCCGCCTTGAACTCCGTCACGATCGCGATGGCATCCTCGCGCCGATAGCACCGGTACCAGATCCCCTCGCCCGCCTGATAGTCAGTGGGACGGGCCTGGAGGAGCGGTATCTCCACCTGGTAGTGGGACGGTGGCGGCGCCGTCGCGCACCCGAAGGTCCCCAGTACCAGGATCGCGAGCAGCCCCGGCCTTGTATTTCCACGCATGGACAGCCCCCCGTAGTTGCTGATTCGTCGCCGTGAGACGAAAGATTGTTTCGGCATCGGTCCCTTTCTGATGCTTCTCCAGCTCTCGAAGCACGAGCTTCGAGAGCCACGAGAGGCCAAAGGAAATCAGAATCGCAATCATGAGACGCCCGGCGTCCCTGCCGGCACAACCGGTACCGCTGGCGCGTGGAGTTGTTGCAGCCTGGCACAGAACGCCGCGATCTGCGGCTGGGCCAGCGTCATCCCCGCATGGATCTGGTCAATCGTCGTGCCCGGCGGCAACAGCTCCAACGCCGTCGAGAGGAGCAGCTCGGCCAGCGGCGCATTTGCACAACCGGCGATCGCGACGGTCTGCGCATCGGCTTTCAGCTTGACGAGTACCGCCTGGGTTTGTTGGAGTTGCGTACCGCTACATCCAACCAGGCCGAGGAGAAGGATCGGCAGCAGCAGAGCCTGCACGGTGTGCGCGACAGCCACAGGATTGACCGCGTTCGAACGGTTGGCGTCTTTCGCCATGCGGACGCCGATCGAGAGCAGCAGAATCAGCCATTCGGCCCGATTCGCCGGCAGGCCATTGGTCTCCACGGCCTCGCGAAGCAGATCGGCCCCGCTACTGAGAATCCCGAGACTTCCCAGATAGCCCGTGATCGGACTAGATCCGCCGAACAGATTGTGCAGAAACCCTAGAATCGTTCCCATGGCCCCTCCTTGGTTAATCTTTCAGTTTCCTGTACAGCGAATCCGGCATGGTAAACCGCAACCGCTCGCACTCCGCCTGCCTGGCCTTATTGAGACAGACCGACATCACGTAGGTGAGTTCATTCACCCCGTTGACGTAGTTCGTATGCTGGGTATTCATCTCGGTCTGATGTTGGTCGAAATGTTCCTGGACGTTGAACGGCTTACCCCAACTCGTCAGGCCGTGATTGACCAACCAGGCGATGGAGGCCAACAAGATGAGGATGATCAGAATGAGGATGACCTCGCGGCCACGAATCTTGATCGGCACCCCGGCCAGCTTGACCTCAATTGATTCTTCCGCCGTGCCCTCGACCATGCGTCGCTCCTGTTCGCGTCGGACATTCGAAACATTCATGCCGATAGCCGCCATCGTGCGGATATTCGGCGCCGCACTGTTCGCACCGAAACGGCTCTCCCGGCCGTCGTTCGATCGTGGCCGATCCCTGCGCCGTCACACGCCGACCGGATCGCCGATCGTCGGCCGCATCAGCCCAAGGCCCGACAATTTGAGTGGCCACGCGGGCTCTTCGAGATGCCCCAGATCGCCCTTGAGGTAGGCCCCGACGATATCCCCGAGCGGATCCAGCCCACACTTCCAGGCAATGGGATAGAGTCGGTCCCAGAACGCCATCCCGACGTTCCAGTCCGGCGTCCCATCAGGCAGCAACGGAATCAGATCGACCCCCACAGCCGCCTTCGCCATCGTGCCCTGCACCACCACGTTGTGGGCGCTCAGGCCGGGCGGCGCATCCGTCACCACCAGCGTCGGCGCCGTGACGTCCCATTGGCCCGTCGCCCGATCGAGCGTGCGGCCCTGCTGATATTTCAGCAGCTGCTCCGCGTAGGACGACCAGCCGCGCACCACCAGGAGCTTTCTTTTGAGATCCCGCTCGCAGCGGTTGATCAGCTCAAGGACGACTGGGCCCAGAAAGGGCGCGAGGCCGTCCAGGCGTTCGAGATGTTGATTCATGCTATCGCCTCCTACAGCGCGGCTCGGACCGTGAGATAAAAGAGGCCGACACTGGTGACCTGATCGGCGGCTCCGGACTGCAGCAGGATCTCACCGGTAAACGCCCCCGGCGTCAGATCAGCCGCGGCGAATTGGTACGTCGCCTTCCCATTCGTCGCAGGCTCCAGCACCGCCATCACTTTATCGACCGGCGCCGCCTCATTGATCGCATAGCGCAACGTGACGGTTTTTCCTGCGAGATCGATAACCTGTTTGGTGGCATTGTCGCGACAAGTGACCCGCAGCAGAGACCCGCGATCGCCAGCAACCAGATCTGCACCCATGAGCACCTCCGCATCACACGTTAAAACTGGGCCTCGCGCGAGACCACGGTGGAAAAATATACGTCGACCTCCACTACATTGATCGGCGGTGCAAACAATGAGTCCCACCAAAAAAAGAGCCGTGTCGCGAGCATGGGCTACTCCTTCGACTTCTCAGGCCCAGCCGTTTTCTCCAGCTTGACCCTCAGGTCGGCATTCTCTTTCGTCAGCAGTTGCACTTTACGTTCGAGCACCTGAGCCTGCGCGGCCACGAGCGCGAGCTGGTCTTCGACTTCGGCCCGTTTCTGCACGACCAATTGATCGTGCGTGAGCTTCACTAGGAGCTGCTCCTGGCACGACGGCCCACTATCTTCCGCCATCGCCGGTCCGCACGCGGCAACCAGCAGCAGCGGCACGAGACACCACACTTGTACTGCAACCATGGAGACTCCCTTCCTCTCGACGCTATTGCAACAACGCTTTGATCGACTGCAGGCACCGCATCAGATCCATACGGCTCACCGAAAAATCAGGTTGACAGGGATCGATGGGGCCACCAGATCGAAAGGGACGGACACACTCAGCCCTGACTCGTTCAGGGAGCGATCACGCGCACTGATGGCGACCGCCCCTTCGCGGCCCGTAATGTTGATCACATAGGACGGCTTGACGCCGGCCGCGGGTTGCGCGACGGTGCCAGGCTGCAACGTCGCTGGCGATTTCACCACGATGCAGTTCGGCGCGAAGCAGGCCCAGACCTGATAGTCCTGCAGATCGGATTCGCTATTGCGATCCCACTCCACCGTGGCGGCGTCAGCCGACCCGACGACTCCACTCAACACCACGAATCCTATAAGCCCTACTAGCATCAGCCGTTGATGTACCATCGCGTCCCTCCTCAATTATTATTTCCTCAGCGTGAATGGTCCGAACCGGCCCGCGCTGGCCGCCGGAGCCTCGCTGAGATCCAGCCCTACCGTCTCACTCCCCGCATAGGCCCCAATCTCACTACCCGTTGAGGAGGCCGTTTTCACGGCGTGACCCGGTGAGGTCCTGAAGTCTCCCCCTGCACGGTTCACAAAGGGCTCCGTGACGAGAATCAAACTGTTCGCGTCTTGCCCGATCCGAGTCCGCCAGGCCGCCATCGTCGTGTCCGTCGTGGACTCCATGCCAAAACTGGCGGCATTCGCCCCGCGCATATAGCCGTTATAGTTCGAGGTGAAGGTGTCTTGCGCGACGATCAACTCATCGAAATTGACGGTCTTGCTGGCGGCGGTGACGGGCGAATCGAAGATCGAGTTGGTGAACGTGATGTTGCTGGCGAAGCCGATATCGTTCGCACCTCCCCCGCGCACGCTGTAGAGGGCACCCCCGTCCGCCCCACCCAAGTCCGTCGCCCCGTTGGCCGCCGTCACATGATCGAGCAGGATGTTTTGCGACTCCACCACTTCGTTGCTCAGAAAAAACGCTTGCCTGACGTAGTTCGACACGCGCACGTAGCGCACGGTCGTCAGATTGGTCCCGTGCAGGGCATGAAGCTGAATGCCCCCGAGTCCCCCGTCGACGTACCCATATTCAATGAGGCCGTAGTTCAACGCGGCCCCGCTATCCGCTGACCCCTTGAGGAATACACCCAGTCCGCAGTTGGAGATTTCAAAGTGCCGAAGACTGAAGTTCTTCGCGCCGTAGGCGTCCGCCCATCCGCTCGGTTGAGGGGTCGCCGACCCCGTGCCATCGTTGATGTAATCGACCGTCTTGATATTGTAGAGCACCGTGTCGAGCGAGTTGGCGGCTCGCCACACGACGGCGTTACTGGCGAGCGTGAGCGTGGCCCCCTTGATGTAGATGTTCTTGAACTGTAGGCCGATGGTGTTTTCATCGCGGATGATACCTGAGTCTTCTTTCGGGTAAGCGTGCGTCACGTCGATGTAGAACCCATCGTAGACCACGTAATTCTTCCCGTTACCGCCGAGTATGGCAGCGCCATCCCCCACCCCAACGCCACCAGGAATCGAAATCGTCGGGGCGACGCCAGAGTGACGGAGCTCTGTGCGATTCGCATTCGTGGCCACGCTGGAGAGCCCGACCGAGGCCCACTCGGTCACGTAGACAATCGAATTGCCGACCGTGCCTGAGTTGGCCGGTTGAAACACGGGGATGTTGTCATTGTCAGTCGTGAGAATGGGCTGACTGACGCCGGCCTTCACCCGCACCACATTGCCGGCGACAGGTTGTGAGAGGCAGTTGGTGGCATTCCACGGATCGGCAAACGTCCCAGTTCCCGAAGGCGTGACGATCGGGAGGGTCAAATCGCAGTAGAGCGACGACGACCCGTAGGTATTCACGCGGTACTGGGAGTTGTCGAAGGCGTAGGCCACCAGTGGGAGCAGACCGAGCTGCCAGACAATGAGCAGCGCGCGCAGGATCGTGATGAATGGGCGAATCAACACCCGCCAACCCCCATGAGCATTAATGATCGTGCACAGGTCGCTCCACTAGCTGTGCCAGCAAACGCGCCGATCCGCATGGCGGAATAGCGACTCGTATCCGTGGCCAGGTCGTTTTGCTGTGCCGTCGCGGCGGTTTGTAGCCGGTACGCGAAAAACATCGAGGCATAGCCGGTCGTGATCGAGGTGAGCCCGGCATCTGGTGTGACGGTCCCGCCACTGACATAGGACGTGGCCACAACGGCATTGACGGCGCTGGGGGGCGTGACGCTGCCACTGATGTGGGTTGTCGTTGCATCAGCCGAGGCCCCGTTGGCCACAGAGCCTGATTGATCGCTCTCGTTGTTCGCCAACTCGATAAAGCAGATTCCGTTATTGACCGTCGATGCGCCTGAGAGTTCCAGCTGCGAACTCGCGACCGATCCCGTTGCGACTCCTTTCCATTGGCTCGCATTCCACCCGGCGGTGGCATTATTGGTATTCGCGCCATTGAGAGAAAATGAGATGTTCGTGCCGGTGACACCGATAATGGACCGAGTCTCGTTGATCCCCCCAAACACCACCAGGTGCCCGGACCCGACTGCTGAAGGGTACGTGTAGGTGTAGCCGGTATTGGGATTACTGTTGACGGTCTCAGTGTAGATATTCCCGGACTGGCAGCCGAATTGCACCACGGTCATGTCGGCCCAGCCGTGGACCGGCAGGAGGAGTGCAAGAACAGCCGCGAGCGCTCGACACTGCGAGGTCGGCCTATTTGTAATTGAGCGAGACATAGACCCCCGTGGCCGCATTGGTGTTATCGGTGGAGGCCCCGCCGGCCGTCAGGCAGAATCCGATGCCAGTCCCGTAGGCTTCGCCGTTCGCGAGCGAGCGCGTCACACCGGCGCCGGTCGTGGCCGCAGGAATCGGAATGCTCCGGATGAATCCCGTCGCCGACGAACAGGTGGGCGCCGACGCGAGATTGTAGAGCCGCAGATAGTAGAGCGTGCCGGTCGTATTGATCAGCTCATAGCCATAGAGTTGTCCGGCCGAGGCCTTGCAATTCGTCGCGTTCGTCGTCGCAGCCGACGTGATGTAGCAGGGTGTGGTCCCGCCGCTGGTGGGAGGCACCAGCGAGACCAGCCAGGGCGTGGTGTTGGCCGTATTGCCGGGCTGCATCGTCCAGGTGCCGCTCTGCGCGGCCTGTGTGGCGAACGTCCCGACATTCGTCACGGCATGCGAGCCCACGGTGACGGTCCCTGTGATGGGAATACCTGTGCTGGCCATGAATCGTAGTTTGGCGCTGATCGAGCCGGTGGCACTGGCCGCATCGGCATTTGCGCCAAAGGGATCAGCGGGCAGCGTCACACTTTGCGCAGACGGAAACACCACATTGAACGGATTGCTGGAGGTGCCGCCGATCACCGGTCCTCCGGAGGCAGGCAGCCCGATCCCGATTACCGACAGATTTTCCGTCCCGGCCCCGCTATCGAAATCGAGCGGCTGATGCGACCAGCGCGTATAGACCGTCGAGGCGCTGTCGCTGTTATAGGCATACATCCGATCGATGACTTCCGACATGGCCGTCGTGCCACTCGGCAGGGCATTGTCGTCGTCGGTCGAGGTGCTCCCGACCGCCGTACTCTCCATGCGCACACGGAGCTCGCCGGACGGCGTCAGCGACAAGGGATTGGTCTGCGCGGTGGTGTACGACGGGGCGGCCGTTGTCACCGCCCCCATGCTGAGCGCGCCGCTTTGCCCGCTGGTCGTCGAGCCGATGGTGGCCACGAGATTGTCGATCAACTGCAGCGCCGTCAGCGCCGCGCCGCTTTCCTGTGTGGCAAACGTGCCGACATTCGTCACGGCATGCGAGGGGACCGAGGCGAGGCTGACGGGCAGCGTCGATTGATTGGAGGCCAGCGTCACCGGTAGCGAGGCCGACATGTTGGTCTGTCCGAGCGCGATCGCGGTGCCCCCGACTTTGCCGAGATTCGTAAACAGCATCCGATCCGCCGTCATTTGTACCGCGCCGGCATTGCCGGAGGTGACGGCGGTTGAGCCGACGAATCCGGCCAGCGGCACCATGTTGGTCGTGCCCGCCGTGAAGCCGGTATTGTCCTGCTGGGAGACGCCGGATCCGGAACAGTTCGCGCAATTGACTGAGAGTTGGCTGCTCGCATTGACGGCGGCGGTATTGCCCCCCTGCGAGATCGAGAACAGCCAGGGCGTCGTGTTGGCCGTGTTGCCGGGCTGCATCGTCCAGGTGCCGGACTGCGCCGCGTTGATTGTGCCGCTCACGACGAAGGGATTCGTCGAGGTGCCGCCAATCACCGATCCTCCGGACGCCGGGAGCGCGATCCCGAACAGGGTTAGCGTCTGTGTCCCGCCGCCGGTATCGGCATCGACCGTCACGTTCGACTGTTGCGTCGTCACCGTCGGCGTGTTCTGAATCGCGACATTCAGCCGATTGTTCGGATCGTCCCAGACGTCAGCAAAGATCTTGACCAGGCCCTTGAGAAAACTCATCAGGCTGTTCGTCGTCGTCGAATCGGTGACGGCCGTATTCGCCCTCGCCCCGGTCGTCGTATGAGCCCCATCGACCGAGCTGGTTTTTTGGGTCTGGGATTGGCTATAGGCCAGCCCCGGCGAGAGCAGCAGGACCAAGGTGCACGCAAGTAATCTCAATCGTGTCATGATCACCCCTGTGTGTAATAAACCCGGCCGGACAGTTGCGCGGCCTGAGTTATGGTGAGACGAAACGGACTATTCACCGACAGCGTAAACCAGGGGTCGGCATCCTTCGGCAAGACCAGCTTCCCGCCTTGCGCAAAATCCATCGCGCCGGCCAGCGCCGTCGCGCCGTCCTTGATCGTGAGGGTCTGATCGCCGTTCGACCAAAGCGCCAACTTCCAGACCTTAATCACCTGCCCCGCGACGGCCGCGACGATGTCATGATCGGCCGCCGTGGCGACATTGATCACCGCCTCTAAGATCCCTGATGGAGCCTGCCGTACCGTCAGCCCATAATCGGTGGCGGCGGGCACTTGGTTCTTCACGCGGGCATTCCCGACGTCCGTGACCGGATCGCTGATATTGACCCGCTGCCGGATCACCGGTTGCCCACCGACGGTGAGCTGCTCGGCATCGATCTTCTTTCCCGTACTATCGGCCGGAACCTGTACGCTCGCATCAGACATGGGTCGCTCCTCCTACAGACTCCGATAAATCGTCAGTACTTCAGTGCGCACCGGCGCCGGTGTCTTGCTGACCAAACTATCCATTTCGGCCTTTACCAGCGTACCTCGATCAAACCGCCCATCCCGGCAATGCCATCGACGTCATAACTCTTGCCGCCTTGCCCGCCGAGATTCCCACCGCCCACACTGACGGCATCTCCGACGCCTCCGCCCGCGACGCCATCCGCGCCATTCGTCCCGCCTGCCCCGCTTAATCCGGCCGTCCCGCCATCGGCCTGGCAGACAGTTACTGCGCCGAGCTTTACGGATGACAGGCCACCATCTCCACCATCCGAGATCGTCGAACCCCCCGTACAAATACTGGCCACCTCTCCGGTGATGCCGGCGGTCCCTGCATCTCCCACAACAAGATCAAACACTTGCCCCGGCGATACCGCTCGAATGGTGATCGCCTTGCCGCTATTCCCTCCATCGCCTCCTGTCGCAAATCCAATGACAAAGCAGCTTCCACTGAAGCCCCACAATCGACGGCCGCCGCCGCCGCCTGCGCTCCCCCCGATATTCGCAAATTGCGCCGTAGTGACACCGGCCGGCACCGTCCAGGTAAATGCCCCTGGTGTGCTGAACAGTTGCACGTTCGGAAACACGTTGGCCGAGATCGAGACCGCGGCTTTTCCGGCACCCACAATGCGCAAGAGCGATTCCAGCGCGAACTGCTGAAAGCTCGACTCCCAGAATTCCACGTCAAACAGGAAAGCCCCGGACGACTCACGCCAGGTCTTGCGCATGGCAAGGAAGGTGCCGGACAGCCCGAATCCTGGCAGGTTCAGCGTCGTCAATTGTCCGATCCGTGGCGCGGGCTCGCGCATCGTGACGGTCACACGCCGAGCATTCTTGGCATAGGTGCGCAACTGCACGAACCCCACCGTCTGCCCCATGATGGACAATTCGCCCACCACGTTCGACGTGGGATGCTTCACCTCCTGATAGTCTTCATAGATTCCGCTGCCGCCCTCGTCGGCGATGCGGAGGGCTTGCTGCGCCAAATCGTCGCGCGTTTCCGTCACCGTGGCGCCGCCCGTGCCGGTCACTTTCACGATCTGCCGATTCCGATAATTATCTAAATCGCTCATATGCTGAATCGTTTCGGCCCGCGCATTCGTAATCACGACATCAGCCGCATCCACCGACAACGGACGAAACACGATCTGCTTATAGGGATTAATGAAGGCGACCCCGCCGCCCGCCACGCCGATGTCCCGGATAAAGTCGGCCACGCGCACATGGTTCGCCTCTGCCAGCAACAGCTGAATGCCATCATCCACCAGGCCTGCCGTCACGCCGTCCAGGCTCAGACCGCTCGCCGGAATGGCATCGCGGAGGATCTGCCCAGCCATGACGTTGGTGTAGGTTTTTGTGATCGTATGCCGCGCGAGCAGCGAATCCCACCCGTCCGCCTCGATGCTGTACAGGAAAACCGCCTCGGACTGATCGCCGTCGATCGTGAGGGTGCGAATCAGCCCCGAGAACACCGTTTCTCCGCGCCAGATCACCGCACAGGTCTTTCCGTCGACGATCGGCACCGTCGGATTGATCACCACGCAGCGACATCTGGACTTCCCATCGCCGGACTCCTCAATGCTGAGGGTGTCCATGCGAGCCGCGCCTTCGCGCAGGCCGCCGACCAGCAGCCAGTAGTCCAATCCAATCCAGGACAGGACCTCGCTCCCTAAGACCGGCTCTTCCCCGATGGCGGCGTCCGCGATGGCCACACGACCCTCCTACAACTCAAAGGCCCAGACCATGATTGTCTGATTGGGCGTCGCGCCCACGCGCCGAATAAACGGGAACTTCTGTGCAATCGAGAGCTTCCAGAGCAGATTGTCCTGCGGCGCGGGATTGGCCACGGTCGCCAGATTCGATTCCAACAGCAGCGCCCCGTTCGAGCCGGTATCGTCGAGCCCTAACGCCATCACGCCATTCGTGCGCGCGGTGGCCGTATTGAGCCCGACATCGTTGTCGGCATAGCCGAACTTCCACCAGCCCGACGCGCCAGTCCCCAGCACTTTCACACGCGCGACATATAACGTCTTGCCGGCCGTGACTTGATAGCCAGACGTGGAAAACGGCGCACGCAGATGCGTGACGTTGCCATCGGTCGCGATGAATCCATACAGGAGAATCAGATCCGATACGGCATCGAGCGCCACATCTCCAGACCGCACCATTTTGACACCCATGATTTATTTCCCTCCAAAGAGCAGCGCAGTCGCGAGCGCTTCCAGATAGATCTGTGCCGGGGCATCATTAAAGACCGATTTCACGCCAGACCCGAGCGAGAGCTTCGCCCCTGCGGCACTGGAATCGAGTACTGTGGTGCGCTCCAAGGTGTCCGGCGACCCGCTCGTGATCAGCCCGATCCCCACTTCCCAGGCCGTCCCATCGATGATCACGTAGTAGCAGGGTTGGGCGGTACCGAACGCATTCACGAACGATCGGAACCCGGCGACGGGCCCCGCAAGATTCAGCGTCCCCGTCCCTGTCGTCGTACTGGTTTCTTTCACCCGCGCTTTGATCATGCCGGGGCCCCTTCGGAGCGCCAAGCAGACGGCATGTGCCGGGCCGTCGCGCGGGCAATCTCACGCCCATTCAGATACACGGGCACTTCAATGCGCTGCGAAGAGCCCCCGCCCGATCCGAACGCCTGTTGCATAAAGGCCGCGCCGCGGCCATTGAGCGGAATGATGGCTTCCTGCCCATGCAGGGTCGCTGGCGTCCCGCTGCCGAAATTGCCGATGCCGCCTTCCTTAAATCCAAGATTGCCGGTGGCCGCTAAGGCGACCGCGATGGCAGCCACGCCAACGAGGATGGCCCCGGCATAGGGAATACCGAACACCGTGGCGGTCAAGGCTTCAGCGATCGCGCTCAAGACACCCATGACGAATGTGCCAACGGCCGTGAGCGCAGTCACAAGCGCGCCCGATATCGCCGTAAATCCTGCCGCCACCGAGGCATAGGCACCGAGTATGGCCGCTGAGGCACCGGTCCAGATGGCGACACTGGCCCCAGCCGCCGCTGCATCGCTCGCCACCACGGCCGTATTCGTCGCCGTCTTGAGTCCGAGCTTCGCCGCCTCGCCAGCAGACACAATGCCCATCTCCACCGAGGCTGAGAGTGCCGCTTGCGCCACCTGCTGGACCCCGGCATTCAACGCCGCCTGCACGAGCGCGACCTGGGTTTGCTCCCAGACCGCCTGCAGGTTGCCGCCATGAACGGCCATCTGGGCGATGCCACCGGTCCAGGTCGAGACCATGGAGCCCATACTGAAGGCGTTGGAGGCTACGATGGCTTGCATTTGCGATTCGAAGAACGAGGGAAAGGCCTGCACGGCCTGGCGGCGCTTGGTGTCGGTATCGGTGTCCAAGCTCTGCAACGCCTGCGCTTTGCGCTGTTCGTTGAAGATTGTCTCGTCAATACGGACTCGCTCTCGTTCGGCTTCTGCGTCGATCAGCGCGAAGCGTTGTTGCCTGGCAGCATCGGAGGCTCCAATCAAGCCCGCTTCGCTCTGGAAGAGCGCATGCTGCGCGGCGTCGAGGGATTGCGTATCCTGCACGGCGATGTCCAGTGCGTCGTTCCGGTGCAACCAGGACTCCGTGCCGGCCTGCACGATCGCGAGGCCTGCGGCATCCTGCTCCATCGTCTGCAGGATCGCTTGGTCTCGCGTGAGTTCCGGCATGATGGTGAGGAGGTTCTGGAGCGCGGCCTCTTTATGTTTGATAGCCTCGACGAAGGGGCCGCTATCCGGAGGCTTCGAGAGCTCCAAGTTCAGCATCCGGACTCGATCTTCTTCTTCGACCATCATGGCGAAGTTGGCGTTGCGTTCCGCGGTCTCGCGCTGAAAGATGGTCGTCGTGATCTTGCCGAGCGCCTCCTGGGCATGGCCTTCGCTCTGCAGCAGCTTGTATTTGGCGATGAGCTGATCGCGGATCTTGAGGCCGAGCGCTTCCTGCTGCTGCCCGCTGGAAAGGGCGAAGTCTGCGACGTGGGTATCCTGCTGTGGGCCTGTGACGGCTGGGGGGAAGAGCGGCGTGGGAGCCGCACGCCCCGCAACAGGACCCAGCAGAGCTGAGGAGATGAGCGGATGGTTCTTCTTGAATTCCTCAAAGAAGTCACTCACCGCAGATCTCGACGTGACCAGCGAATTGGTCATTCTGGCAATCGACTCGGTGGTGGCGTTAATGGCCGCCTCCACGGAAGACGCAAACGTGGCCGACAGTTGCAGCTTGAGTCCCTGGAGCGACACACCAAGACGATCTGAGGCGTCGTCCACGGCCGTGAGGGCGGAGACTTGTTGTGTGGACAGCACCACGCCGAACCGTTCAGAGGCGGCACGCGAGGCATCGAACGCGGCCGCGCCACGATTCAGCATCGGAATCATGTCGAGCCCGGCTTTCCCGAAGAGTGTGACCGCCAGCCGCGCTTTGTCGGCTCCGTCAGGCAAATCCTTGAACTTATCGGCGACGGCCCGGATGGTCGATTCTGTCGACCCCAGTGCCGTGATCGAGATGCCGAGCTCGTCGAACGTGGTCGCGGCTTGGCTCGCCGGATTGCGCGCCTCGATCATCTGTTTCGACAGCGTGCGCATACCTCCAGAGAGAGTCTCGGCCTGGAAGCTGTTTTCGGCCATGATGACGGACCATTGCTGGAGGCTCTGCAGCGCAATGCCGGTCTTCTGGCTCAACTGGTCGATCGCTTCGATCTGCTGTCCGGCGCTGGTCGTCATGAGCACCGCGGCCGTAGCCGCGGCGACAAATCCACCCGCCAAGACCCCGGCGGCCGCCGCGCCGCCCTTGGCCAGGTCCGTAAAGGCATCGAGCGCACGATTCACGCCGCCCCCGAGCGATTGGCCGGCCGTAGCGGAACTGTCGACGAACTTGTCGACGGACGCCTGCGCGCGATCAAGATTCTTGATCAGATTGTTCGTGTCGGCGATGAGTTCGAGGACGAGCTTGCTCATGAACGGCCCTTCGACTGCTGCAGCGTGGCGAGATCCTGAAACGCCCGGAGCACGGAGGCGCCCACGTCCGGCGCATCATCCTTCTCCGCCTCTGTCACCATGGTGCGCGGCATAAAATCCTCGGCGCTGAAGGCCTGCTGACTCTTCTTGGTCCGGTTCACGTTCGCCACGACGCTGGCGATCAACCCGGCCCGCCAAAATCCTGCCGGTGGGCCGAAGGGCTCCAACTCGGCATAGGCCTGCCACTCGCGTAGCTTCCTGGCGCTCAACTGCTGTGCGAGACGGTCCGGATCGGCATAGCCCAACGCCAGCGCTAGACGGAAGCGGAAGCGTCGGTCGGGGTCGTCTCGGAAGTTTTTTTTAGTTCGTCGGCATCCTCCGCCCGCATCCCGGACAGCCGCTGCGCAATGGCACAGAGCCGGTCGAGCACCGCCGCGCTCTTGGTGCCTAACTTGATGATGTCGGACTCCGTGAAGATCGGTTGCCGATCGGCCGTGACCAGGGTGCGCACCAACAGCTTGGCCCGGAGATGGTCCAGGTTCACCGTGCGCTTGTTCCCCTTGATCTCGATGATCGACTTGTCGTAGGCGTCCTTCGCGGCGCCCGTGAGCCCGCAGACGATGACGTGCCCCTTCCATTCTGGCACCGACACGGTTTCCGTCAGGATGTCGTCGGCGTTGAGAATGTCGTCTTTTGAGAGAAACTCCATGGTCCCTTTCCGTGCCCTGCTCCTGGCGCGCGCGGCGCGCCAGGATCTCGGACGCTGTGCTAGGTCAGTCGAATGATGCAGAACTGAATGTTGGCATCGCTGCCGGTCAGATAGAACATGCCGTCGCTCTGAATCCATCCTTCTTGCTGGTCGAGCAAGAAGGCGATCTGCTTGCCGGCCGCGATGGAATAGGTCGTGATGTCGCCACTGCGCTTCCGGGCATCGGCAGAGCTGGTCAACGTGACGGTGAAGGGCGTCGTCGCATGAACATTGCGGGCCAGCACGATGTATTTGCCGGTCCCGAGCGCGAACTGGTTCAAGTTCGACGCATCGGCGGCTTGCCAGGCGAGGTCCAGCGCCAAGGCGGACACCGGCAACGTGGGATAAGGCCCGAGCGGGGTGATGATCGATGCAGCGGGGATCGTCGTGCGTGCCATAGAGCCTCCTTATAATCGGTCGAACGTCGTCACATATCGTCGTTAGCTGAACGTCGGCGCACCGGTGCAGCGAATGCTGATCTTCTGCGTGATCGCATCGTCCGTCGGAAATTCGAACGGCGCGGACTTCACGTAGCCCGCAAAACTGATGGTCTGAATCGCGCCAGGCAGCACGATCTGCCAGTTGCGCTTGGTGCGCGCGAGGAAGTCTTGCCGCAGTCCGATATGGGTCGGATCGCTGGGCACATAGTTCGTTTCAAACTCCACCGACCCGGCGTCGATGAGGGTCAAGATGTATTCCTTGAACGCGCCGGCAGCGGCCGAGCTGTGCGTGGTGACATCGGCCTCGTCGGTCTCCATGGAGGGACCGCTGATGGAGCGGACTTCGCCCACCGTCGTGAACGTCTCCGGGGCGCCACCGTCTCCGCGCTTGAGTAGGGTGCCGTATCCTGAAATTGCTTGCGTGGCCATTGCGGTCCTCCTTGTTCGTCGTTAGGCGCGGCTGTGTTGCACGGTCCATTGGCAGAGGGCTTGTGCCCACGGCCCGGCGGCCGTGGTCGCCTCGTCGGTCGTGATACTGTCCGGCTTGATATTCCACACGAGACCCTGCAGATCCGGATGACTGGCGAGACCCATGACAATGTCGTGCGCATCTTCGATCATGGCGTCCAGCACCGCGCGTGGATCCGCCGTGTCGTAGGCGTAGAGCACGAGCTTCAGCGTCAGGCTCGCATCCCGCTTCGCCTGCGTGAATCCCTGCATCTGCTCATCCGTGACCACGACACAATAGGTATTCGCCTGCTTCGTCTCTTGTTCGGTGAGAAAGCGTGGGCTCACGGCAAACGATTTCACGCGCACGCTCGCCTGGCCCTTGCGCACCGCCAATTGCTGCATCGCGGTGTCGCGCAGGATCGTTCGCGTGCTCACCGCTGGTGCGCTCATCGGCCCACCTGCTGCAGGACTTTGCCGAATTCACCTTCGGCCATGGCTTCCATGGATTGTCCGGCCGGGGCGATCACCGGGCGAGGCTTCAGGATGCCGCGCCCATGCGCCAGCGTGGCCCCATGCTCAAAGATGTTCAGCAGTCTCGGAAGCGGCGTAATCTGCCCCTTGATCTCGGCGGCCTTCACGCTCACCTTCGTCTGCATCTTGCGGGATTGCCGCTGCAGAAACCCCGTGCGCCGAGTGAACTGCGCGGTGATCTGCTGCCGGGCCTCTTTGCGGCCCACGTTCAACACGCGGCGCATCGCCTTCTTGATGTCCTGCACGGCGTCTTTCCCGGCCTTGGCGTAGTTGAGGAGTCCCGCGCCGTTGACCTTCATCCGCACGATCGCCATCAGGCTACCCCCAGATGCAGGCGGTAGTTCGCCAGGATGCCGTCCGCCAAACTCTCCCAGGCGAGATTCATGTACTGCACATTCCCATCGGCCACAGAGCGCGAACGAACCCCCACCAGGTTGTTCAGGCCCTTCTCGCGCGCCGCCCAGACCATTTCGATGGCGGCTTGCTCCAGATCCGTGGGGATCGTGGCGAAGCCGCCAGAGTAGGTGATCTTGATGTTCTGGATGCCATCCTGAAATCGCAGACGATCCAGCCGCACAATCCCTGCCTTGCTCTCCTCGGAATCCACAGCCGGGACCACATAGGATGTGACGGGAATCGGTGTGGCGTAGACCCTGAGCAGGTCGTCCCAGAGATTCGCGATGCTCGCGATCGGCGGACGCGCGACCATGATCAGCTCGCGCCAGTGACAGCCGCTGTAGTACTCCGTCACCGTCGCCTGCTCGAACTTGCGCTGACATTCCCGCTCCAGCCATTCCTGCACGGCCGTAATCAGGCGCGCCAGCTCGGCATCGTGCTCCTGGTTCTCAGGATCGATGCTGCGAAAGGCTTTGCAGGCTGGGACGGTGGTGATAGGCATGGGCTATCGTTTCCGTTTCGACACATGCACCTGGACGCTGCCAGGAAGCATCTCAGGCTCTGGATTGACGTAGGCCGCGACCCCCTCACCTTCGACGACTTGCTTCGCGAACTCCCGCGAGACGGCATACTCCACACCACTGAGATGTACCCCGCAGAGCGTGGCCCGCGAGGTGCTGAACCGGATAGTGACGAGCGAATCCTGGACCATGGTTAGGCCGTGCCCTCAATCGGGTTGGTGTGCGATTCGTATTTATCGAGTCCTTGCGCCACCGGCACCTTGCGGGCCCGATACTGCAACGCCCATATTGGGCCCCAGTCGCTGTTCGCGACCGCCCGTGTAATCACGCAGCGCACGTAGCGTTCGTTCGGGCGCTTGATGTCGATCGCCACAGATCTATTGTCATCGGTATCGATGAAGGCCTGGCTGGTGCCGATGAGATCCGCCGCGTCCGCCATATTCGAGACGGCTCCCTGCTGGGCCTTGATGGTCGCGGTCCCCGTTGCCAGGACCGTACCGGTCGAGGTCAGAAACACCACGCCGTCATAGCCCGACATATCGACGATGCCAGAGTTAATGGCGCTCGTCCCGGCGGCGGTGGCGTCATTGAGTTTGGTGATTTTCGTTTCTTCGAGTAGATTGCCGATCGGTCCCATAGTGCCTCCTCATCTCCGAGATTGATCCTGTCGCTGGCACCTCCGAAGAGGGGTCAGCGCGTGATCAGGATGCCGTCTTCACGTCGTCAGGCTTAGGCCTGGATTAGATGCTTGACCGGGTTGGTCCCCGCATCCACCAGATCACCGTCCGACCGCAAGAAGGCCAAGAACCCAACCTGCAGGGCGTCGGCGTAGCGCTCTTCCAGGCGAAGCAGGATCACGTTCCCTGCATCGCGAATGTGATAGTTCGAGAAATCTCCAAAGAGCACGCTCTTGAGGCCGGTCGTGGCCGCTGGCATGTCTTGGTTGATGATGTAGGGACGTCCCAGGATCGTGTCCGGCATCCCGTTCGCCATCGGAGCCCATACGGGCATATTGGATGAGTCTTTGAGCTTACGCACGAGACCGAGTGTGGTGAAGTTCAGCATGTAGCGCCCGCCGTCCTGGTAGGACGGATCGACGCTGTGCAGGAGATCGACCATTTCGTCGTAGGTGATCGCGGCGGCTCCGGCTGCGGTCTTGCCAAGGGTCGAGGCGGTGACGACGCCACGCGGCTTCGCAGACCCGTCACCCGTGGTGAAGTGCGTATTCTGAATACGCCCGATGCGCTGGCCGAGCTTGCGGCCGATGTAGACGTTCAGATCGACGGAGCTGTCTTGCAGCAATTGCCGCGAGACCTTGACGATTTTGGAGCTGTAGAGGAAGCTCTGCAGGACCACCTGGCCGAAGGTGATATCCCCATCGTTGTGCACCGTGTTTTCGTTAATGATCTCGCCGGCGACGGCCGTGTCGTTATCCGTGGGGATCGGAAGATCGGCACCGCTGGTCGTGGGCACAACGGTCGACACGGCGCGCATCCCGCCGAACGCCTTCATGGCTTCCACGATGGGGCGCATCGCTTCGTCGGGTACCGAGTAGCCTCCGCCTGCACCGGTCCCCACTCCCTGGGCCGCACGAATGTTCAGTCCACCGCCCATGCGCGGATCGCCCACATAGCGAGCGGACATGCGGGCGCGATCGTCGTCGCTCAGCCCGGCAATGCCGAAGCGCACATAGTTCAAGTACGCGGCATTGTTCTTTTTCGTGTCGTCCTCGGCCTGGTCCGGCGAGACATGCTCTCGTCCGGCTCGTTGTTCGATGCGGCGGCTGAGGTCCTGCTCGGCGCTCGATGCCCGTTCGTGCCGGTCCAACTCCGCCTTGATGGCGTCAGAATCGGCCATCATGGTATCGAACTTGGCCTCGTCCTCCTTGCTCATCTTCTCGTGCTTGAGAATCGCCTGCGCATCGGCGACGAGTTTGGCGCGCTGTTCCCGAAGGGCTTTGATTTTCTCGAACGACATGGAATCCTCCTTGGTTACTGTGACGGCTCGTTCCGCTCCACGAGCGCCAATCGTCGGCGCATGAGCGCGGCGCGGCGCGTGTTCTCGGCATCGGGTTGGGTCTCTGCTGGTGTCTCCGTCAACGCCTGCGGGACCTTGGCATAGCCGGAGAGATCGAATGCGCTGCGAGACTGCGCGTTGGTCGTGGTGCCAGCTACGGCATCGGCTAATCCTGCCGCCTTGGCTTCCTCAGCGGTAAACCAGGTTTCGGCATCCATCCAGGCCTGCGCTTGATCTTTCGTGACGCCCTGGCGCGTGGCGTAAATCCCGGCTAAGCTCCCGCCGATCTTGTCGAGCGTCAGGGCCATCTCGCGCATATCGGCAGCATTGCCGATCACGAGCGCCCAAGGGTTATGAATCATCAGGAAAGCCGACTCGCCCATCGTGACGGTCTGGCCAGCCATGGCAATGATGCTGCCGATGCTGGCCGCGATGCCGTCGATCTGTACGTTGATGGTGGCCCCGTGACTCTTCAGGCTGTTGAAAATAGCGAGACCGTCGAACACGTCGCCACCTGGGGTATTGATCCGGACGTTGATCGTCTTGACGGTAAGCGCTTGGAGTTCTTTGGCGAAATCAGCAGCCGTCACGCCGCCCCACCCGATGTAGTCATAGATCAGCACGTCGGCTTGATCGGACGCGACCTTGTTCTGAATAGAAAACCAGGAGCGGGCTGTGTCGTGGATGGCGCGAGCCTGTAATGATTTCAGCATCGGTCACTCCAGGTGAGTTTCGGCGCGACGGCGTCCCAGGCTGCGGCATCGGTCTGTTCGTCGAGCGCGTTGCGCGTCTGGCTTGGCGAAGCCGGTGTATTGATCAGCTGCTGCATGGGTGCGAGATTGGTTTGCACGAACAGCGTGTCACCACCCGGAACAGGCGACAGATCTTCAGCTTTCCGGATCTCGTTCGTGGTGAGCCAGCCGTTCTGGTGGCCGCTGGCGTAATAGGCGGATCGCGCGCCAGAGTCGCCACGCATGAGGCCCTGCACCTTGAACTGCGCGTAGAACGGCGAGCGCGGGAACAATTTCCGATTGAACTCCTGCTCAAACCGCGTGAGCCAGGGCAGCAACGTGAAGATGAGGAAGCCCAGCGTGTTCTGCTCGACGCCGGTTCCCCAACTGGTTTGCTTATCGGTGTGGCCGATCATGTGGGGTGGCACGCCGAAGAATCTGGCGATGTCCTCCACTTGGAATCGGCGCGTCTCCAGAAATTGCGCGTCTTCGCTGGTCATGCTGATATTCGTCACGTCGAGGCCCTCTTCGAGCACCATCGACTTGAAGGCGTTCGAGAGCCCGCCCTGCTGCTGATCGAACTGTGCCTTCAGGCGCGTCTGCGCATCTTTGCTGAGCGTCTTGGGGTGCTTCAGCACCACGCCGAGCCGCGCGCCATTCGAAAACAATTTCGAGCCGTGCTGTTCAGTGGCGAGCGCAAGACCGACCGCTTGACGAGCGGCCGCCGTGATGACCGACAGGCCCTTGACGCCGTCGAATCCGAGCCCTGGCACGTGGATCATATCGGACTGATCGATCGTTTCGGTCTGTCCGTTACCCACATCGACAGCATATTTATTCCGACCGTCAACTCGCTTGGGCTTGACCATCGTGTGATGAATCGGAAATAGATCCATGACTTGATTGGCGTGATTCCGCCCGATGGCGGCATAGGAATTTCCTCCCAGCAGCACGTTCGCCGTGAGGAATTCGCGCCAGGCGCAGGAGGTCATGGCGGGATTCGGCTCATCGTGCAGGAGGTAGTAGGGCAGCGTGTCGGGGACTTCCACGGAATCGCCGTTGGCTTTCCGGCGATAGACTTTCAAGGGGAGAGACCCGATGGTTTTCGCGATCAGCATCACGCAGCCATAGACCGCGCTGGTCCGCATGCTGCTCTGCTCACTGACTTGCACGCCGGCATCGGTGGTGCCGCCGAACAGGTCGACGAGCCACGACGCCGGATTGCTCAGGGTCGTGCTCGGGTTTTCAGGCGAGGCGTTCGAGACGGCGTTGGATCGTTCCCAGAACTTCCAGTTCATGGTGCTGTGATAACAGCATCAACGAACGTCCGATACGTCAGTTTGTCCCGTAATGTCCCGCAACGTCTCAAAACGTCTGGGTATGTCTCGGAAAATGTTCAATGGCAAAATCGAGATGATTTACTCTCCGAGCAGGTATTTGGAGGCGAACTGACACCACTGTGGATTATCTCTGAATCCGCCAACACCGCGATTGCAATGTGTGCAGAGCAGTCCACGCACACGTCCAGTCGTATGGCAGTGATCGACATGCAGCGAACCGCGGTCGGACGGCGCCTGCTTGCAGATGGCACAGGCGCCGCCCTGCGCCGTCAATAGCGCATCGTGCCCATCTAGGCCAATCCCATAGTTTCGACGTAAATACAGGTCGCGTGACCGCCGACCAGTTTCCGTGTACCGATCTGAAGGGAGAGCTAGAGGAACTGGCGATGCTGGCTCACTCAAGGCTATCGACCTCGGAATCGGTGGATAGTCAACCCTGTCAAGATTGATTATTCTCATGCCTTCTCTCCTTATATGCACTAAAGATACTTCTTAATCGATTCGGTCAACGGCCTCCGTCTCCCGCTGGGCGTCGACTTATATTCCAGCTTCCCCTCGGTCATATACCGATCGATTGTGCGCGGCGTGACCTCCAGGAGAAACGCCGCTTCCTCACGTAGCATCTTCGTCTTACGTAACAATTCGTTCGGGTCATACATTTGTCCGGCCTTCCGTGTCCGGCGTATCGCCATTGGATGAGCCTCCTAGTGTGAGCAGGCCTCGGGACTCATACACCGAGGTGGTGGTGGTATGCCGCATGGCGCGATCGAGCGCGAGCAGAATGCCAATGATGCCGTCGATCTTCCCTTGACTGCTCGCCTTATCTGGCTTCAGGTTGCCGGCGGGATCCTCGCGCACGGCGACGTTGTTCGCCATCCACTTGAGTACCGGATGCCCGCCGTGGTGCAGCTGCTTTTCAAGTAGACGGCGCTCGAATTCCTTGCAGGGCCCGGCCATGCTCATGAAGCCCATGCCGCAGGCGGCGACCGTGAGGCCCTCGTCGGCCAATTGCATGGAGAGCTGATAGCCCTGAAACAGCCGGTCGACGGCGACTTCCTGCAGCTGAAAATTCTGCGCGTCCTCCAGGATCTGCGCTTTGATCGTGTCGTAGTCGATGGCGTTGCCCGGCGTGGTCAGGAGCCAACCATCGCGGGACCAGGCCTGATATTGATCGCGGTATTGGTTGCGCGTTTCGTCGTGCAGTCGCGCCTCCGGACACCACAACCGTGGCACGATCGTGATGCGGTCAGTCACCACAGGGTCTGGAAACATCAGCACCCAGGCGGTGAGATCCGAGACGCTGGAGAGGTCGAGCCCGCCATAACAGAGTCTCCCGCGCAGCGCCTCCTCATCGATGGGTGGACCCGCGTTGGCGTCCCAGAGCAGCATGTCGATCCAGCGACTGACTTGCTGGGTCCACTTGTTGAGATCGAGCCGGAGAAAGCTGTTGAGCTTCGCCGGCATGTTCTTGGCCTTGCGGGCCTGGTCCTGCATGTAATCGAGCTTCTTGCTCACGCCCAGGTTCGGGTTGGCTTTGAACCAGTTCCGCTCGTCCTGCCAATCGTCGCCCTCGTCCATCGACGCGATGAAGGCGAAATAGGTATCGTCGGTGATGATCTTCCTCAGCACCTGCTCTGCGTAGACGTGTTGCTCCCAGCAGATGCTGGCCGCCGACTGATCGGTCCCGGCGGTGGTGATGGCAAACAACATCGGCTGCCGGCGGGCACTCGTGCCGGTCTCCATTAGATCGAAGACGCCCCGCGTCTTGTGCGCGTGCAGCTCGTCGATGACGACCCCATGCACGTTCAAGCCGTCGAGGGTGTCTTCGTCGGCGCCGAGCGGTTCATATTTCTGGTACTTCTCCAGCCGGCTGAGGTTGTTCTTAAACACTTGGATGCGCTCGGACAGCGCCGGCGTGGCCCGGACCATGCGCATCGCCTCGCTCCAGACGATCAGCGCCTGATCGTGCTTGGTCGCGGCAGAATAAACTTCGGCCCCGTCCTCTCCGTCGGCAAAGGCAAGCTTGAGCCCGACGCCGGCGGCCTTCGTCGATTTTCCGTTCTTCCGGGGGACCTCTTCGTAGACCGTACGGAAGCGGCGGTACCCGGAGGCGTTCATCCAGCCAAACGGTACCCAGATGGTGAACATCTGCCAGGGCTCCAGCCTGAATTCCTGACCGGCCCATTCGCCCTTGCTGTGCTTGAGGTAGAAAAAGAACTCGACCGCCTCTTCGGCCTTCGCCGGATCGAACCGCAGGCCGCGGCCAGGGCCCTCGCGCAGATCGTCGACCTGCCGCTGCACCGCCAGGCGAATCAGTTCCCCTGCCGGGATGGTCCCATCTAGCACGCCAGCCATATACCGCTGCACCGTCTGCGCAATCGGCGACAACGGCGCAGGTGGTGGCACAGTGCTCTTACGGCGCCTGCGCGGCACAGCAGTCTCGGTGGTGATGGTGGTCACGACATGCTCTCTTCTTTCACGGTAATTTCTCGTTTGCAATGCGCGCAACGCAGCCAGACGCGCCAATAGTAATCCCCGTTCGAATGTTCATGATTCACCTCCATCCGAACCCGCAGATGCCATCCGATCAGACATCTCACGTACAGCAACAGGTCACGTGCTCTGCGCATGGCCCTTGACCTCCCCCGTCTCGCGATGTACGAACCAATAGCTGCAGCGCGGCAGGCCGTCGATATCCTCCGGCAGAGACGGCTTGTCACGGCAATAGTCCGGCTTCGTGTCGTTGATCGAGCAGCGATCGCCATCCAGCTTCGGACAGGGCATCAACACCGGCCCGCGAATCTGAAACACGGGAATTCCTCCGAGCTGCTCAATGCGCCCAGTCGGCTCGCCATAGCGCACCCGGCCATAGGCCTCGTCGGCGATCGGCACGCCCACGGTGATGAGATTCGTCGCCTGCCGGCAGCAATCCCCGCACTGGTTGCACTCGCCCTGCCGGATCCAGCCAGACTCCGGCTCCCACGCTGCTCGATGTTCGTCGGTCATCCTCTCTCCCTCTCTGCAGACGTCTGCGCTCATGATTGCGGACCCTTAATTCTCATACGTCAACCTTGCTGTGATCTCGCACAAACTCAGGATGCTCCTGCCGCCACTCGGCCCAGCTGTCATCGGTCAACTTCCATTGGATCCATTCCGGAAGATCGGGCTTCGCATCAAACGGCCGCTTGCGCTGCTTACACCTCGTGCACAACATCGGCAATCGAGCCGAGAGAACTCGGTGTGCCTCGCAGAAGTACAATCCGCAACCGCGCTCCCCGCCATACGGCTCACCGCCGCAGACATAACTCAGGCCACGGTTAATCTCTTCATTGCAGACCGGATGATCGCACTCCGCCGGCACGCCGTAGCCGATGTCACGCTGCCACTTGTCGTCATAGCCGATCGACCAGCCCACGAGATCCCTCCCTGTCTACGCCATCAACCGGGCAATCCCTGGCAGTTCCGTCTGTTTCTCATTAGGAAGTTGCTTAACTCGCGTATGCCCGACCGGAGAGGCGCCTAACTCGCTCAGAGCGCGCTGATAGGCTGTGCGGGCCCGGTTCTTAATGCCGATCTCTGGCCGCTCGCGAGTCATCGATGGACCTTTTGCACTCACGGTCTCATAAGTCAGTTTGCCGTCCTTCAATACGTCCATCGCGGTGCGCATCTCGCTATAGGCGTCACAGGCCACCAGCACCATGCCGGCCGACGCAGGCGATAGAATCTTTGAAAGCGTCGAGACGAGTCGATCCCATTCTTGCGATGCGTATTCGTCGAGATAATCGGGCTTCTCTAGCTCCGACGCAGTGAACGGCGCCGCGGACCCTGATGGCAATCCGGGCGAAGTCGGTCGCTTGCCGGGGTTGCCACTGAGCAGTTTCATCTCGACATCTTTAGGCTTTCGACCCTTCATGATAGGCCTCCCAATGCGCTGGATAGCGCAACCGTTTCACCGCTATTCATCATCATTCCTGCATCTTTTTGTTTTGCAATTTCGCGGCGGCATAGCGTGAGGGAAGACAGTCGGTCTAGAGTCAAAACACCTAGAGATTCGACCCCCCTACCCCCTATCAGCATTGCTGCGCTCCCTTCCTGTCTTGATATTGTGGCAGCGCTTACACAAAGGCTGTAGGTTGCGTTCGTCATCCGTCCCACCATTTGCCCTTGGCATCTTGTGATCAACGTCTGTGGTGGCAGCGGCGCACTTGCAGCAGTACGGATGACGCTTGATATAGTCCTTCCTGAACTGCTGCCACTTGTATCCATAGCCGCGCTGCGTCGAGCTTCCACGTCGATCGTCATACAGCCTCACATCTGGTGTTGGCCTCGCCTTCCGCTGATGCGTCGAACATGGGCCAATCACGGGACATCCGGAGAATGAACAGGGTCTTAATGGCAGATTCGGCATGTCATTTCCCTCATCATGCAGCCTTCTCCTCTGCGGCCACGATCGTCTCGACGCCTTGCAGAACGGGCCAGATCAGCTCAGCATCCCAACCCCACCAGCCCAACGAGGGATAGGCGCGCTGCATCCCTTCCAACCATTGGGTGAACAAATCAAAATCCCTGGCCTGCGCGGGATAGTTGCAACAGCGGGCATGCCATCGGCAGTAGTGATCCTTCCCTTCGAGCGTCGTACTCACCGGCATCTGGCAGACGCCATCCCACGGACAGAGTCGCCACGTCAGACCCGTCGATGGATTCAGGATGGTTCGCATCGTCATGGACCACTCCCTGCACTTGCCTGATCCAGACCAGCTATCGGTGCAGCATGCGGCGCCCGATTCATTTTCCCTTGGATCGCCCTCAGTTTGTACCGATGCTCTGCGCAATACCTCGACGGATGCGCCGCATATTCCTCACAGCCTCCGCCGTTCACCCAGACACACCGCGCTTGTGGAGGCGCGGTCTGAGCGGGTGGCTTGGCCGGTTCAATCCAATCTCTCCAAGGCTCCTGCCCATGACCGTCCCGCAGAAACCGCTTCGGGTCTTTCGCACTAATCCCCTGTGTTCAGCGACAATTAGAATTGCGGGGTAACGACAACTAGAATTGCGGGGTGCCGCGCCTCCTAACCGCCAGTCCTGTACCCTCTTCGCTCTACCAAGGGAGGGCGCATGGTCACGGACCGGCAAGTGAGGAGACTGATAA